>DAIEJF010000053.1 GCA_027351005.1 Paracoccaceae bacterium | reverse complement strand
TGGTCAGCGTGGACCTGAAGAAGGCGGAACAACTGGTGGCGTGAGGGGGGTGGGTTGCGATTGACGAACCTGTCCCAGCCCGGCCACCTTCTCCCTCAACCCCAGCCGTTCTTCCCGCAGCATCCCCAGCGCGGCGAGCCCCGCCAGCGCCGCGGGCGTGGCGGTCTGGGTGACGCGGTAGAAATCGTCCAGCGTCTCGGGGGTTGCCGTCCGGAAGAAGGCCTGCAGTTCCGGCAGGTTGCGGTAGGCACCGCGTTCGGTGCGGAAGGGCAGGCGGGCGCGCCAGGTGTCCGGGTCTTCGGCGTGGAAGTGCAGCAGGGCCAGCCCCGGCGTGAAGGCGCCCGCGTCAAGCTGCGCGCCGCCCTGCCGCGCGGTGTGGATCGCCGGGGCGAAATCGGCCAGCCCCGTGCGGAAAAAGCACTTGCCCGCCGAATGGCCCAGCATCCCGCGTTTCAGCAACGTGCCATAGGGCGACAGAAGCCGCATAAGCCCCGCCGCATCCTCGCCCGGGCGCAGCGCGCGGCGGAACCACCGGCCGCGCAAGATGTCGCCGGGCGCCTGCGGGTCGTGCAGCGCGTCCCAGGGTTCCACCCGCACCATCGGGCCCGTCGCTGCGGCCAGCATCGGGGCCACCGGCGTCTCTGCCAGCAGGAATTCATCCACGTCGATGTGCAGAAGCCAGTCGAGCTTCGTTCGGGCATAGACCCGTTGCAGGTTCAGTGCCTGCCGGTACTGGTGCGCGGGCGGCCGCGTGCCGCGCAACTGCCGCCAGTAGCGCGCGTCGCAGGCGATGGCCTGCACGCCGGGCAGCCCCTCCAGCGCCGCCATGCCGCCCGTCTCGGGGGCGTCGAAATGCACGAAGATGCGGGCCGGGCCCAGCCCCAGGTGATGCGCCACGAAGGCCAGCACCTGTTCGGCGGGCGCCTTGACGGTAGTGACGATCCCCCAGCGCGGCAGGCTCACAGCCGGTCCAGCAGCGCCTGCGTGGGCCAGCCATCGGCGGGCAGGCCCAGCCGTTCCTGTTCCGTCTGCACGGCGGTGCGGGTGGCCGCGCCCAGGATGCCGTCGGCCTTGCCCACATCGTAGCCGCGCGCGGCCAGCTTGCGTTGCAGCGCGATCATCGCATCGGGTGGCAGCACCGGGTCGGGGTGGCCCGCGTCATACTCGGGCGCGCCCTGCATCCGGGTGGCGAAATAGGCCGCGGTGGTGACATAGACGAAGCTCTTGTTCCACTGGAACAGCACCCGGTAATTGTCGAACACCAGGAACGCGGGCCCCTTGCGCCCCTGCGGCAGCAGCACCGAGGCATCGCCCGCCCCCGCGGGCAGCGCCCCGCTGCGCGCCTTCACCCCCATCGCCGCCCATTGCGACACGGGCAGGCGGGTATCGAGCCCGGTCCTGGCCCAGTCGAGCGTCGGCGGCACCCGGATTTCGACCATCCAGGGCTGGTCCGGCTGCCAGCCGAACATGGACAGCATATGCGCCGCCGACATCAGCGCATCGGGCACCGAGGTCTTCAGCGTCACCTTGCCATCGCCGTCGCCATCCACGCCGCGTTCGATGATGTCCTTGGGCAGCATCTGCACCATGCCCACTTCGCCAGCCCAGGCGCCGGTGGTGGTGGCGGGGTCGAATTCGCCCATCTCCGTCATGCGGATCGCGGCCAGGACCTGAGGCTGGAAGATGTCGGGGCGGCGGCAGTCCTGCGCCAGCGTCACCAGCGCATCGCGGGTGTTGAAATCGCCCTGCACCGCGCCGTAATCCGTCTCGAAGGCCCAGAAGGACAGCAGGATCCCCGGCGGCACGCCATAGGTCTTTTGCGCCCGGGCAAAGACATCGGCATAGCGTCTGGCGTAAAGCAGGCCGCGGTCAAGCCGCCCCTTGCTGATGAGGGCGCGGGAAAACTCGACAAAGCTCTTGCGGAAGAAGCCCTGCCCGCGGTCGGCCTGCAGCACCTTCGGGTCGATCCGGGCCCCCGCGAAGAAGGCGTCGACCGCGGCGGGCGACCGGCCCGCGGCCAGCGCCTCGGCCTTCATGGCGGCAACGAAGGCGGGGAAGGGGCCGCCGCAGGGCGCGGCCTGCGCGACGGGGGCCGTCAGGGCCGCAAGCAGGGCAAGCATCGGCGCGCGCATTCTGATCCTCCGGTCACTCGGGGGCCGAGCTTAGCGATCGGGACCGGGGTGACAAGCCCGCGCGCCGGGCGGGCGTCTCAGGCCGCGGCCGACCCGCGCAGGTGGTCGGGCGTTTCAGCGCCCGGCACCCACCGCCTCGGGCTTGCGCGCCTCGGCCAGAAGGGCCGCCACCGCCGCCGAGGCCAGCCGCGCCTTCGGGCCGTCCGACCGGCTGGTCAGCACGATCGGAACCCGCGCGCCCAGCACGATCCCCGCCGCTTCGGCGCCCGCCAGATATTCCAGTTGCTTTGCCAGCATGTTGCCGGATTCCAGATCCGGCACCACCAGAATGTCGGCGCGCCCCGCCACCGGCGAGCGGACGTTCTTGATTTCGGCCGAGCGCAGGTTCACCGCCGTGTCGAAGGCCAGGGGCCCGTCCAACACGCCCCCCGTGATCTGCCCCCGCTCGGCCATCTTGCACAGCGCCGCCGCCTCGATGGTGCTCTGGATCTTCGGGTTGACCGTCTCGACCGCCGACAGGATCGCCACCCTCGGTTCGGCAATCTTCATCACATGCGCCAGATCGATGGCGTTCTGCACGATGTCGGCCTTGTCCATCAGCGAGGGCGCGATGTTCACCGCCGCATCGGTAATCATCAGCATCTGCGGATAGCTTGGCACCTCGAACAGGAAGACATGGCTGATCCGCCGATGCCCGCGCAGCCCCGCCCCCTCGCGCATCACCGCGTGCATGAAGGTATCGGTGTGCAGGCTGCCCTTCATCAGGATCCGCGTCCGGCCCGCCCGGCACAGCTCGACCCCCGCGGCGGCGGCGGCCTCTTCCTCGGCGGTGTCGATCACCTCGCAATGCGCGATGTTCAGATGTGCCGCCTGCGCCAGCCGGGCGATCCGGTCGGCCGGGCCGATCAGCACGGGCGCAATCACCCGCGCCTCGGCGGCCTCGCAGGCCCCTTTCAGCGCCACGTCGCTGAGCGGCCAGACCACGGCGGTCGGCACCGGGGGCGTGGCCTCGGCCTGCTGCAGGATGCCCGAGAAGACATGGTGGCGGGACATGCGCGTTCCTTTCCTGTTGCAGGCGTCACCCTGCCGCGGCAGCCTCGGGCCCGCCTTGATGCGCGTCAAGCCGAACCCGGAGAGAGCCCCATGCGCGCCCTTGTGATCTACTGCCACCCGGCGCCGCAGAGCTTCACCGCCGCCGTGCGCGATCAGGTGCTGGCCCGGCTGGCCGCCACCGGCGCCGAGGTCCGGCTGCACGACCTCTACGCCCGGGGCTTCGCCCCCGCCCTGACCCGCGCCGAATGGGAAGGCTATGCCGACAGCCCCGCCAACCTGATCCCCGTCGCCGAAGAGGCGGCCGACCTTGCTTGGTGCGACACGCTGATCTTCATCTATCCGACGTGGTGGTATGGCCTGCCCGCGCTGCTCAAGGGCTGGCTTGACCGGGTGTTGCTGCCCGGCGTGGCCTTTCGGATGCCCGAGCCGGGGGGCGACATCCGCCCGGGCCTGACCCATGTGACCCGGCTGGGTGTCTTCACCACCTGCGGCGCCAGCCGGAGGCTGACGTTCCTGGTCGGCGCGCCGGGGCGGCGCACGCTTCTGCGTGGCTTGCGCCTGCTTTGCGCCCGCCGCTGTCGCACCGGCTTTGCCGCGCATTACGCGATGGACAGTTCCACCCCCGCAAGCCGCGCCCGCCATCTGGCCCGCGTGGCGCGCGCCGCCGACCGGCTCTTGCGCCCTGTCTGAGGCGCGGCGCTGACCCCGCGCCCGGCCGCGCGGCTCAGACCGGGCCGCCGAACGCCTGTCGCAGCATCCAGACGAATCGCAGTCCGCGCAGCCGGAACAGCACCCGCAGCGCCGCCAGCCGTTCCGCCGGGCCTGCAAGGCGCGGGCTGACCAGCACCTTCGGCGCATCCACCAGCGCGCTGGGCGGCAGGGCCAGCGCCCGGATCGCCCACCGCATCCGCGCCCAAGCGCCGGTGCCCTGCAGCGCAAAGCCCTCGCGCGTCAGCCGCCGCCATTTGCCCAGCAGCGCGGGCCAGTCCGGCCGGGCCGGATGCGCCACCCGGAGCGCGGGCGCGAAGGCCAGCCTGAACCCCGCCGCGCGCGCCCGCAGGCCCCAGTCCTTGTCCTCCGACAGGCCGGGCACGAAAGGGCCCACGGCCTCGAACACCCGCCGGTGGGTCAGCATGTTGGCGGTGACCGCAAAGCCCACCCGCTCGACATAGCGGCGCACCCGGAAGGCGAAGACCGCCTCGAAGGCCGCGGCCCCGCTCCGGGGGCCGGGGGTCTCGTCGAACAGCGCCACATCCCCGCCGACGATGTCGGCGCTGTCGGCCAGCCGCAGCGCGGTGGCGATCCAGTCCGGCGCGGGAGCGCAATCGGCATCCAGGAACCACAGCCGCGGCGCCGTCGTCTCGCGCACCCCGCGGTTGCGGGCGGCGGCGGCGCCCTTCGCAGGCTCGACCACGATGCGCACCGCGGGAAATTCGGCCGCCACCGCGGTCAGCGGCTGGCGCGAGCCGTTGTCGACCACGACCACCTCGACCGCCGCGCGCCCCGGCTGGTCCAGCGCGGCAAGGCAGCGCCGAAGCCGCGCGACATCCTCGAAATGGGGGATGATGATTGCCGCCTGAATCACACCCTACACCCGCGTTTTTGTGATGACGGTACCGAGGACGTTTGTGATGTTTGCGACGGTATGTTCTGCGGTATCGATTTGTTTGATGTGAGTTTTTTGTTCTTCGGCGAGGATGATTGCGGCGTCGGCGGTTTTGAGGAATGCGATTGCGTCGTCG
>DAIEJF010000045.1 GCA_027351005.1 Paracoccaceae bacterium | reverse complement strand
ATCCGCGAGGAACTGACGGCGGCGCGCCCGTCCTACGGCTGGGTCGGCGAGGAAAGCGACCCCGTCGAGGGCGAGGACCCGACCCGGCGCTGGATCGTGGACCCGCTCGACGGCACCACCAACTTCCTGCACGGCCTGCCGCATTGGGCGGTGTCGATCGCGCTGGAGCACAAGGGTGAAATCGTCGCGGGCGTGGTGTTCGACGCCGCCAAGGACGAGATGTTCGTGGCCGAAAAGGGCGCCGGCGCCTGGATGAACGAAAGCCGCATCCGCGTGTCTGGCCGCAGCCGCATGATCGACTGCATCTTCGCCACCGGCATTCCCTTCGGCGGGCGATCGACCCTGCCCGCCACGTTGCAGGATCTGGGCCGCCTGATGCCTGCCTGTGCCGGTGTGCGGCGCTGGGGTGCTGCGGCGCTCGATCTCGCCTATGTGGCCGCGGGCCGCTACGACGGGTTCTGGGAACGCCGCCTGAACGTCTGGGACATGGCCGCAGGCATCCTGCTGGTGCGCGAAGCGGGCGGGCTGGTGGGCCCGGTGCGCGAGGGCGACGACATCCTGGAAAAGGGCGCGGTCATTGCCGCCAACGCCGAGATGTTCGCCCCCCTGACCAAGGTGATCCGCGGCGAGTGACGGGCCAGGGCGGCTACCGCGCCGCCAGCGCCTCGCGCGTCTGGTCGCGCAGGGCGCGCAGGTCGGATATCGTGGCCTCAAGCTCTGCCTTCTGGCCGTCAAGCACCTGCAACTGGCGGTCGGCCAGGTCGATCCACGCCTCAAGCTGGCTGCGGGTGCCCTTCTTCCCATAAAGCTCAAGCCACTGGCGGATTTCCTCGAGACTGAAGCCAAAACGGCGACCGCGCAGGATCAGCGTCATCCGTGCGATCTCGCGCGCGCCGTAAAACCGGGCGCGGCCTTCCTTCTGCGGGGCCAGAAGCTCAATGTACTCGTAATAGCGCAGAGTGCGTGGCGTCACGTCGAAACGGACACACATCTCCTTGAAACTGATACGGCTGTCGGTCATCGGCCCCTCCCGCGAGAAGCCTAGACGGTTGCGGGCGGGGGGCGCAAGCGGAACGCGAAGGGGGTTGCGGCGCTTTGCGCAAGGGCGAATAACGAGCGGGAAGGAGCGCGCCCATGTCCGACATCCGCAGCCGCAATGCCCGCCAGTTCATCGAGGCGATCCCCCACGCGCGCGCGCTGGACATGCGGCTCGACGCGGTGGGCGATGGCGTGGCGGAACTCTCGATGCCCTATGACGAACGCTTTGTGGGCGACCCGGCGACGCGGGTGATCCATGGTGGTGCGGTCTTCGCCCTGATGGACACCTGCTGTGGCACGGCGGTCCTGAACCACCCGTCCGGCGTGGCCGGTACGGCGACCATCGACCTCAGGATCGACTATATGCGCCCGGCCACGCCGGGCCAGCGGATCCGCACCCGCGCCGAATGCTACCAGATCACCCGGGCAGTGGCCTTCGTGCGCGCGACGGCCGTCGACGACGACGACAGCCGCCCCGTGGCCACCGCCGCCGCAGCCTTTACCGTGGAACGCGCGACATGACCCGGCCAAGGCCCGAACCCGTGCAGGTGGTCAAGCAGCGGCGCGACGCGGCGCTGCGCGCGCTGGTGAACGGGGTGCCCTACATCCAGTTCCTTGGCGTCGAATTCGACAGGCGCGGCGACGAACTGACAGCGGTGCTGCCGTTTTCCGACAAGGTGATCGGCAATCCGCTGCTGCCCGCACTGCACGGCGGCTGCACCGCCGCCTTCCTCGAGATCACCGCGATCATCGAACTTGCCTGGGCCAGCCTGTGGGAAGAGATGGAGGCCGGGCGGCTTGACCCCACGACCCTGCATCCGACCCATCTTCCGCGGCTGCCCAAGACCATCGACTTCACGGTGGATTACCTGCGCTCGGGTCTGCCGCGCGATGCCTATGCGCGGGCGCGGATCAACCGCTCGGGCCGCCGCTATGCCTCGGTGCATGTCGAGGCCTGGCAGGACAACCGCAGCCGCCTCTTCGCGCAGGCGACGGGCCATTTCCTGATGCCGGACCCGGATGAGTGACATCCGCCTGACGCACCGTCGCGTGCTGGCCATCGCGCTGCCCATCGTGCTGTCGAATGCCACCGTGCCGCTTCTGGGTGCCGTGGATACCGGCGTGGTGGGCCAGCTCGGACAGGCCGCGCCGATCGGCGCGGTTGGCGTGGGCTCGGTCGTGCTGGCCTCGATCTACTGGATATTCGGCTTTCTGCGCATGGGAACCTCGGGCATGGTCGCCCAGGCGCGTGGCGCGGGCGACAGGGCCGAGGTGGGCGCGATCCTCGCGCGCGCGCTCCTGATCGGGCTTGCCGCCGGGGTTGCCGCGATCCTGCTCAGGGGGCCGCTTTTCTGGGCGGCATTCCGCCTTGCCCCAGCCTCGCCCGAGGTGGAACACCTTGCCCGCCAGTACCTGGGCCTCCGGGTCTTCGGGGCGCCTGCCACCATCGCGCTTTACGCTGTCACCGGCTGGCTGATCGCAACGGAACGCACCCGCGGAGTCCTGGCGCTCCAGCTCTGGATGAACGGGGTCAACATCCTGCTCGACCTGTGGTTCGTGCTTGGCCTCGGCTGGGGCGTGCGCGGGGTGGCCACGGCCACACTCACGGCGGAATGGACGGGGCTCGCGCTCGGGCTCTGGTTCTGCCGCGCGGCCTTCGCGGGCGGGGCCTGGGCCGACCGGGCGCGCCTTCTGGCCCGCGCACCGCTGGCGCGGATGGTCCGGGTCAATACCGACATCATGCTGCGGACCGTGCTGCTGCAGGCGGCCTTCACCGCCTTCACCTTCCTGGGCGCGGGCTACGGCGACCGGGTTCTGGCGGCCAATCAGGTGCTGCTGCAGTTCCTTGAAATCACCGCCTTCGCGCTCGACGGCTTCGCCTTCGCGGCGGAATCGCTCGTTGGCCAGGCGGTGGGCGCGCGGGCGCCCGGCACTCTGCGCCGCGCGGCGATCCTGACAAGCCAGTGGGGCGCGGGCGGCGCGGTCGCGCTGGCGGCGGGCTTCGCGTTGCTGGGGCCCCATCTGATCGATCTGATGGCCACCGACCCGGCGGTGCGCGCGACCGCGCGCGGCGTCCTGCCCTGGGTGGTTGCGGCGCCGCTCGTGGGGGTTGCAAGCTGGATGTTCGACGGCATCTTCATCGGTGCCACCATGACGCGCGAGATGCTGAAGGCGATGGCGATCTCGGTTGCAGGCTATGTCGCGGCCCTCTTGATCCTGCCGCCCGCATTGGGCAATTCCGGGCTCTGGGCCGCGCTGATGGTGCTGAACGCGTTGCGCGGAGTGTGCATGGCGGCCTTCTATCCGCGGGTCGAGCGTCGGGCCGCCTGACGCTGCCATCCTGTCATTTTCGGTCTGCAAATATCCTGGGGGCACGGGGGCAAAGCCCCCGCCGTTCCGTTCGTGACTGGCCCCGGGGCTCTGCCCCGGACCCCGTGATATTTGCGGACCGAAAATGATATGCGGGGTTCAGAGCCAGCTTGACCGGCCGCTGCCCACCGCCTCGGCCAGCGTCCGGTAGCCGTCCCGCACAAGCAGTGCATCCAGCCCGCGCGCGATTCGCGCGGCGAGGCCGATGCCTTGGAACACCATCGCGGTATAAAGCTGCACCGCACTGGCGCCCGCGCGGATCTTGGCATAGGCGTCCTCGGCCGATCCGATGCCGCCGACGCCAACCAGCGGCAGCCTGCCCTCCGTCAGGTGCGAGAGGCGGGCCAGCGTGCGGGTCGAGCGTTCGAAGAGCGGCGCCCCGGACAGACCGCCCGCTTCGCCCCGATGCGCGCTTTTCAGGCCGTCGCGGGAGAGCGTGGTGTTGGTTGCGATCACCGCGTCAATGCCCGAGGACAGCGCCACCTCGGCCACATCCTCGAGCCCCGCCGCATCGAGATCGGGGGCGATCTTCAGGAACACCGGGATCGGGCGGGGCAGGGCGGCGCGGGTCTCCATCACCCCCGCCAGAAGGGCCGCGAGTGCCGCCTTCCCCTGCAGGTCGCGCAGGCGCTCCGTGTTGGGCGAGGAGACGTTGACGGTGGCGAAATCGACCAGCGGGCTGCAGCGCCGCAGGACGGCTGCGAAATCGGTGGCGCGGTCGGGACTGTCCTTGTTGGCGCCAAGGTTCAGCCCGATCACCGCATCGCGCGGGCGGGCGGCGAGCCGCGCGGCGATCGCCTCGGCCCCGTCGTTGTTGAAGCCGAAGCGGTTGATGGCGGCGCGGTCCTCTGTCAGCCGGAACAGCCGGGGCCTGGGGTTGCCAGGCTGCGGGCGCGGGGTGGCGGCACCGACCTCGAGAAAGCCGAAGCCCGCGCGCGCCAGGGCGGCAAGCGCCACGGCGTTCTTGTCGAAGCCCGCGGCGAGCCCGACCGGGTTGGGAAGTGCGAGCCCCGCAAGCGTGGTCGCAAGCCGGGGCGAGGTGACGGGGCCCGGCAGCGGCACCAGCCCGCGTCGCAGCGCCGCAAGCGCCAGACCATGGGCCTGCTCGGGGTCGAGCCGGTGCAGCGCCGCCAGTCCGAGGCGTTCGACCGCGTTCACAGCATGCCTTCGGGAAAGATATGGCCGGTGGCGCCCAGCGGCAGCGACTTGTCCCAGACCACCTCGGTCAGCCGCAGCGGCCGGTAGAGATGCGGGAAAAGCGCGCCCCCGCGCGACGGTTCCCATTTCAGCGCGGCCCCCAGCGGCTCGGGCCGCACGGCCACCAGTACCAGGTCGCTTTCGGTGGCGAAGTGCCGGGCCGCGGTCTCTGCCACCTGGGCGGCGGTGGAGAAATGGATGAACCCGTCGGCCAGGTCCACGGGCGCGCCCGCGGTCACGCCTGCGTCGCGGAAGGCGTTCCATTCTGGGCGGCGGAAGATCTTGAAAATGAGCATATGGGCGTCATGCCCAATGCCGTCCGCCTGGTCAATGGGCGGTGTCACGCGGACGTCATGGCCACGGGAGAGGTTCGGCGCGTGAAGCCTTTGACAGCGGCGCGCGGTATCCGCAATGTCGCGCCATCCAGAGAGGGAGACCCCGCATGACCAGACACGCCCGCCCGCGAGCCGCCGCCCTTGCCGGGGCCGTGGTTGCCGCGAGCCTGACCGTCGGCGCCGCGCAGGCTGCCGAGCAGGTGAAGCTGACCATCCTTGGCGTTGGCGACCTTTACAACTTTGATGCCGGCAAGGACCGTGGCGGCTTCGCCCGCCTGAACGCGCTGGCCCGGGCCGAGAAGGCCGCCAACCCGAATTTCCTCTATGTGTTTGACGGCGACATGCTGTCGCCCTCGCTGTTGTCGGGGCTCGACAAGGGGCAGAACACGATCGACCTGACGAACCTGGTGCCCTTCGACATCGCGGTGCCGGGCAACCACGAGTTCGATTTCGGCAAGGACAACTTCTTCGACAAGGTGTCGAAGTCGAAGTACCCCTGGGCCACGATCACCATCACCCAGGCCGACGGCTCGCCGCTGCCCGGGCTTCAGGGCGTGATGTGGAAGGAGATCGCGGGGCTGAAGATCGCGCTCATCCCGGTGTCCGAGGATGATACCCCCAGCGTCTCGTCGCCCGGCGACCTGAAATTCCTGCCCTCGGTCGCGACCGGGGTCGCGGCGGCGAAGCAGGCGCGCAAGGACGGCGCCGATCTGGTGGTGGGCGTTGTGCAGGCGCCGCACAGCCAGGATTTCCAGATGATGGCCAGCCACGCCTTCGATGTCATCATGTCGGGCGATGACCATGACTACATGACGGGCTATGACGGGATCACGGCCTATGTGGAGACGTCGATGGACGCCCGCTACATGTCGCCGCTGGATCTGAACATCACCATCGACCAGAAAGAGGGCAAGCGGGTCGTGAAGTGGACGCCCAACTTCCGCTTCGTCGATACCGCCACGGTCAAGCCCGACCCCGAGACCCAGAAGATGGTCGACGAATTGAAGGCCCAGCTTGACAAGAACCTGAGCGTGGTGATCGGCACCACCGACGTGCCGCTCGACAGCCGCCGCAATGTCGTGCGTGGCGAGGAAAGCAGCATGGGCGATCTGATCGCCGATGCGATGAAGGATGCGACGGGCGCCGATATCGCCATCACGAACGGCGGCGGGATCCGGGCCGACAAGACCTATGACGCCGGAATGCAGCTGACGCGCCGCGACATCCTGAGCGAGCTGCCCTTCGGCAACAAGACGGTGGTGACCGAGATCCCCGGCAGCCAGGTTCTGGCGGCGCTGGAAAACGGCTTCAGCCAGGTCGAGGACGGGGCGGGCCGCTTCCCGCAGGTTTCGGGGCTCCAGGTGGTCTATGACCCGAAGGCGCCCGCGGGCTCGCGCGTGGCCTCGGTCATGGTGAACGGAAAGCCGCTCGATCCCAACGCGATCTACAAGGTGGCGACCAACGACTACATGCTGGCGGGCGGCGACGGCTATACCGCGCTGGGCGGCGGCAAGGTGATCGTGAACGAACAGGCCGCGAACCTGATGGCCAATGACGTGATGACCTATGTCACCAAGATCGGGCATGTGACGAACAAGGTCGAAGGCCGGATCAAGACGGTCGGCCAGTGATCCGCTGACGCGCGCGCCCCGCCAAGGGGGGCGCGCGCGCAGGCAGACCGCGAGGGGCAGCGCGCATGTGTGGCCGCATCGTCATGACGGCTCCCGACGAGGGGATCGCGGCGCTGTTCCGGGCGGCCCCGTCGAACGACCTGCCGCCGGTGCCGCGTTACAACATCTGCCCGACGCAGAGCCTGGCCGTTGTCACGTCGGATGGGGGGCAACGCCGCCTGCGGGCGATGCGCTGGGGGTTCATTCCCGCCTGGTACAAGACGCCAACCGATGGTCCGCTGCTGATCAATGCGCGCAGCGACACCGTGGCAAGCAAGCCTGCCTTCCGCGAGGCGGTGCGGCTGCGGCGGTGCCTGATTCCGGCCTCGGGGTTCTACGAATGGTCGGCGGGCCCCGCGGGCCAGCGGCTGCCGTGGTACATCGCGCGGGCCGACGGGGCGCCGCTGGCCTTTGCCGGGCTCTGGCAAGGCTGGGAGGGGGATGGTCAAAGCCTGACCACCTGCGCGATCGTCACCACCGACGCGGGGCCGACGATGGCCAGGGTCCATCACCGCGAGCCGGTGACGGTGGCGCAGGCCGACTGGCCGCTGTGGCTGGGCGAGGCGGGGCATGGCGCGGCCGTGCCGATGCGCGCGGCCCCCGAGGGCACCTGGGCCCTGCACCGGGTCGATCCGCGCGTGAATTCGAACCGGGCCGAGGGGCCGGGACTGATCGCGCCACTGGATGCCTGACGGCTTGCCCCGGCGCGCGGGCCGTCTTATATGACAGCCTGTGCGGGCGTTGTGTAATGGTAAGACCTTAGCCTTCCAAGCTAAAGACGCGGGTTCGATTCCCGCCGCCCGCTCCATCCCCCATCCCTCTTTGCCCGCGGTGCCGCGCCGCTGTCCGTCTTCTGCGGCGGATCGCGTTTTGCGGGGCACGGGGCGCCGCAAATCACCCCACCGTGAAGCCGCTGCGGCACGCTGCGCGCTTGCCCGATGGCCGAACGCGGCGTAAGGGCGACCGGGACAGGCGGAGGAAAGCGCATGGCACGACAACCGGTGATCCTGGAAAAGCGGGACTCGTCGAAGCGGATCGGGGCACTGGCGGGGCTTTGGCCGTTCGTGCGGCCGTACCGGACGATGGCGCTTGGCGCGCTGGGGGCGCTGATCGTCACGGCCACGGTCTCTTTGATCCTGCCGGTGGCAGTGCGCCGGGTGGTGGACAATTTCAACACCGGTGCGGCATCGCTGCTGGACAGCTACTTTGCCGCCGCATTGGGGATCGCGACGTTGCTCGCGCTGGGCACGGGGGCGCGCTACTATCTGGTCACCCGGCTGGGCGAGCGGGTCGTGGCCGACATCCGCAAGGCGCTGTTCGACCGCGTTCTGGGAATGAGCCCGGCCTTCTTCGAGAAGATCCTGACCGGCGAGGTGGTCAGCCGTCTGACGACCGACACGACGCTGATCCTGTCGGTCATCGGGTCGTCCGTCTCGGTCGCGTTGCGCAATTGCCTGACGCTGGTGGGCGGGCTGGTGCTGATGCTGCTGACCTCGGCCAAGCTGACGGCGCTGGTGCTCTTGATCGTGCCGGTGGTGATCGTGCCGATCGTGGTGCTGGGCCGCCGTCTGCGCAAGCTGAGCCGCGACAACCAGGACTGGATCGCGCAATCCTCGGGCAATGCCTCCGAGGCGCTGGGCGCGGTGCAGACGGTGCAGGCCTTTACCCATGAACGCGAAAGCCGGGCCCGGTTCGCCCGCCTGACCGAACAGTCCTTCACCTCGGCGAAAGAGCGGATCGGGGCGCGGGCGGTGATGACGGTGATCGTCATCTTCCTGGTGTTCACGGGCATCGTGGGGGTGTTGTGGATCGGCGCCAACGACGTGCGCGCAGGCCACATGAGCGCGGGTGCGCTGATCCAGTTCGTGATCTATTCGGTGCTGGTCGCGGGCTCGGTCGGCTCGCTCAGCGAGATCGTGGGCGAATTGCAGCGTGCCGCGGGGGCGACGGAACGGCTGGTGGAGCTGCTGAACGCCACCGACACGGTGATCGACCCGCCGCGCCCGCTGCCGCTGCCGCGCCCCGCGCGGGGTGCGGTGGGCTTCGAGGCGGTGCGGTTCCAGTATCCCACCCGGCCCGAGGTGTCGGCACTGGACGGCGTGGATTTCACGGTCGTTCCGGGCGAGACGGTCGCGCTGGTCGGGCCTTCGGGCGCGGGCAAGACCACCATCCTGCAACTTCTGCTGCGCTTCTACGACCCAGCCGAGGGGCGGGTGACCATCGACGGCATCGACCTGCGCCAGATGGCGCGGGCCGACTACCGCCGCGCCATCGCGCTGGTGCCGCAGGACCCGGTGATCTTCGCCGCCTCGGCGCGCGAGAACATCCGTTTCGGTCGGCCCGAGGCCACTGACGCCGAGGTGGAGGCCGCCGCCAAGGCTGCCGCCGCGCACGAGTTCCTGAGCGCGCTGCCGCAGGGCTACGACACCTATGTGGGCGAACGCGGCGTGATGCTGTCGGGCGGGCAGAAGCAGCGGATTGCGATCGCACGGGCGATCCTGCGCGATGCGCCGATCCTGCTGCTGGACGAGGCGACCAGCGCGCTTGATGCCGAAAGTGAACGGGCGGTGCAGGAGGCGGTCGAGCGGCTGGCCGCAGGGCGGACCACGCTGATCGTGGCACATCGGCTGGCGACGGTGAAGAAGGCCGACCGCATCGTGGTTTTCGATCAGGGCAGGATCGTCGATCAGGGCACGCATGATGCGCTGGTGGCCGGCGGCGGGCTTTATGCGCGGCTGGCGAAGCTTCAGTTCACCGAAGGCGTCGCCGCGGAATAGCGGCGTGACGTGACGGCCAAGGCGCCGCCGGGCGGTGACGCTGCGTTTTCCCGCGCGCGCCCGGCTTGCAGGCGCGGGCAAAAGCACCGAACTTCCCTTGAAAGGACCGCCGCAAGGCGGAAGGGGAGGGGACCATGAGTTCATTCGCGTCGCTGGTCGACCGCAACGCCATCGAGGCAGAGGCTCCGTGGGAGTCGCGCAAGCTGCCACGCTCGATCTATGCGCTTCTGTCCGATACCGCGGCGCGGCATGCACACCGCCCCGCCTTCAGCTTCCAGTTGACATCGGGGCCGCAGGACCCGGCAGAGACCCTGACCTGGGCGATGCTGAAGGGGCGGGTGACGCAGGCGGCGAACCTGTTCCGCAGCCTGGGGATCGGGCCCGATGACGTGGTGGCCTATGTGCTGCCGAACTGCACCGAAACCGTGGTGACGCTGATCGCGGGCGGGGTGGCTGGGATCGTGAACCCGATCAACCCGCTGCTGGATGCGCCCCAGATTGCGGCCATCCTGCGCGAGACGAAGGCAAAGGTGGTCGTGACCCTGAAGGCGTTTCCCAGGGCGGACATCGCTGCGAAGGTGGCGCAGGCACTGGTCGAGGCGCCCGCGGTAGAAGCCGTGCTGGAGGTCGATCTGAACCGCTACCTGCCGGTGCCGAAGCGCTGGATCGTGCCGTTCATCCGCCCGAAACATGCCGCGGCTCATCGCGCACGGGTGCTGGATTTCGCCCGCGAATGCGCCCGTCAACGGGCCGATGCGCTGGGGTTCTCGGACATCACCACAGACCGGGTGGCGGCCTATTTCCACACCGGCGGAACGACGGGCATGCCGAAGGTGGCGCAGCACCGGGTGTCGGGGATGATCTACAACGGCTGGCTGGGGGCAGAACTGCTGTTTCGGCCCGACGACGTGGTGATCTGCCCGCTGCCGCTGTTCCATGTCTTTGCGGCCTACCCGATCCTGATGTCGGCACTGTCGTCGGGGGCCCATGCCGTCTTTCCGACGCCCGCGGGCTATCGCGGCGAGGGGGTCCTGGACAATTTCTGGAAGCTGGTCGAACGCTGGAAGGTGACCTTCGTCATCACCGTACCCACGGCGATCTCGGCGCTGATGCAGCGCCCCGTGGATGCCGACGTGTCGTCGCTGCGCTATGCCTTCTCTGGCTCGGCCCCGCTGCCGATCGAGCTTTGGCACCGGTTCCAGAAGGCCACCGGTGTGACCATCGTCGAGGGCTACGGGCTGACCGAGGCGACCTGTCTTGTCTCGGTCAACCCGCCTGCGGGGGAAAAGAAGATCGGATCGGTCGGCATTCCGTTCCCCTACACCGATGTCCGCATCCTGCACTGCGACGCGCAGGGGCGTGTGACCCGGGAATGCGGCACCGACGAGGTGGGTGAGATCTGCGTAGCCAACCCCGGCGTCTATTCCGGCCATACCTATACCGAGGCCGACAAAAACCGCTTCCTGTTTGCCGACGAGCTTTACCTGCGGACCGGCGACCTGGGCCGGATCGATGCCGACGGCTATCTCTACATCACCGGGCGCGCCAAGGATCTGATCATCCGCGGCGGGCACAATCTGGACCCGGCCGAGATCGAAGAGGCGCTGATGAGCCACGAGGCAGTGGCCTTCGTGGGCGCCATCGGCCAGCCCGACGCCTTCGCGGGCGAACTGCCCTGCGCCTATGTGGAACTGGTGAAGGGGGCCGCGGTCACCATCGAGGCGCTGATGGAGCATGCACGCACCCATGTGCACGAGCGCGCCGCGGTGCCAAAGCATATCGAGATCCTGCCCGAACTGCCGAAGACCGCGGTGGGCAAGGTGTTCAAGCCCGACCTGCGGCGGCTGGCCATCGTGCGGGTTTACAACGAAGCCCTGGCGTCCGCGGGGCTGCAGGCACGTGTCGCCGACGTGATCGAGGACAAGAAGCGTGGGCTTGTCGCGCGCCTGAGCCGTGACGGCGCCCCTGAAACGGCCGCGGTCGAGAAGGTGCTGGGCGAATTCACCCGGCCTTGGGAATGGCTCTGAACTGCCATTCTGACGAAAACTTGATCGGGCGTGAGCCGGGGTTTACCCTGAGGTCACGTTTGATCGGAGGTTTTCATGAAGGTTTTGCCCCTGGTCAGCGCGCTGGCGCTGGCCACAAGCGTCGCGGCGCCGGTTGCCGCGGACAATCAGAACATGGTCGTCTATTCCTACCGCGACTGGGAAGTGCGGGTGGTCGCCTGGGACGACGGGACGATGGCCTGCGTGGCGCAGGTGACCTACCCCGACGACTCGTTTGCCATCTGGGCCGATCGGGAAAGCCCGATCCGGTTGCAATTCTACTCGTCGGGCTGGAGCTTCGACGACAGCGCGGCCGACCTCGAAGTGCAGATCGACGAACAGGCGCCCTGGTCGCTGTCGAATGCCAACCTCTACAAGCAGTCGATCCTGTTCGACCTGCCTGACAGCCGCAGCGGCACCCGGTTCCTGTCAGAGGTGGTCTATGGCAACACGCTCTATCTGCGTGACAGTGCGGGGCGCGACGTGCAGAATTACAGTCTCGCGGGGTCGCAGGCCTCGATTGCGGCACTGACCAACTGCGTTGACGCGCTGAAATGACGTAGGGTCAAGTGGCTGAAACTGTGGCGCCTGCGCCAGTTTCCGCGCGGGTTGCAATCACAGGCACTTGATATGTGTCAGCAGGTCTTATCTTTGGCAGGGTGCAGGTGGTGCCGCGTTGGGTGGGGCCGCGACCTGCTCCGTGTGCCGGACGTGCGGCGCCCGAGACGCATTGAGGTAGTTCGTTCATGTCTGGCAAGATTCCAGGTCACCGGATCGCTGCGATCCTTGTACTGATCGCTGCGGCCGCCTGGGTGGTGACCGGCAAGTTCGCCTCGGTCGGCAGCGACCAGGTTCTTGCGGCCCAACCGGCAGACCAGGCCCCGGCCGAAACCGCGGGAGACCAGCCTGCCGCGCCGCTCCGCCCGACCGTCGCAGCGGTCGAGCCGGTCTTTGCCGAACATGCGCGCGCGATCCGCCTTTCGGGGGCCACGCAGGCCGACAAGAACGTGACACTGGCCGCGCGCAGCGCGGGCATCGTGGCGAAGCTGGACGTGGTGCAGGGCCAGACCATCGCCGCGGGGGCCGAGGTGATGGCGCAGGACGGCAGCGACCTGCTGGCCGCGGTGGACAATGCCAAGGCTGTGCTGGCGCAGCGGGCCAAGGAACTGGACGCCGATGAAAAGCTGTCGGCCTCGGGCAACATGCCCGACCTGACGCTTCTGGCCGCGCGCACCGCCAAGGCCGCGGCCGAAGCTGCCCTGACCCAGGCCCAGGCCGCCGCCGACCGGCTGACGCTGCATGCGCCCTTTGCCGGTGTGGTGGACAGCGTGGTGGCAGAGCAGGGCCAGTGGCTGCAGCAGGGCGCCCCGGTGGCCACGCTGATTTCCATCGACCCCATCGTGGTGCGCGCCGAAGTGAACGAGATGGACGTGGGCGATATCGGGCCCGGTTCGAAGGCGCAGGTGGAACTGGTGGACGGGCGCAAGGTGGAAGGCACCGTGCGCTATGTCTCGAAGCTTGGCAGCAAGGTCACGCGTACCTTCCCGGTCGAGGTTGCGATCCCCAATCCTGACGGCAGGATCCCCGCAGGCATGACCGCGCAGATCACCCTTTACGCCCCGCCGGTGAAGGCGGTGACGGTGCCGCGTTCGGTCATCACGCTGTCGGACAATGGCGATCTGGGCCTGCGCACGGTCGATGCGCAGAATGTGACCCATTTCACCCCGGTAACGCTGGTCGATGACACGCCCAAGGGGCTGATCCTGGCCGGGGTTCCCGCCGGGGTGCGCATCGTGGTGTCGGGGCAGGATCTGGTGAAGGATGGCCAGACGGTGGACGTGGTGCCGCCGCCTGCGGGCGGGCCGACGCTGGGCGCCGATGGCGGGGCCGGACAATGAAGCTGGTCGAGCTTGCGATCCGCAACGCGCGGCTGACGCTGTCGGTCCTGCTGTTCCTGATGCTGGCGGGGGCCATCGCCTACCGGACCATCCCCAAGGAAGCCGAACCCGACATCCAGATTCCGATCATGTATGTGAACATGGTCTACAACGGGATTTCGCCCGAGGATTCCGAACGCCTTCTGCTGCGTCCGATGGAGACGCAGATCAAGACGATCGCCGGGCTGAAGAAGATGACCTCGACCGCCTACGAGGGCGGCGGGTCGGTCCTGATCGAGTTTCAGGCCGGGGCAGACCTGCGCAAGGCGCTCGACGATGTGCGCTCGGCCGTCTCGAACGCCAAGCCGAACCTGCCCAGCGGCATGACGTCGGACCCCTCGGTGCACGAGGTCAACATCTCGGAGTTTCCGGTGCTGGTCGTCACACTGTCGGGCGATGTGCCAGAACGTGTGCTGACCACGGCGGCGCGCGACCTGCGCGATCAGATCGCAGACGTGTCGGGCGTGCTTGACGCCACGCTTCAGGGCGTGCGCGACGATGTGGTGGACGTGACGATCGACCCGGCCAAGCTGCAATCCTATGGCTTGCGGCCGGATCAGCTGATCGGCGGAGCGACCGCCAACAACCAGCTGGTGGCCGCAGGCGCGATGGAAGGGCAGCAGGGCCGCTATTCGATCAAGCTGCCCGCGCTGATCGAGACGCCGGAGGATGTGGCGAACCTGCCCATCGTGTCGACCGGCGATGCGGTGGTGCGCGCGCGCGATATCGCGACCGTCACCGCGACCCAGAAGGACGCCACCACCATCACCCGGCTGAACGGCAAGCCCGCCGTCGCCATCGAGGTGTCCAAACGCACCGGCGCCAACCTGATCGAGACGGTGGACGCGGTGAAGGCGCTGGTGGGCACCTACCAGAAGCTTCTGCCGCCCGGCACGGTGGTGACCTTCAGCCAGGACAAGTCCACCAACATCCGCCAGTTGCTGAGCGATCTGCAGAACTCGGTCCTGACGGCGGTGATCCTGGTGTTCGTCGTCATCCTCTACGCGCTGTCCGGCCGCGCCTCGCTGCTGATCGGGCTGGCCATTCCGGCCTCGTTCCTGATGGGGATCCTGGGGTTGTCGCTGGCGGGGCTGACGGTGAACATCGTGGTCCTGTTCAGCCTGATCCTGGCGGTGGGGATGCTGGTGGACGATGCGATCATCGTCACCGAATTCGCCGAACGCCGGATGGCCGAAGGGATGGACAAGCGGACCGCCTTCGCGATGGCCAGCCACCGCATGGCGGGCCCGGTGATCGCGGCCACGCTGACGCGGGTCGCGGCCTTTTCGCCGCTGCTGTTCTGGCCGGGCATCGTGGGATCGTTCATGATGTACCTGCCGATCACGCTGATCGCGACGCTGTCGGCCTCGATGCTGTACGCGCTGATCTTCGCGCCGACGTTGGGGGCGATGATCGCGAAACCCGTGCGCGAGATCCCGAAAGACGGCAGAAGCCTGTACATGCGGTTCGTCGCCCGGGCGATCCGGCACCCCTGGCTGGTGGTGATGACGGCCGTCGCACTGCTGGTCGCGGTGCCGGTGGCCTATGGCAAGTACGGCCGCGGGGTCGAGTTCTTCCCGAACGTCGAGCCCGATTACGGTCTTCTTTACGTCCACGCGCGCGGCAACCTGTCGGTGCAGGAGATGGACGCGCTGACCCGGCAGGCCGAGGTCAAGCTGCTGGACTGGCCCGGGATCAAGACGGTCTACACCCGGTCCGGCATTCCGACGGCATCGGGCAACCAGGTTGATCCAGATGTGGTGGGGGTGATCCAGTACGAGTTCGTGGACTGGCGCAACCGCCCGTCTGCCAACGAGATCCTTGCCAGCCTGCGCAAGGCGATGGTGGGCCTGCCGGGGGTGCGCGTCGAGGTGTCGGTGCCGCAGGCGGGGCCGCCCTCGGGCAAGCCGATCCAGATCGAACTGTCGGCGGTGGACCCGACCGGGCTGAACGACGTGGCGCGCAAGGTCGCGGCGGATCTCAGGAAGAATCCCGATGCGGTGGACATCTCGGACGGGCTGCCACCGCCGGGCGTCACCTGGGAACTGAACGTGGACCGCGCAGGCGCTGCCAAGGCGGGGCTGTCGCCCGGCGCGGTTGGCGCGATGGTGCAGCTGGTCACCGACGGGCTGAAGCTGACCGATTATCGCCCGCCGGGCCAGGATGACGCGGTGGACATCCGCCTGCGGCTGCCGCGCGAGGACCGCACGCTGTCGATGCTGGACGAACTGCGGGTGGCGACGGCAGACGGCTCGGTTCCGATCTCGAACTTCGTCAAGCGGGTGGCGGCCCCGTCGACCGGCACGCTGATCCGCATTGACGGTGCGCGCACGGTTACCGTTCAGGCCAACGTCCGCGAAGGGGCGCAGATTGCCACGGTGCAGGCCGAGGTGACGAAGATGATGCAGGGCATGGGGCTCGAGAAACAGGGCATCCACTGGAAGCTTGGCGGTTCGGACCAGGACCAGAAGGATTCGGCGGCCTTCCTGTCGAAGGCGGGGCTGGCGGCCGTGTTCCTGATCTTCATCGTGCTTCTGGCCCAGTTCAACAAGTTCACCTCGGTCTGGCTGGTGCTGTCGGCGGTGGTGATGTCGACCATCGGGGTGTTCCTGGGGCTGCTGATCATGCAGGAGCCGTTCGGCGTGGTGATGACCGGGATCGGGATCATCGCGCTGGCGGGTGTGGTGGTGAACAACAACATCGTGCTGATCGACACCTTCGACACCCTGCGCGCCGAAGGCATGGGCAAGGTCGAGGCGATCATCGAGACCTGCCACGAACGGGCGCGACCGGTGGTTCTGACGGCGACAACGGCCATTCTGGGCGTGCTGCCGATCGCGTTCGGGCTGAACCTGGAACTGCTGAACCACGAGACGACCTACGGCGCGCCGTCCACGCAGTGGTGGATCTCGCTGTCCTCGGCCATCGTCTTCGGGCTGGCTTTTGCCACGGTGCTGACGCTGGTGGTAACGCCGTCGATCCTGATGATCGTCACCCGCGACGGGGCGCGACAGAAGCGCGGCTGGGCGTTCTGGCGACGGCGGCGCGCGGCAGATGCATCGGGCCCCGCAAGGCCCGACACCAAAGGCTGGGACGTGGTCTGATCACTCGGCTGCGGCGGGCTGGGCCGCGGAGGTGGCGCGCGGCGCCGCCTTCCGTGTCAGCAGCTCGCCGCCCGCATCGGGCGCCAGCCGGATGAACCACAGGATCGAGCTGGCCGAGACGGCCGCCACCAGCAGGAACACCGGCGGGAAGGTGGCCACCGTGAAATGGTCGCTGCCGCTGATCGCCTGCACGCTTTCCAGCCCGAAGGCCGCGACCGTGATCCCGATCGAACTGGACAGTTGCTGAAGCACCGAGTTGAAGCTCGTCGCGCTCGACATCCGCTCGTTCGTCACCTCGGCATAGGTGACGGCGTTGATCGCGGTGAACTGCAACGAGCGGAAGACGCCGCCCGCGAAGAGCGCGCCGATCATCAGCAGGTGCGGTGTCCAGGGGCGGAAGGCTGCCGGAAGGGCCAGGAAACAAGCCGCAATGGCCGCGTTCCAAATCAGAACGCGCCGGAACCCGAACCGGTTCAGCACCCGTTGCGCGATGAATTTCATCGTCATCGCGCCGACCCCGGTGGCAAAGGTCATCATCCCCGACTGGAACGGGGACAGCCCGAAGCCCAGTTGCAGCATCAGGGGCAGCAGAAACGGCAGGGCACCGCCGCCGACCCGGAACAGGGTGCCGCCCGCGGCCGCCAGCCGGAAGGTGGGCAGCGCAAGCAGCCGCAGATCGACAAGCGGGGCGTCGACCCGGAAGGCATGCCGGACGTAGAGCGCGACCAGCAGCAGCCCGCCGAAGATCAGCACGAGCATCACGGCAGCCGAGGTCATGCCCAGCCCCGCCATGGTGATCCCGGTCAGGAAGGCGGCCAGCCCCGGGCCGACCAGCAGGAACCCCAGCGCGTCGAAGCTGCGGACCTTGTCGGGCGTGATCTTCGGAATGTAGATCGAGGACAGAACCACACCCAGGACCGCGATCGGGATGTTGATCCAGAAGATCCAGCGCCAATCGAAATAGGTCGTGATGAAGCCGCCCAGCGGCGGCCCCATGACCGGGCCGATCAGTGCGGGAACCGTCAGCCAGGACATCGCGTTGACGAAGCCTTCCTTCGGCGTTGTCCGCAGCACGATCAGGCGGCCGACCGGCACCATCATCGACCCGCCAATGCCCTGAAGCACGCGCGAGACGACAAGCCAGGAAAGCCCGTTCGACGCGCCGCAGGAAATCGAGCCCAAGGCAAAAATGATGATCGCCAGCCGGAAGATCGGCCGGGCGCCGAACTTGTCGGCCATCCAGCCCGATGCCGGGATGAAGATCGCCAGCGCGAGCAGGTACGAGGTAAGCGCAAGCTTCAAATGGATGGGGCTGGTCCCGAGATCCTCTGCGATCCGGGGCAGCGAGGTCGAGATGACGGTAGAGTCCAGGTTCTCCATGAACAGGGCGGTTGCCACGATCAGAGGCAACATCCGGGCACGAAGAAGGGCACGAGCGGAAGCACGAGTCACGATGGGGCCGATCTGTCACACGCGCAGGCCACCATGCGCCGCGCGTCGATTTGCGGGACTGTTCGTCGCACGGACGCGACGGAAAGGGAAGATTGTAACGTTGAAGGCACGACGCACCGCGCCGGAGACTTCGAAAGTGGCCGTATCATCGGTTTTGACAATGCCCCAATCACGAATAGATGATCGGAAGGCCCCCAGATTTTCTTTAGCCGAGCGCCGCTCTAGCTTGCGCGCCTACAGCAGTGCAACCCGTCGGACAATGCAGGGATAAAAGGTATGAAGCAGTTTGCGGTCATTGTCTTGGTTGCCGTTCTGGCCGCCGGATACGTCTTGCGGGACAGGCTCGCGCCGCTCGCGCCGTCGTGGGCGCAGCCCTACATCTCGGCCTCGGCCGGTCCGGCCAAGACCGGTGCCGCCACGGGTGGCAAGCGTGGCGGCAGCGGGCCTGTCGCGGTGCGGGTGGTCGCGGCAAGCACGGGCACGCTGCCGGTGCAGCGCAGCACGATCGGGGCGGTGGTGCCGGTTGCCTCGACCCAGCTCGCGCCGCAGATCAGCGGTACGCTGGCGCAGATTCTGGTGCAGGATGGCGCCACGGTGAAGCAGGGCGACCTGCTGGTGAAGCTGGATGACAGCACCATCCGGGCCCAGATTGCCAAGGACGAGGCGCAGATCGCCAAGGATCAGGCCACGCTGGACGACGCGCAGGCCACCTACAACCGGACGAAGCATCTGGTTGATACCGGGGTCAGCGCCGCGCAGGCGGGCGACGACGCGCTGACCGCGGTGAAGGTGGCGCAGGGCACGCTGGCGGTGGATACCGCGGCCCATGCGGCCGACGAGGTGGCGCTGCGCAACACCGAAATCCGCGCGCCCTTCGACGGACGGCTGGGCGCGGTGCAGTATTCGCAGGGCGCCTATGTCTCGGCCGGCACGGCGCTGGTCCGGATCACGCGGATGAAGCCGGTGCTGGTGCAATTCAGCCTGGCGGCGGATGATCTTGCATTGCTGCGCAAGACGTTCGATGCGGGTACGCTGACGGTTGGCGTCACCGGCGTCGGCGATACCTCGGCCCCCCCCGAGACCGGCGCGGTGACGTTCATCGACAACGCAGTTGACGGCCCGAGCGCGACCGTGACGCTGCGGGCGAGCCTCACGAACGACAATGGACGCCTTTGGCCGGGCCAGCCCGTCAGCGTCGCCTTGCAGGCCGGGGTAAGCCAACAACTGGTGCTGGTGCCGAACGTGGCGGTGATGCCGACCGACAAGGGCGACGTGGCCTATGTGGTGACCGCCGACAACAAGATCGACCAACGCCCGGTGAAGGTGGCCTTGCGCGTTGGCGATCAGGCCGGGGTGTCCAGCGGGCTGAAGCCGGGCGACCGCGTGGTGGTCGAGGGGCAGGCGGCGATCTTCCCCGGGGCCACGGTCAAGGTCATGGGCGCCAGCGCAGGCTCCGCCGACGCAACCAAGCAGGGGCAGGCCGAACTGGCGGCGCCGATCTCGGGCGAGGCCAGCAAGTCATGAGCATCTCTGCGGTTTTCATCCGCCGCCCTGTCGCAACCATCCTGCTGATGGCGGCGGTGATCGTTGCGGGCTACACCGGCTACAAGAACCTGTCCGTGGCCGCGCTGCCGCAAGCCGACCTGCCCACGATCAGCGTCTCGGCCAGCCTGGCGGGGGCGGCGCCCGACACGATGGCCACGTCGGTCGCCACGCCGCTGATCAAGCAGTTCGAGACGATCGAAGGGATCGATTCGATCTCGGCCACGTCGTCGCTGGGTTCGACCTTGATCACCATCCAGTTCAACCTGAGCCGGAACATCGATGCGGCGGCCGCCGACGTGCAGGCGGCCATCAGCCGGGCGCAGCGCAGCCTGCCTGCGAACATGACCTCGACGCCCAGCTACCGCAAGGTGAACCCCGCCTCGGCGCCGATCCTTCTGATGGCGCTGACGACCGACACGGTGCCGCTGACGCAGGTTGACGACATCGCGGAAAACGTCATCTCGCCGTCGCTCTCGACATTGCCGGGCGTGGCACAGGCGCTGATCTTCGGCCAGCGGACCTACGCCGTCCGGGTCGACGTGGATCCGCAAAAGCTTGATGCGCGTGGCCTTTCGATGACCCAGGTCGCGGGCAAGCTAGCCGCCGCGAACGATCAGACGCCGGTCGGGTCGATCCAGAACAACATTCAGCAGATGACCATCGCGGTCGATACCCAGCAAAAGAACGCGGCCGACTTCCG
>DAIEJF010000034.1 GCA_027351005.1 Paracoccaceae bacterium | reverse complement strand
CCCCGCCGCGCTCGACGCGGCCCTGCGGGCCTGGGGCGCGGCGCAGGGGCCCTGCGCGCTGGCCGACATGGCGGGGCTTGCAGGCGCGGCCTCGCCGCTCTCGGGGCATCTGGCCGCCGCGGGGCGGCTGGGGGTCGAGACCGGCGCGGGATGGCTTGCCTGGCCGCCCGGACGCCCCGAGGGGCAGGATGACCCGGTGGTCGTGAACTTCCTCACCGCCGCGCGCGCAGGCCGCCCGCCGCGCGTCCTGCCGCCCGCGGTGATCGTGCGCCGCGTGCTGCTGGCCATGATCGCGGTGGGCGCGCGGCTCTTGCAGGCGGGCGAGGTCGCGCGGCCCGCCGATATCGACCTGGCCATGATCGCAGGCTACGGCTTTCCGCGCTGGTACGGCGGCCCGATGCATCAGGCCGACATGGCCGGGCTGGTGCAGGTGCGCAAGGATCTGACACAGCTTGCCGCCGAAGACCCGCTCTGGGCCCCGCCCGACCTGCTGCTCGACCTCATCAAGAACGGCCGCGGCTTTGGCGACCTGAACGGCTGATCCCGGCGCCGCGGCCGGGGCGTCGGGCGCGCCCGGCACGGGATGCCCCACCCCTGCCGAAACCGCGGCCCCACCCTTCCCTCGGGGCCGGAAATCGGGCAAACCATCGGAAAACCCGAGGTGAGACATGCACGACATCCGCGCCATCCGCGAGACCCCCGCCGCCTTCGACGCGGCCCTTGCCCGCCGCGGCCTCTCGCCCCTGTCGGCGCAGGTGCTGACGATCGACGAGGCGCGGCGCGCCCGGATTCTGGCCGCAGAGACGGCGCAGGCCGCGCAGAACGCCGCCTCGAAAGAGGTCGGCGCCGCCAAGGCCCGCGGCGATACCGCGGAATTCGAACGCCTGCGCGCCCTGGTGGCCGAGAAGAAGGCCGAGGTGGCGCGGCTGACCGAAGAGGCGGCGACGCAGGACGCGGCGCTGCGCGATCTGCTCCTGACCATCCCCAACAGCCCGCTGGCCGACGTGCCCGACGGGCCGGGCGAAGAGGCCAATGTCGAGCTGCGCCGCTGGGGCAGCCCGCGCGCCTTCGACTTCGCGCCGAAGGAGCATTACGAGATCGCGGGCGTCACCCCGGGGATGGATTTCGAGACGGCGGCAAAGCTGTCGGGCGCCCGCTTCGTGCTGTTGCGCGGCGCCGTGCTGCGGGTCCACCGGGCGCTGGGGCAGTTCATGCTGGATACCCACATCACCGAACACGGGCTGACCGAAACCTGGACCCCGGTTCTGGTGAAGGAAGAGGCGATGTACGGCACCAACCAACTGCCGAAATTCGCCGAGGACAGCTACCAGACCACCAACGGCTGGTGGCTGATCCCCACTTCGGAAGTCACGCTGACCAACACCGTCGCGGGCGAGGTGCTGGAAGAAGCGGGCCTGCCGATCCGCATGACGGCGCTGACCCAGTGCTTCCGCTCGGAAGCGGGCTCGGCGGGCAAGGACACCGCGGGCATGCTGCGCCAACACCAGTTCGAGAAGGTCGAGATGGTCTCGATCACCACGCCCGACCAGAGCCGCGCCGAACACGAGCGGATGACGGCCTGCGCCGAGGCGATCCTGCAGAAACTGGGCCTGCCCTACCGCGTCATCGTGCTGTGCACCGGCGACATGGGCTTTGGCGCCCAGCGCACCCATGATCTCGAGGTCTGGCTGCCCGGCCAGAACCGCTACCGCGAAATCAGCTCGGTCTCGGTCTGCGGCGATTTCCAGGCCCGCCGGATGAATGCGCGCTTCCGCCCCGCAGGCGGCGGCAAGCCGGAATTCGTGCATACGCTGAACGGCTCGGGCCTTGCGGTGGGGCGCACCCTGATCGCTGTGCTGGAAAACGGCCAACAGGCCGATGGCTCGATCACGCTGCCTGCGGCGCTCGCGCCCTATCTGGGCGGCAAGACCCGGATCGACGCAACCGGCGCGCTGGTCTGAAAAAACGAAGGGGGGCGCTCCCGACAGCCCCCCCCTCTGCACCCTCCGCAGACACCCGGACGCCCGCAACCTTGAAAGCGGCGCCTGCCCTGCAGCGGATTTCGTAAGTTCGACAGCGTCGCCCGGCATCGATCAGGGTCGGCCGCCAATTTGATCAGTATAGCCGATTTGTGCGGATTGCACCAGCCCCGAGAACAGCCGGGCACCGGCGCGATTGCGCAAAATCGTCGCAGGGCGCCCTTGCGGCGGGCACTTGGCCGCGCTTTCTTCGGCCCGACAGAGGAGCCCGCCCCATGACCCTGCCCCGCATCGCGCAATCGCCCACCGATCCCGCCTTCGTGCAGAACCCCTACGCCTTCTACGAACGGGCACGCGCGCAGGGCAGGATCGTGATCTGGGAGGATTACGCGATGCCCGCCGTCCTGTCCTACGCCGGGGTCAACGCCATCCTGCGCGACCGCCGCTTCGGCCGCGAGGTGCCCGCAGAGAAGCGGTTGCCGATCCCGGCCCACCAGGCGCCCTTCTACGCGGTCGAGGCGCATTCCATGCTGGAACTGGAACCGCCGCGCCACACCCGGCTGCGCAGCCTCGTGCTGCGCGCCTTCACCTCGCGCCGGATCGCCGCGCTGGCGCCCGAGATCGCCGCCCTCTCGCACGGGCTGATCGACCGCTTCCCCGCGGACGACTTCGACCTGATGCCGGCCTTCGCCAGGCTGATCCCGGTGATCGTCATCGCCCGCCTGCTGGGTGTGCCCGAAAGCATGGCCGACGACCTTCTCGGCTGGTCGAACGCGATGGTGGGCATGTACCAGGCCCGCCGCACCCGCACGATGGAAGAGGCGGCCGCGCGCGCCGCCACAGAGTTCGCCGCCTTCCTGCGGTCCTATGTCGAGGAACGCCGCGCGCGCCCCGCCGATGACCTCATCACGCACCTGATCGCCGCCGAAGCCGACGGCGAGCGGCTGACGACAGACGAGTTGATCACCACCTGCATCCTGCTTCTGAACGCAGGCCACGAGGCGACGGTCCACAGCCTCGGTATCGCGGTCAAGACGCTGCTGGAACAGAAGACCCCTGCCGCCGCCCTGGCCCCCGACCGGGTCGCGGCGACGGTCGAGGAGGTGCTGCGCCACGACCCGCCGCTGCACCTCTTCACCCGCCACGCCTATGAGGATGTCGAGGTCATGGGCCACACCTTTCGCAAGGGCGAGGAGGTGGCGCTGCTGCTTGCGGCAGCCAACCGCGACCCCGGCATGTTCGAGGCCCCCGCCCGTTTCGACCCCGCGCGGGTGGCGAAACCCAACCTGAGCTTCGGCGCGGGGCTGCATTTCTGCGTGGGTGCGCCGCTTGCGCGGCTGGAACTGGCGACCGCGCTGCCGATCCTCTTCGCGCGCCTGCCGGGGCTGCGGCTGGCCGCGCCGCCGCGCTATGCCGATGTATACCACTTCCACGGCCTGTCCGGCCTGGCGGTGCATCCGGGCTGAGCGCGCGGGGGCTCTGCCCCCGCACCCCCGGGATATTTGAGGACCGAAAATGAAGGCGCGGCCTGCCCATTTCCGGTCGTCACATATCCCGGGGGGAGGCGGCGCAGCCGACGGGGGGCAGCGCCCCCCTGCCCGGCCCGGCCCTAGAGCGGCAGGAGGGTGGTCGACTTGATCTCTTCCATGCTCAGCAGTGCGGTCACGTTGTAGATCCGCACCTCGGAGATCAGCGCCTGGTAGAATGTGTCATAGGCCCGCGCATTGGCCACGCGCACCTTCAGGATATAGTCGATGTCGCCCGCAAGCCGGTGCGCCTCGAGCACTTCGGGGCGCTGGCGCATCGCCTCGAGGAATTTCTTCTGCCAGCCCGCCTCATGCTCGCTGGTGCGGATCAGAACGAAGAAGCAGGCCTCGAGCCCCAGCGCCTCGGCATCGAGGATCACGGTCTGGCGGGTGATGACGCCCAGCTCCTTCAGCTTGCGGATGCGGTTCCAGACCGGGGTCTTGGAACTGCCGACCTTGCGGGCGATCTCGTCCAGCGACTGCCCCGCATCCTCCTGCAGTTCGGTGAGGATTTTCCGATCCATCTCGTCAAGCCGGACGGCCATTCCTGATCCCTTTCGATTCCGAAACCACGTTTTACCTGGGCGGAAGTATCGGAACGATCTTCCTTGTTTGCAAGGGCATCTGGCGGATGAACGGGAGAAAATTCTATATTGGGGCGAAGATTTCAGCCCCGGATGCCTGCCCATGGACCACTTCCCCGTCTTTCTGAACGTCGCTCGGCGGCGCATCGTGGTGGCGGGCGGGGGCGAGGCCGCGCTGGCCAAGCTGCGGCTTCTGCTGAAGACCCGGGCCGAGATCCGGGTTTTCGCCGCCGATCCGCTGCCCGAGGTGGCGGGCTTTGCGGCCGGGGGGCGGATCGCGCTGGTGGTGCGCGCCTTCGCGCCGGGCGATGCGGTGGGGGCGGCCCTGGTCTATGCCGCGGCCGAGGACGAGGCCGAGGACGCCCGGATCGCCGCGGTGGCGCGGGCCGAGGGCGCGCTGGTCAACGTGATCGACAATCTCGAGGCGTCGGATTTCATCACCCCCGCGATCGTCGACCGCGACCCGGTGGTGGTGGCGATTGGCACCGAAGGCGCGGCACCGGTGCTGGCGCGGGCGCTGAAGGCCGAGATGGAAGAGCGGCTGTCGCCCGCCACGGGCACGCTGGCGCGGGCGGGCAAGGCGTTCCGCGGCGCGGCCGAGGCCTTGCCGCCGGGCCGGGCCCGCCGCGCCTTCTGGGCAGCCTTCTATGACAGTGAGGGCCCCCGCGCGCTGGCGAGGGGGGGCGAGGCGGCGCTGGAGGGGGCATTGGCCGAGTTGCTCGCGCGGCAGCTGGCGGCCACGCCCGCGCCCGGCCGTGTCGATCTGGTGGGTGCGGGCCCGGGCGATCCGGAACTGCTGACGCTGAAGGCGCGCCGCGCGCTCGACCGGGCCGATGTGGTGATCCATGACCGGCTGGTGGCGCCCGCGATCCTGGAACTGGCGCGGCGCGAGGCGCTGCTGATCGATGTGGGCAAGGAGGGCTTCGGCCCCTCGACCCCGCAGGCCGAGATTCACACGCTGATGGTGGACCATGCCGCGCGCGGTGCCCATGTGGTGCGGCTGAAGGCGGGCGATCCGGGCATCTATGGCCGGCTGGATGACGAGATCGACGCGCTGACCGCCGCCGGGATCGACTGGGCCATCGTGCCGGGGATCACCGCCGCCTCGGCGGCCGCCGCGGGCCTCGGACAAAGCCTGACGCGGCGGGGGCGCAATGCCTCGCTGCGGTTCCTGACCGGGCATGACGTGCAGGGCTTTGCCGAACAGGACTGGCGCGGGCTGGCGCGGCCCGGATCGGTCGCCGCGATCTACATGGGCAAACGCGCCGCGCGCTTCCTGCAGGGGCGGCTTCTGATGCATGGCGCGGCCGCCGACACGCCGGTGACGGTGGTGGAGAACGCCAGCCGCCCCGACCAGCGGGTGATCGCCTGTCGGCTGACGGGCCTGCCCGAGGCTGTGGCCGACCTGACCGGCCCCGCCGTTTTGCTGTACGGCCTCGCGCCCCGCGCGGCCGAGGCTGTCCTTCCCGAACTGCAAGAGGCCCTGTCATGAGCCCCCGTTTCACCCCCAAGGTCGTCACCGCAAACGCGCTGCTGGAAGGCGATGTGGTCTATCTGACCGCCGACGACCGCTGGAGCCGCGAACACCACGAGGCCGAGCTGATCGAGGACGAGGCGCATGCCCAGTTGCGTCTGCTCGACGCCCAGGCCCAGCGGCAGGTCGTTGTGGGCGCCTATCTGGCCGAGGCGCGCCCCGGCCCGAACGGGCCCGAGCCCGTCCATTTCCGCGAGGCGTTCCGCACCCGCGGCCCGTCCAACTACGCCCACGGCAAGCAGGAACGCCATGTATAAGTATTCCGACTTCGACGAGGCCTTCGTCCGCGAGCGGGTCGCCCAGTTTTCCCAGCAGGTCGCGCGCCGGATCGACGGCAGCCTGACCGAAGACGAATTCCGCCCGCTGCGCCTGATGAACGGGCTGTATCTGCAACTGCACGCCTACATGCTGCGGGTGGCGATCCCCTATGGCTCGCTCAATTCCCGCCAGATGCGGCAACTGGCCCATATCGCCGACACCTGGGACAAGGGCTACGGCCATTTCACGACGCGGCAGAACATCCAGTTCAACTGGCCGAAGCTGACCGACGTGCCCGCGATCCTGTCGGCGCTGGCCGATGTGCAGATGCATGCGATCCAGACCAGCGGGAACACCATCCGCAACGTCACCGCCGACCATTTCGCGGGCGCCGCGGCGGACGAGATCGATGACCCGCGCCCGATTGCAGAGCTCTTGCGGCAATGGTCGACCGACCATCCGGAATTCCAGTTCCTGCCGCGCAAGTTCAAGATCGCCATCACCGGCAGCCCGCATGACCGCGCGGTGACGCGCGCGCATGACATCGGGCTGCGGATGGTGCGCGATGCCGATGGCGCGCCGGGGTTCGAGGTGATCGTGGGCGGCGGGCTTGGCCGCACGCCGCTGATCGGCCATGTGGTCCGCCCCTTCCTGCCGCAAGCGGACCTGCTGCCTTACGTCGAGGCGGTGCTGAGCGTCTACAACCTGCTTGGTCGGCGCGACAACAAGTACAAGGCGCGCATCAAGATCACGCTGCACGAGACCGGTGCCGCGGCGCTGACGCAGATGATCGAGGACCGGTTCGCGGAACTGCGCGGCGCCTATGACGGCACCGACCAGCGCCTGCTGGACCAGATCCGCGCAGCCTTCGGCCGCCCGGCGTTCAAGCTGGCGCCGACCGATCCGCACGACCGCGCGCTGGCGAACCCGTCCTACCGCGCCTGGGCCGACACGAACCTGGTGGCCCATCGCAACCCCGATTACGCGATCGTGCAGGTCAGCCTGAAGGCGCCGGGCGCCACGCCGGGCGATGCGACCAGCGCGCAGATGCGGGCGCTGGCCGACATCGCGGAAACCTACGGCCATGACGAGCTGCGCATCAGCCACGAGCAGAACGTGATCCTGCCGCATGTGCACCGGGGCGACCTGCCCGCCGTTCATGCGGCGCTGAAGGCCGCGGGGCTGGCGGCGGCGAACATCGGGCTGATTTCCGACATCATCGCCTGCCCGGGGATGGACTACTGCAGCCTGGCCACCGCGCGGTCGATCCCGATCGCGCAGGCCATCGCGACCCGGTTCCACGATCTCGATCTGGAACACGAGGTGGGGCCCATGAAGATCAAGATCTCGGGCTGCATCAACGCCTGCGGCCATCACCATGTGGGCCATATCGGCATCCTGGGCCTCGACCGCGCGGGGGTGGAAAACTACCAGATCACGCTGGGGGGCGATGCCACCGAAACCGCCGCCATCGGGGAAAAGGCCGGCCCGGGCTTTGCCTATGACGAGGTGGTGCCCGCCATCGAGCGGCTGGTGCGCGCCTATCTCGCGCTGCGGCTCGAGCCGGGCGAGAGCTTCCTGACCGCCTTCCGCCGCCTGGGGCCCGCCCCGTTCAAGGCCGCGCTCTACCCCGAGGAAAGGGACCGCGATGCCGCTTGAAGCCCCCCTGCCGCCGGTCGAGGAACGGGTCCGCGAACTGAACGCGCGCTACCGTCACCACGCCGCCACCACCGTTCTGGAAGCCGCGCTGGCCGACCCGCTGGTCGGGCGCGTGGGCCTCGTCTCGTCGTTCGGGGCCGAATCGGTCGTGCTGTTGCACCTTGTCTCGGTCATCGACCGCACGGTGCCGGTGCTGTTCGTCGACACGCGGATGCTCTTCGAAGAGACGCTGGCCTATCAGACCGAGGTGGCCGAGACGCTGGGCCTGACCGAGGTGCGGGTGATCCGCCCCGACCCGGTGGCGGTGCTCGCGCGCGATGTCGACAACATCCTGCATCTGGCCGACCCCGACGGCTGCTGCGCCCTGCGCAAGACCGAACCGCTGGAACGCGCGCTGAAGGGCTTTGACGCCTGGATCAACGGGCGCAAGCGCTATCAGGGCCAGTCGCGCGCCGAGATCGACTTCTTCGAGGCCGAGGCCAACGGGCGGATCAAGCTGAACCCGCTGGCCCATTGGGACCGGCAGGACATCGCCGATTACATGGTCGAAAACCGCCTGCCGCGGCATCCGCTGGTGGCAAAGGGCTATGCCTCGATCGGCTGCGCGCCCTGCACCACGCCGGTGAAACCGGGCGAGGACCCCCGCGCGGGCCGCTGGCGCGGGCGCGAAAAGGACGAATGCGGCATCCATTTCATCAACGGCCGCCTTGTGCGCGGCGCGGGCGCGCAGGAGACAGCAGCATGAGCGTGATCGTTACCGATACCGGCTTCGCGCCGGACAGCGTCACCGACGCGTTTTCCCCCGCCCCGGCAGAGGGCCCCCTGCCCGCGGCGTTCGATCTTGCGCCCAGCGCCGATGTGACGGCGCTGACCGGTCGGCTTGACGGGGTGGCGATCATCCGCATCGCCTTTCCCTCTTTCGCGGACGGGCGCGGCTTCACCCTGGCGCGGCGGCTGCGGCTGATGGGCTATGCCGGGCGCCTCAGGGCAGCGGGCCACCTGATCGCCGATCAGTACGCGATGGCGCGGCGCGCGGGCTTCGACGAGGTGGAAATCTCTGACGACCTCGCCGCCCGCCAGCCCGAGCCGCAGTGGCTTTACCGGGCCGACTGGCGCGCCCACGACTATCGGTCGCGGCTGCGCGCCTGATTCCGCGCTTTTCCTGCATCCCATCACCGATTAGAGAGGGCGGGGACGCGCGCTCCCCGCAACCTGCATGACCGAACAGACCAAAGTGACCGACACGCCCGCCACCCCCGTCAAAGTGATGCCCGACGCCCAGACGGTCACCGCGGTGACGCACTGGACCGACCGGCTGTTTTCCTTCCGCGTCACCCGGCCGCGCTCGCTGAGGTTCCGCTCGGGCGAGTTCGTGATGATCGGCCTGCCCGACGACAACGGCAAGCCGATCCTGCGCGCCTATTCCATCGCCTCGCCCGCCTGGGACGAGGAACTGGAGTTCTACTCGATCAAGGTGCCCGACGGCCCGCTGACCAGCCGGCTGCAACACATCCGCCCCGGCGACCAGATCATCCTGCGCCCGAAGCCCGTGGGAACGCTGGTGCTGGACGCGCTGCTGCCCGGCCAGCGGCTGTGGTTCCTGGCCACCGGGACCGGCATCGCCCCCTTCGCCAGCCTGATGCGCGAGCCTGACACCTACGAGCGTTATGACGAGGTGGTCATGATGCACACCTGCCGCACGGTCGCCGAACTCGACTATGGCCGCACGCTGGTGGCGGCGCTGGCGGACGACCCGCTGATCGGCGAACTGGCGGCGCAGAAGCTGCGCTACTATCCCACCACCACGCGCGAAGACTTTCCGCGGATGGGGCGCATCACCGACACCCTGACCTCGGGCAAGGTCTTCGCCGACCTCGGTCTTCCGCCGATGGATGCCGCCCATGACCGGGCCATGGTCTGCGGCAGCCTCGCCTTCAACATGGACGTCAAGGCGGTGCTGGAAGGTTTCGGCCTGCGCGAGGGGGCCAACAGCGACCCGCGGGAATATGTGGTCGAGAAGGCCTTCGTGGGCGACGGGATCTGACGCGCCCTCAGGGCTGCTTCACGGCCGCCTGCATCGCCAGACGCAGCTTGTCCAGCACCGATTGCAGTGCCGTGCGGTCTTCCTTGGCCGCACGGAAGGCCACGATCAGTTGCAGCCGGTCGGTTTCGGCGATGTCGGCCTTGGCGATCCGCTCCTTGATCTCGTCCAGCGTCAGCGCCTGCGCATCCCAGACCGGCGCGGCCGCGCCCGCCCCGGCCGCCTGCGGCGCGCGCACCGCGGCACGGCTGCCGAAATGGCCGACCGCCGAAAGGCCGCCCGCGGCGACGAACAGCAGGGCGGCTGTCACCAGAACAGGTCTCTGCATCTTCCTCTCCCGCCGCGAACCCCGCGGCGTGCCGCTGCCCCGTTGTGCCAGAGCCCGCGGCACTTGGAAAGCGGGCAACGCATCGCCGCCTTGCACCGGAATGCGGTTGAAAGACCCCGCGCGCCGCTCTATTTTGCGCCTGCATCAGAAACTGTAAGGATTGCCGCCATAGCTCGCAGACCCCACAACGCCCCGCCGCAACGTGAAACCGGCCCCCGCGTGAACGACCGCATTCGCGCGCCCGAAATTCGCCTGATCGGCGCCGATGGTGAAAATGTCGGCGTGGTGACGCCGAACCGTGCCCTCATGATGGCCGAAGAGGCGGGTCTCGATCTCGTCGAGATTTCCCCGAACGCGGTGCCGCCGGTCTGCAAGATCATGGACTTCGGCAAGTTCAAGTACGAACAGCAGAAGCGCGAGGCCGAGGCGCGCAAGAAGCAGCACATCATCGAGATCAAGGAAATCAAGTTCCGCCCGGGCACCGATATCCATGACTACGAGGTGAAGATGCGCTCGGTCGTGAAGTTCCTGGAAGGCGGCGACAAGGTGAAGGTCACCCTGCGCTTCCGCGGCCGCGAGATGGCGCACCAGCAACTGGGTCTGGAACTGCTGAACCGCGTTGCAGCCGACGTGGCCGAACTTGGCAAGGTGGAAAACATGCCCAAGCTTGAAGGCCGCCAGATGGTGATGATGATCGGCCCGAAGTAAGCCGACCCTCGCCCGCGCAGATGGAAAGGCTCTCCCATGGCGGAGAGCCTTTTGCTTTGTCCCCCCGCCCGCGCCCCGCACCGTCGCAGGGGGGCGCTGCCCCCCGGCCTGCGGCCTCCCCCCGGGATATTTGCGGACCGAAAATGCCAGACGCCGCGCCCTGCCCATTTTCGGTCCGCAAATATCCCGGGGTCCGGGGCAGCGCCCCGGGAGCCGGGGCCGGGCGCGCGCTCAGGGCCTGCGTTCGCGCGGCTGGGGCCGGATCGGGATTTCGGTCAGAAGCCCGCCCACCCCCATCGCCGAAAGGTCATCTGATGTCAGGTCGATCCCGCAGGCCACCCGTTCCAGCACCCAGTCGGCGCCATTGAGCGCGGGCGAGCGGGCACAGCCCGGCAGACCGATGACGGGCCGGGCGCCGAGCCGCCCGAGGAAGAGCAGGTTGCCCGGATCGACGGGGATGCCGAAGCGGATCACCTGCCCACCCGCCGCCACCAGACCCGAAGGCGCGGTATCGTGCAGGTCGGAGGTGGCCGAGGCGGTCAGGATCAGGGCGATGTCGCCCGCAAGCGCAGGCAGCGCGGCGGCGATGGCCGCGGCCTCGTGCGGCACGGCGACGGTGTCGGCCAGGTCCATGCCCAGCGCGGCCAGCCTGCGGGCGGTGATCTCGCGCGCCTTGGCGTTCAGCTTTGCCGCCTGCCCCGGCACCTCGGTCAGGATGAGCCCGGCGCTGCGATGAACCACCGGGCGGATGCGGATCGCGGCCGGGGCGGCGGCACAGGCGCGCGCAAGGCCCGCCTCGGCCACGGCATAGGCGATGATCTTCACCGTGCCGACCAGCGTGCCCCGCGCCACCCGCGCGAAGGGCGGCAGGGTGGCGAAGGTGATGGCCGGGTCGATCCGGTTCAGCGCGTGGATGGCGGCCGCGTCCAGCGCGACTACCCCCGGGCCGGTGGCATGCAGGTTGACCCGCCCGGTGAAGGCGGTTGTCAGCGACAGCCCCGCGGCGCCCGGGTCGGGCACCAGCGCCGCCGCCAGCCGGGCCGCGGCCGCATCCTCGCCCACGTCGTCCGGTGCCGGGCGCGCGACGGTCAGCCGTTCCACCCCCGCGGCGGCCAGTCGGGCCAGATCGGCCGCCGTCAGCCGGTGGCCCTTGGGCAGCTTGCGCCCCTCGATCAGCCGGGAATGGGCGAGGATCGCCCCTTCGGCCTCTTCGAGCGGGACCGGGCCGAAGTCCATCGCCCTAGCCCTGCCGCAGGCGCTGGGTGATCTGCGCGAGGATCGAGACCGCGATTTCCGCCGGGCTCTTGGCGCCGATGTCGAGGCCGACGGGGGCGTGGATGCGGGCGATCTCTTCCGCGCTGAACCCCGCCGCGGTCAGCCGTTCGACCCGTTTCGCATGGGTGCGGGTGGACCCAAGGCAACCAAGGTAGAACACCGGCGCCCTCAGCGCGGCGCGGATCGCGGGGTCGTCCAGCTTGGCGTCATGGGTCAACGTCACCACGGCGGTGCGGGCATCCAGCCCGTGGGCCGCCATCGCCTCGTCGGGCCAGTCGTGGCTGATCGTCTCGCCCGGGAAGCGCGCGGCGGCGCCGAAGGCTTCGCGCGGGTCGATCAGCAGCGGGTCGTAGCCCGCAAGCCGCGCCATCTGCAGAAGCGGCTGGGCGATGTGCACCGCCCCCACCACGATCAGCTGCAGCGGCGGGTTGTGGACGGCGACGAACCAGTCGCCGTCCTCCATCCCCGAGCGGTCGGCGCGCAGCCGGGCGCGGACCTGCGCCCCGAGCGGATCGCCGTCCCCGTCGATCAGCCGTTTTTCCCAGGTCGCGATGTTCACCGCATAGGCCACCGCCCGGCGGTCGGCGCGGGCGGCGACCAGGCGTTCCAGCAGGTCGAGCGGCAGGGCGCTGCCCACCGGCTCGACCAGCACGCGGATGGTGCCGCCGC
>DAIEJF010000314.1 GCA_027351005.1 Paracoccaceae bacterium | reverse complement strand
CAGCGTCGGCACCAGACGTTCGAGATGCCCCACGTTGGTCTGAAGCTCGGCGGCCAGCGCCCGGGTGCCGTCGGTGATCGCCCCGGTCTGGAACAGGTCGCGTTCGATCGCGTGCAGGCCGCGCCAGCCCACCGCGGGGTCAAGGTTGGATTCGCGCATGTCGATCAGGTAATCGAGGTTGCCGGTGTTGTCGGTCGCGTCATGACCGGGCAGCACGAAACCTTCCACGTCGGATTCGATGCGCTCGTAGAAGGGGCGGGCCTGCGCATAGGCCTTCTGCGCGGCGTCAAGGTCGCCCGCGTTGATCGCGGTGGCCAGCCGGTCGACCGCCACCACCATCCCGTCGACGGTGGTGTCGACATATTGCGCATAGCCCTTGGTGCCCTCGAGCAGAAGCGCGCCAATGGTGCCCGTGGGCTGTGCGGCGGCGGCGCCGGTGACCTTGAAGGCCACCGTCTCGGGCGTGGCACCGGGGCAGTAGACCTTGTAGTCGCCCCCGTCCAGCGTCAGCGTGAAGGTGACGGGCGGCAGGCCGGGCGCAAGGTTTTCCTTTTCGCCCAGGATGCGGTTGTCGCGCATCAGTTCCACCTCGGTGATGCCGGTGGCGCCGGTGTTCTGGACGGTGAAGGTGACGGGGCCTGCCTTCGCCTCGGTGTGGCTGACCGCGCAGCTGCCGCCGTTCTCGCCCGTCACGGTGATGGCGACCTGTGCGGCGCCGTTCGCCACCGGCGCCGTCGCGGCCTGCGCCACCCCGGCCCCCTGCGCAAGAAGCACGGCCACGGCCAGCCCGGCAGAGAGGCCGCGGGGGCAGAGACGGTCATTCGGCTGCATGGGAAACTCCTTCTGTCGTCGTCGCGGCGCGGTGGCCGGTCCTGGGGGAAAGGCGGGGGCCGGGGGCCGAGGGCCGACCCGGACCGATGAGGCTGCGCAGGGCGCCCACTGCGATCAAGAGCGCCACCAGCGCCAGCGCCACGGGGATGCGCTTGGCCCAGAAGCGGTGTTCCTCGCGGGCGGCCTCATGGACGCGAAGCGCGGTGACCGTGCTTTTGACCTGCTCGGGGTCTGCCTGCCAGGCCGCGGCGGGGGCCGCACCCGGCAGGGCGGTCACCGTCACCACGCGGGGCGCGGGCAGGCCGCTGCCCGAGAGGGTCACGACCGGCGTCACCTTCTGCGCCGCGTCGATCAGAACGCCGCCCGCGGCCCAGACGCTGGTGTTCGTCACCACCATCCAGCTTGCCGCGTAGGGGCCCGGATGCCGTGCAGGGTTCAGCCCGGCGGGAACACGACCCGCCAGTTGCGCGACCTCGTCCAGCGTCAGCGTGTCGGGAAGGCCCTCGGGCACGGCCACGCTGCGCAGCGCCCAGGAGGCGGCGGGAATGCCGTCATGTGCGCCCGCCTGCCGCAGGCCCGCAGGCAGCGCGACGGTCTGCGCCGTGCCGTCCTGCGTCACCACCAGGCTGGCGGCGCCGTCGGCACCCGGTTCAAGCCCGACGCTGCCGTCAGCCGGGGCGGCCAGCGCCAGCGTCGCGGGCAGATCGAGGCGCGGCGCCGGGATCGCCAACGGCAGGGCCGCGCCCGCCAGCGCCAGCGCCCCGGCCAGCCCCAGCTTCAGCCGCACCGCCCGCAGCGGGCCGGGCCGCCGCGACTGGGGCCAGTAGACATAGACCGAGACCGGGATCAGATAGGCCAGCCAGCCCAGCACTTCGATCAGCCGGGGATCGGCGGGAATGCCAAGAACCCCGGTAATCAGCGCCGACAGCACCGTGCCCGGCGCCACAAGCCAGGACAGATCGACGGTGCGCTGCTGCCCCGCAATCAGCCAGCCCGCCTCGTGCGCGGTACGCAGGCTGCTCAGGACCAGCCCCGCCGCGACTAGGATCAGGAAGCCCCCGGTGATGCGGAAGAACCGCGACAGGTTGATCTTCACGCCCCCCGCGTAGATGCCCCAGCCGACACAGACCGCCAGCAGAAGGCCCACGATGGCCCCCGCCGCCGCCCAGGCGGCCGACTGCGCTGCGGAAAAGGTCGCCAGCAGGAAGACGCTGGTTTCGAACCCCTCGCGCAGCACGGCAAGGAAGGCCATCAGCACCATCGCCCAGATGCCCGCGCGGGTCAGCGCCTCGGCGGCCTCGGCCTCCAGTTCGCGCCGGAGGGTGCGGGCGTGCGCGCTCATCCACAGGATCATGCCGGTAACGAAGAAGACCGCGACCGCCCCGATGATGGTTTCCAGCGCCTCCTGCTGGGCCTGCGGCAGGGCCTGTTCCAGCAGGCTGAGCCCGACACCGACGGCGATCGACAACAGCACCGCCAGCCCCACGCCCAGCCACATGGGCAGCAGGCTCTGGCCGTTGCGGCGCAGGAAGGCCGCGATGATGCCGATGATCAGCGAGGCTTCAAGGCCCTCGCGCAGGCCGATGACTAGGGTCGCGAGCATTCCCGTCCTCATGTCCGAGTGAATTTATCAGATTTCGTAAAATTCCCGATTGAAAGAGTCAACAAGATTCCCGATAACTTCACTCAGGAACTCTCGGGGCCATCCCCGTCGCAGGGAGCCGGAGATGATCGTCTGCAGTTGCCAATGCATCAGCGATACTGACATCCATGCCGCCATCGACTGGATGCGCGCGGCCGATCCCGCGGCCATCATCACGCCGCGCCGGGTCTATCGGGCGCTTGGCAAGGCGCCCGATTGCGGCGGCTGCATGAAGCTGTTCCTGGCGACCATGCGCGGCAATCACAACATCGCGGTGCCGCTTGAACTGCGCAATCTGCGCGGGCAGGTTGCCGCCGAGCGGTAGACCCGCCCGACTGACGTTTATCCCATCTAGAAAAGGAGCAACCCATGAAGGGTGATGCCAAGGTTATCGAGTATCTCAACCGGGCGCTGCGCAGCGAACTGACCGCCGTCAGCCAGTACTGGCTGCATTACCGGCTGCAGGAGGACTGGGGCTACGCGAAGCTGGCCCGCAAGAACCGCGCCGAAAGCATCGAGGAAATGCAGCACGCCGACAAGCTGATCAGCCGCATCATCTTTCTGGAAGGCCACCCGAACCTGCAATCGCTGGACCCGCTGCGCATCGGCCAGACCGTGCGCGAGTCGCTGACCTGCGATCTGGCAGCCGAACAGGACGCGGTGAAGCTTTACAACGAGGCGCGCAAACACTGCGCCGAGGTGGGCGACTATGTGTCGATGAAGATCTTCGAAGAGCTTCTGACCGACGAGGAAGGCCACATCGACTTCATCGAGACCCAGTTGCAACTGCATGACACGATCGGCGCCGAGAACTACGGCCTGCTGAACGCGGAACCCGCCGACACGGCCGAATAGGCCCCGCGGGGGGGTGCGGACGGCCCAGGCACCGGGCGCAAGCACCGGCGCCAGCCGTCCGCCGCCCGGCCCTCGGATCGGGATTGCAATGTAATACTATTACGTTTATGACCTGCCCCGCGCGCCCCCCCCAGAGGGGCGCGTCACAGTTTTGTCAGCCACCACTCCAGCCGCTGGACCGCCGTAAACGTTACGATATTACATAGCCTCCAGCCGAGTCGAAGGATGAGGATCGCCCAATGACACCCCTGACCCGCGGTGCGGCCGCCCTGGCCCTTGCCGCCCTGGCGCTTTCCGCTCCGGTCACCTCTGCGCAGGCGGCGGGCACCGGCCCGCTGCGGGCCGTCGGGATCGAGAACCAGTATGCCGATGTCATCGCGCAGGTGGGCGGCGCCCATGTGCAGGTCGAGGCGATCGAGATCGACCCCAACACCGACCCGCACAGTTTCGAGGCCAGCCCGAAGATCGCCCGCGCACTGGCCGGGGCCGATCTGGTTGTGCTGAACGGGCTGGGCTATGACGACTGGGCCGAAAAGATGCTGGCCGCCGCGGCGAACCCCGCCCGGCAGGACATCAACGTGCAGCACCTGCTGAAGCTGGGCGACGACACGCCGAACCCGCATCTGTGGTACGACCCCGGAACCATGCCCGCGGTGGCCCATGCGGTGGCCGAGGCGCTGGCCGCGAAGGACCCGGCCCATGCCGCGGAATTCCGCGCCAACGCGAAGGTCTTCGACGCCGCGCTGGACCGCTGGCGGCAGGCCATCGCGGCCTTCCGCAGCGCCTATCCCGGCACCCCCGTCGCGGTGACAGAGCCGGTGGCGAATTATCTGGTGGCCGCGCTGGGGGCGAAGGTCATGACCCCCGCGGCGCTGGAACTGGCGGCGATGAACGATACCGACCCCGCGCCGCAGGATGTCGCCGCGCAAGAGGAGCTGTTCGCGGACAAGGCGGTGAAGGTGTTCCTGTACAACCGGCAGGTCACCGACGATCTGACGCGCAGCTTCCTTGACATGGCAAAGCGGCACGGCATCCCGGTGGTGGGCGTCTACGAGACGATGCCGCAGCCCGGCTTCACCTACCAGCGCTGGATGGAGGCCACGACCGCCGCCATCACCGCGGCGGTGGCGCAGGGAACCTCGACCGAACGCCTTGTGCCGGGCCAGTGACATGACGGGCGCGCCGGATGCCGCACTGGCCCTGCGGGTCGAGGATCTGTCGGTCTCTGTCGGGGGACGGCGGGTGCTGGCGCAGGTCAGCTTCACGCTGGCGCCGGGCGAGCTGTGCGGGCTGATCGGGGCGAACGGATCAGGCAATACCACGCTGCTGCGCAGCCTTCTGGGGTTCGTGGCGCCGTCGGGCGGCACGATCCGGCTGGGCGGGGACGGGGCGCGGCGGCTGGGCTACCTGCCGCAGAAGGTCAGCGTGGACCCGTTCATGCCGCTGCGGGCGCGCGATGTGGTGGCGCTTGGCCTTGATGGTCACCGGCTGGGCCTGCCGCTGCCCTCGCGCCAGCGCCGCGCGCGGGTGGATGCGGCGCTGGCCGCGGTCTCGGCCGAAGCCTTTGCCGACCGCCGGATCGGCACCCTGTCGGGCGGCCAGCAGCAGCGGGTGTTCATCGCCCATGCGCTGGTGCGCCGCCCGCAGCTTCTGCTGCTGGACGAACCGCTGGCCAGCCTCGACCCGTCCAGCGCGACCGAGATCGCCACGCTCCTGCGCCGCATCAGCCGCGACACCGGCATCGCGGTGCTCATGTCGGCGCATGAGATCAACACGCTGGTGCCGGTGATGGACCGGGTGATCTATCTGGCGGGCGGGCGCGCCGCCGCGGGGCCGGTGGCCGAGGTGATCCGGTCGGACGTGCTCAGCCGGCTTTACGGCCACCACATCGACGTGCTGGACGTGCATGGCCGCATCCTTGTGGTGCCGGCCCCCGGCGCCGGGCACGACCACACGCATGTGACGCGGGTGCCGTGATGCTGGGCCTGCTGCCTGTGGGCTTTCTGGACAGCGCGCCGGTGCAGCATGCGCTGGTTATCGGCGGCTTTGCCGCGGTGGTGGCAGCGCTGGTGGGCGTGCCCACGCTGCTGCGCGGGCAGGCCTTCGTGACCGATGCGCTGGCCCATGTCAGCAGCGCGGGCGGGGCGCTGGCGCCACTGATCGGGATCAACGCGCTTGGCGGATTTGTCCTGATGTCGCTGGCCGCGGCCCTGGGGCTGGAGGCAGCACCCCCCCGTCAGAGGGCCGAACGCGACTTGCAGACCGGTGCGGTCTTCGGCGCGGGGCTGGGGGTCGCGGCGCTGTTCCTTTATCTCGACGTGACCTTGCCGGGCGGCTCTGGCAACGCGGTGGGGGTGCTGTTCGGCTCGGTCTTTCTGCTCGGGGCGTCCGACATCCTGCCCGCGGCATTGGCGGGGGGCGCGGCGCTGGCGCTGCTGGCGCTGTACCTGCGCCCGATGCTGCTGGCGTCACTGGATCCCGACCTGGCGGCGGTGCAGGGGGTGCGGCTGCGGCGCGTGGGGCTGGCGCATCTGGCGGCGCTGACCCTGGCGATCGGGCTGGCGGCGATGACGGTGGGGGCGGTGCTGTCGACCGCGCTTCTGGTCGCCCCCGCCGCCGCGGCGCTCGTGCTGACCGACCGGCCCGCCCGTGCGCTGATGCTTGCCGCGGGCCTGGGCCTGGCGGGCATGTGGGGTGGCATCCTGATGGCCTGGCAAAGCTATGTCTGGACGGCAGGCCACGCCTGGCCCGCAAGTTTCTGCATCGTCGCGGTGCTGATCGGCCTCAATCTGGCGGCGACGCTGGGCCGCGGCCTGTGGCGGCTGGGCCGCAGGGGGGCCGCATGATCGCGGGGATCTTCGCCTCGAGCTGGGTCGCGGGCAGCATCGTGGCGGTGCTGGCCGGGGTGATCGGCTTTTTCGTGGTGCTGCGCGGGTCGGTCTTTGCCGCCCATGCGCTGCCGCTGGGCGCCTTTCCGGCAGTGGCGGCGGCGCGGCTCTGGGGGCTTGATCTGCTGGCGACGGTGCTGGCCTTTTCGGTCCTTGGCGCCGCGGTCGTCGCGGCGCTGAGCCGTCGCACCCGGCGCGACATCGCCACCGCGCTGTGGCTGGTGCTGATGCTGGGGGCGGGCGAGCTGATCCTGAGCCGGTTGCAGGGCTATTCCCGCGCGGTCTACGGGCTGTTCTTCGGCCAGCTTCTGGGCGTGACGCCCGCCGACCTGCACATGATCGCCGGAGTGGGCGCCGTGGCGGTGGTGCTGGTGCTGATCGCGTTCCGCCCGCTGCTGCTCAGCGGGCTGTCGGCTGATCTGGCGGCGGTGGCGGGGGTGCCGGCGGGGCTGCTTGATCTCGTGTTCCTGACGCTGGTGGCGCTGGCCGCCGCGGCGGCGCTGCCAGCGGTGGGGGCGCTTCTGGCCTTCAGCCTGATGGTGGGCCCAGCCTCGGCCGCGCGGATGGTCTGCGACCGGCCACTGCCGGGGCTGGCGTTGTCGGTCGCGCTGGCGCTGGCCACCGTCTGGGGGGCGCTGTTGCTGGCCTCGGCCACCGGCTGGCCGGTGGGGTTCTTCGTGGGGGTGGCGGGGCTTGGCCTTTATGTCGCCGGGCGGCTGGCCGGGCGCGGCTATGCCCCGCTGCGCCGATAGTCGATGTTGCGCGCGAGCCAGCAGCCCAACCGCAGACCGACGACGGCCCCGGCCCCGTCGCGGCGCAATTGCACCGTCCATTCGCCGGGGGGCGCGCTGTCCATCGAGCGGCGGGTGGGAATGACCCAAAGGTCCGCGCCCAGCGGATAAATCCGTTCGGCGGGCCCCGTGCCGAAGAGCCCGGTGAAGACCGCATAGGCCGCCCCGCCGCCCGCCGTGATCTCCAGTTCCGCGTCCAGTTCCGCGCTGTGGTAGCGCCCGGCAAGCGGCGCGGGATCGGCCCAGGCGACCGGCTCCACCGGCTCTGCGGTCACGCACAGGTCTTCGCCCGGCCGCTCCATCACCAGCCCGTCGCCGGCCCGGCGCACCACCACGTCGCCGCCGCGCAGCGTGCCGTCGGGCGCGGGCGCCAGCAGGGCGGGCGTGGTGCCATAGTGCAGCCGCACCCCCGCGGGCAGGTCGGTCAGCCGCAGCAGAAGCCCCTGCACCGGATCGAGCCATAGCCCGCCCCAGCCCTGCCCGGGCGCCGGGTCGGGCAGGATGGTGCAGCCAAGCGCGGCTTCCAGCAGCGCCCAGGCCGCACGCATCGCGCCCGCCTCGTGGTTGAACATGACCACCACCGACAGCCGTTCCGCGGCCACATGCAGCCGATGCGCGCTGAAGCCGCGCAGCGCGCCGCCATGGCTTGTCACCGCATGGCCCGCCAGCACCTCGCGCCGCAGCCCGAAGCCGTAGCTGGCGGGCCGCCCGCTGGCGAACTGCACCGGGGCCGAGATGCGGGCGTAAAGCCCGGCCGGGTCGTCGCGCGTGGCGTCGATGTGGGATTCCCAGGCCAGCATGTCGTCAAGCGAGGCCGAAACGCCCGCATCGCCCAGCCAGTGGATCGCGGTCCGGGCGGGCAGGAAGCCCATCTCGTCATTGCCCTCATGGCCCACCACCCCGTCAAGGGGCAGCGCCGTATCGGGTGACAGAACGGCCGTTCGCATTCCGGCGCGGTCGAAGACGCGTTCCTTCAGCAGATCCGCAAAGGGCCGCCCGGCGGCGCGGGCGATCAGTTCGGCCAGCAGGCGGAAGTTGCCGTTGGAATAGGAATATCCGGTGCCCGGCGCGAAGTGCAGGCTGCGCGCGCGCCCGATCAGATCAAGCCCGGTGTCGAGCGTGCAGACCCCCTCGGGGGCGGCCCCCTGAAGCACGGTCTGCGCCCAATAGTCGCGCAAGCCCGACTGGTTGTGGCACAGATGGGCCACCGTCGGCCGCGGGCCCGCAAGGTTAGGCAGCAGCGCGGGCAGAAGCGGGTCCAGCACCTCGGGGCCGTCGAACAGATCCAGCAGAAGCGCGCAGGTCATCTGCTTCGAGATCGAGCAGATCGGCAACCGCGTTCCCACCGTCATCGGCAGGCGCGTGGCCATGTCGGCATAGCCCCAGGCACTGCGGGCGATCACCTGCCCGTCCTTCACCACGCCCGCCACCCCGGCGGGCCCCCGGAACTGGCCGGGCAACTGGGTCAGCGCGCGGTCCAGCGCCGCGGTGTCGATCATGGTCATGCGGGTCAATCCTGAAAGCAGAGGCGGGTCTCGGGCCCGGCCAGGGCGAGGAAGGCCAGGAGATCGTCCCGCGCCAGCGCAGCGCAGCCGGCCGTGGGGCCGTAATCGGGCCGGGCGACATGCAGGAATATGGCGCTGCCCGCGCCGGGCACCACCGGCGCGTCATTGTGACCCAGCACGACGACGAGGTCGTAAAGACCATCGTCGCGCCACATCTCCTCGTGGCTGGCGGGATGGGGCAGCCGGACGGGGCGGTTGTAGGCAGCGTCACCCGGCGCATCGCACCAGCCGTCATCGGGGGCAATCGCGGCGCAGGGAAAGACCGTGACGGGCGGCCCCGGCAGACGGTCGGCGCGGTAGAGAACGCGGCGGATCGGCCAGGCGCCCCGCGGGCTGATCCCATCGCCCTCGCCCGTCTTGGCTGCGATGCCGCCACGGCCCGCCGCCGCGCGCCAGCGCCGGGCGCCGTAACGCGCCTCATACCCGTCAGCGCAGCGGGTGACGATCAGGTCCATGGGATCTCCGGGGTTGCGCGCGGGACATGACGCGACATGACATGCCATCGACCGCGCCGGGCTGCAATCGCCCACCGCCGCGATCGGTCAAAGCCGCGCGGCCCAGAGCCGGAAGCGACCCTGCCCGGTGACCTCGCGGATCAGGCCCGCGGCGGCCATCACATCAAGATTGCGCTGGACCGCCGCGCGGCTGGCCCCCGTTTCCCGTTCGGCCAGCGGCGCCGACAGCATCGGCCAGGTCGCGAGCGCCGCGATCAGCCGCGGAGGCGTGCGCCCCGACAGATGCGCCAGCGCGGCCGTGGCGCGTGCCGCCCAGGCATCCACCCGGTCAAGCTGCAGCATCGCGGCAAGGCACGACTGTTCCGCCCCCGCAAGCCAGCGCGCCAGCCGCCGCCCCACCGGCCCGTCGC
>DAIEJF010000295.1 GCA_027351005.1 Paracoccaceae bacterium | reverse complement strand
GCTGGCCGAGCTGAGCGGCGCGGACAAGGTTTGATCGTCCGCACGCACAGAAGCATCGGGCTCGCGAAACGCCCGTTTGATTGTTCGATGGCGGAGGACCCGAAGACCCCCCGGGGGGGGTGTTGGAGGGCCGCGGCCTCGACCGTCCGCCGTGTCGGCATCTAACGCGCGCGCCTGGCTGCCGCCGCCACCGACCGAAAGAAGGTGGATAGCGGGGTGGATCGCGTTCTAGCCGGTTTAAGCTAGAGCGTTGATTTATCTGAGAAAAACAGGGGAAAGGTGGTGCTGCAAGAGAGGATTGAACTCTCGACCTCACACTTACCAAGGGTGTGCTCTACCACTGAGCTACTGCAGCGCCGGTGCGAGCGGGTGATTAGACGCAAAGCGCGCGGGACGCAAGGGCTATATGGACCCTTTTCTGCCCCTGCGGTAGACAGGGTGCATGGACAGCACATCCCCCAAACCGGCCGCCCGGCCGCGGCCCGACGATAGCCGCGAAGAACGTCTGAAGGCGGCGTTGAAGGCCAATATCGCGCGGCGCAAGGCGCAGGCGCGGGTGCGGGTGCGGCAGGCCGCCGGGGACGCTGATGAAACCGACAACGAAAACACCTGAGGCAGGCCAATGGATTCGATCGTGGTGCGCGGCGGCGCCGAACTGAACGGGGTGATTCCCATTGCGGGCGCCAAGAACGCCTGCCTGACGCTGATGCCCGCCACGCTGCTCAGCGACGAGCCGCTGACGCTGACGAACGCGCCGCGGCTGTCGGATATCCGCACCATGACGTTGCTTCTGCAATCGCTGGGGGCCGAGGTCACCAGCCTGCAGGATGGCAAGGTGCTGGCGATGTCGTCGCATGACCTGACCAACCTGACCGCGGATTACGACATCGTGCGCAAGATGCGCGCCTCGTTCCTGGTGCTGGGGCCGCTGCTGGCGCGCGCGGGGCGGGCGGTGGTGTCGCTGCCCGGCGGCTGTGCCATCGGGGCGCGGCCGGTCGATCTGCACCTGAAGGCGATGGAGGCGCTTGGCGCCACGCTCGATCTGCGCGACGGCTATGTGCATGCCGAGGCGAAGGGCGGGCTGCGGGGCGCGGTGGTCGAATTTCCGATCGTCTCGGTCGGGGCCACGGAAAACGCGCTGATGGCGGCGACGCTGGCGCGCGGCACGACCGAGATCCGCAATGCCGCGCGCGAACCCGAGATCGTCGACTTGGCCCAGTGCCTGCGCAAGATGGGTGCCCGGATCGAGGGCGAGGGCAGTTCGACCATCACCATCGAAGGGGTCGACCGGCTTTCGGGGGCCACGCACCCGGTGGTGACCGACCGGATCGAACTGGGCACCTACATGCTGGCCCCGGCGATCTGCGGCGGCGAGGTAGAGTTTCTGGGCGGGCGGATCGCGCTTGTGGGGGCCTTCTGCGAGAAGCTGGACGCCGCGGGCGTGTCGATCCGCGAGACCGAGCGCGGGCTCGTGGTGGCGCGGAAGAACGGCCGGGTGAATGCGGTGGACGTGGTGACGGAACCTTTCCCGGGCTTTCCCACCGACCTGCAGGCACAGATGATGGCGCTGCTGTGCACCGCCCAGGGGGTCAGCGTGCTGGAGGAGCGGATTTTCGAGAACCGCTTCATGCATGCGCCGGAACTGGTGCGGATGGGCGCGCGGATCGAGGTGCATGGCGGGCATGCCACGGTCACCGGGGTGGAACGGCTGCGCGGGGCGCGGGTGATGGCCACCGACCTGCGCGCCTCGGTCTCGTTGATCCTTGCGGCGCTGGCCGCCGAGGGCGAGACTGTGGTGAGCCGGGTCTATCACCTGGACCGCGGCTATGAGCGGGTGGAAGAAAAGCTGGGCGCCTGTGGCGCCTCGATCGAGCGGGTGGCGGGCTGATGACGGATGCGCGTTTCGAAGACGGGGCCGAGGCGCCGCTGTATCTGGCGGCACAGGAGCCCGATGAACTGCCGGTGATCGCTTCGCTGGTGCAGGATGCCGTCTTTCCGATCACCGAGATGCGCTACAGCCCGCGGCGGCGGCGCTTCGTGCTGCTGTTGAACCGGTTCCGCTGGGAAGACCGCGAGGCCGCCGACCGCGCGGGCCGCGCCTATGAACGGGTTCGCGCGCTTCTGGTGGTGGATGGCGTGCTGAAGGTGAAAAGCCAGGGGATCGACCGGCGCGACAAGGATACCGTGCTGTCGCTGCTGGATCTGGCCTTCGTGCCGGGCGCCGACGGGGCAGGGCGGCTGGAGCTGACGCTGGCGGGCGATGGCGCCATCGCGCTGGAGATCGAGGCGCTGGAGGTCACGCTGAAGGATGTGACCCGCCCCTATGTCGCGCCGTCGCATCGGGCGCCAGAGCACCCGGAATAGGCCCTCGCGCGGCGGGTCAGAGCGTTTGCGGCTTGGGCGGGATGATCTGCTGCGCGATGCCTGCGCCAAGCAGGTAAAGGCTGGTCACCGCCAACGCGCCGTTCACCAGCGGGCCTGCGGTGAAATCCGTCCAGGCCGCCCAGGCGGTGAAGAAGGTCCAGGCGAAGGCCACCGGCAGCGAGATGTGGCGCCAGCGCGCCGTGCGAACCGGGTGGATGAACTTCAGCCGGGTGAACATGGCCGCGGCCAGGACCACGACGAGCCCCAGCGAGACCCAGAAATCCGGTTGCAGCGCGAAGATGACAACCGCCACCATGTTCCAGCAGCCGGGAAAGCCCGAGAAGGAATTGTCCTTTGTCTTCATTCGGGTATCGGCGAAGTAAAGGACGCTGCCATAGGTGATGACGATGATGGCAAGCCAGCCTGTCCAGCCCGGCAGAAGGCCCGACTTGAACAGGGCATAGGCCGGGATGAAGACATAGGTCAAATAGTCGATGATCAGGTCCAGAAGCACGCCGTCGATCTGGGGGGCGTATTTCTTGACATGGAACCGGCGCGCCAGAGGGCCGTCGACGCCATCGACGATGAAGGCCACCACCAGCCACAGGAACATCAGGGACCACTTCGCCTCGACGGCGGCGAGCATCGAGAGCATCGAGAACACGGCACCCGATGCGGTGATAAGGTGGACGGAGAAGGCGAGCTGCTTTTCGGTCATGCCCGTTTCATGACGGAAAGCTGGCGGCGTGGCAATGGGAGATGCCGCGACCCCGCCCGCCGTGCGGCGCGCCTAGGCCAGCAGCAGAAGCCCCAGCGCCATGACAAGCGCCGCGGGCATGGCCAGAAGGCCGATCCGCAGGAACTGGCCCGCGGTCACCGTGATCCCCTCGCGCCGCAGTACGATCAGCCACAGGATCGTGGCCAGAGAGCCCGTCACCGACAGGTTCGGGCCCAGGTCGATGCCGATCAGCACCGCCTCGTGCAGTTGCCGGGGCACGTCGATGCCATGCAGGGCGGTGGCGGCGATCAGACCGGCAGGCAGGTTGTTCATCAGGTTGGACGCGATGCCGAAGCCCGCGCCGGCCAGCGCGGCCGTCAGGTCGGGCGCCCGGGCGCCGCCCGTCTGCAGCGCGCCGCTGAGGGGGGCCAGCGCCCCGGTGCGGAAGACCGCCTCGACCAGCACGAACAGCCCCGCCACCAGTGGCAGCACCCCCCAGGACAGGTTGCGGACGACCGGCAGGGGCGATCGCCCGGTGGCCAGCGTCACCCCGGCCAGCACCGCGACCCCGCAGGCAAGCGTGGGGCCGCCCAGATCTGCGCCGACCGCCGAGGCCAGAATCAGCGCCAGCGCCGTCAGCCCCAGCCCGCCCGCCACCAGCCGCCCCGCGGCGCCAAGGGGCGGCACCTCGGGCGCGACCGGCGCCTCTGCCGCCAGCATCCCGGCAAAGCGCCAGCGCAGCACCGCATAGGTGACCGCGATCGCGCCCAGCGACGGCAGGGCCAGATCCGCCAGCCAGACCGACAGCCGTGGCATCGCAGCACCGAAGACGACAAGGTTCGCGGGGTTGGAAATCGGCAGCACGAAGCTGGCCGCGTTGGCGATCAGCGCGCAGGAAAACAGATGCGGCAGCGGGTTTACCCGGGCATGCCGGGCCACCACGCAGACCGCGGGCGTCAGCACCACGGCGGTTGCATCGTTCGACAGCACCACTGTCACCAGTGTGCCGGTGAGGTAGAGGATCAGGAAAAGCCGCGTCGAAGATCCGCGCGCCGCCCCCGCCGCCCGCGCGGCGAGGTGGTCGAACAGCCCCTCGCGCAGGGCCAGCCCCGCCAGCAGCATCATGCCGATCAGGAACATGTAGACATCGGCGCCCTTCAGCACGGCCCCCCAGGCCGCGTCCGCCGGTATCAGCCCCAGCGCCAGCAGCACCGCCGCTCCGGCCAGCGCGAACCAGTGTTCGGCCCAGCCGAGGGGCCGCAGGATCACCCCGGCCGTGGCCAGGATCGCCACGGCGAGGCTTGTCACATCATGGGGGGTCACGGCGGGGTCTCTGCCTTCTTCTGCGCATGCGTCGGCCATGCGCGCGATGTGAAGCCCGGCCTGCCTGGGGAAATCAAGCCCATTCCGCGGGGCGGGGGCCCAGATCCCCCGCCACCACGGTTCCGTGATCCCTATGCCCCGCGGGGGTCGTCGACCTCGACCGCCACCACCGCAACGCAATCGCCAGGCTTCACCAGCCCCGGGAAGTGCCGCGCGGTCAGCAGGCCCGCGCGGCGGGCGTGCAGCACCTGCGGCGCCACGCCGGTGCGCCCGGTCGGGTAGATGCGGGCGATGGGCTGGCCCGCCGTGACCCGATCCCCCAGGTCGGCCAGAAACGCGATCAGCCCGCCGTCCTCGGCGAAGGTGAAGCAATCGCCATCGGGCATGTCGAGCCATCGCGTTTCGGCCTGCACGACCGGGGCCCGCAGGATGTCCGCCGCCGCCAGCAGGTTGCGCACCCCGCGCCCCGCAATACCCGCGGTGCGGGCCGTGGCCGTGCCGCCGCCGCCAAGCTCGGTTGTGACAAAGACCTTGCCCATCTCTTCGGCCGCGCTGTCGTACATGCCCACCGCGTCGATTTCCAGCATCTGTACCGAATAGGGCGCACCGAAGGCCCGCACCAGATCGAAGGCGCGGGTCTGCTGGGCCTTGTCGGGCAGGATGTGGGCCGCACAGAACGGCAGGAAATCCAGGGTCTTGCCGCCCGAATGAAAGTCCAGCACGACGTCGGCCATCGGCAGCAGCACGCGCTGGAAGTAGTCGGCGATCTTTTCCGTCACCGTGCCGTCCGGCCGTCCGGGAAAGCTGCGGTTCAGGTTGCCCCGGTCGATGGGCGAGGTGCGCGTGCCCGCCCAGAAGGCCGGCGCGTTCATGGCCGGGACGATGATGACGCGCCCGCGGATGTCCTCGGGGCGCAGGGTGGCGGCCAGATCGAAGAGCGCGATCGGGCCTTCATATTCGTCGCCATGGTTTGCGCCGGTCAGCAGCGCGGTGGGGCCGGGGCCGTTGGCCACCACCGTCAGCGGGATCATGACCGATCCCCAGGCCGCATCGTCGCGGCTGTAGGGCAGCCGCAGGAAGCCGTGCTGGACCCCCTGCGCGCCGAAATCCACCGTGGCCGCGATGGGCGAGGGGCGGAGCGTTGCCGTCATCGCCTCAGTCCTTCACGAACAGCTTGCGCGGTACGTTGGCCAGGCATTCCACCCCGGTCTCGGTAATCAGGATCGATTCCGTGATCTCGAGCCCCATCTCCTCCAGCCAGAGGCCGGTCATGAAGTGGAAGGTCATGCCGGGTTGCAGCTCCGTCCGGTCGCCCGGGCGCAGCGACATGGTGCGTTCGCCCCAGTCGGGCGGATAGGACAGCCCGATCGGATAGCCAGTGCGGTTGTCCTTGACGATGCCGTATTTTGCCAGGATGTCGAAGAAGGCCAGGGCGATATGTTCGCAGGTGTTGCCGGGCTTCGCGGCGGCAAGCCCCGCCTCCATCCCTTCCAGCGTCGCCTTCTCGGCGTCAAGGAACGCCTGCGTGGGCTTGCCGAGGAAGACGGTCCGCGACAGCGGCAGGTGATAGCGGTGGTAACAGCCCGCGATCTCGAAGAAGGTGCCTTCGCCCGCCTTCATCGGCCTGTCGTCCCACGTCAGGTGCGGCGCCGAGGCGTCGCGCCCCGAGGGCAGCAGGGGCACGATGGCGGGGTAATCGCCACCCGCGCCGGGCGTGCCGCGAATGCCTGCGTCATAGATCTCGGCCACCAGGTCGCATTTGCGCATCCCCACCTCGACGGTATCGAGGATGCGGGCGTGCATCCCTTCCACGATCCGCGCGGCCTTGCGCATGTAGCCCAGTTCGGTTTCCGATTTCACCGCGCGCTGCCAGTTCACCAGTGCGGTACAGTCGGAAAACCGCGCATCGGGCAGATGCCGTGTCAGGCTGGCGAAGGCGGCCGCGGTGAACCAGTAGTTGTCCATCTCGACCCCGATGCGCAGCGTGCCCCAGCCACGGTCTGCCAGGATCCCCGACAGGTAATCCATCGGGTGCCGTTCGGTCGATTGCACATAGTGATCGGGGTAGCCGATGATGTTTGCATGGGCCAGATAGGCGGTCAGTTTCGCCCCATTGGCATCCTGCCCGCGGCCGAACCAGATCGGCTCGCCATGCGGGGGCACGACGACGCATTGGTGGACGTAGAACGACCAGCCGTCATAGCCGGTCAGCCAGTTCATGTTCGACGGATCGGTGACGATCAGCAGATCGACCCCCTTCGCCGCCATCGCGGCCCGCGTCTTGTCGAGGCGCGCGGCAAATTCCGCCCGGCTGAACCTCAGGTGCGCGTCACTCATGCTGCCCTCTCTTTCCCGGGTGTCCGGGTCATGTGGTGATGGTCTGTCCCGCCCCCGCCGCGCGCGCCCGGTCAAGGGCCAGCGTGGCGATGGCAGTATCCTGGATGCCCGTGCCGGTCAGGTCGGCCAGGGTGATGTCGGTCGCGTCCTGTCGCCCCGGTGCCAGCCCGGCGACGATCTGGCCCAGTTCGGCAAAGGGCGCGTCAGTTGCGATCAGCCCGGCGCGGATCGCGTGGTGCAACTCGCCCAGGCGCCGGGTCTGGTCCAGCCGGTCGGGGATGTAGCGGGCCCGCAGCAGGGCCGCGGGCTCGACCTCGTTCTTGTGCTCGGCGTCCGAGCCCATGGCGGTGACGTGCATCCCCGCGGCCAGGGCTGCCGCAGGCAGGATCGGCGAGGTGGCGGGCGTGGTGCTGACCACCAGATCGGCGCCCGCCATCGCCTCTGCCGGGGTGGCGGCGGGGGTGACGGGCAGGCCGAGCACGCGCGTCATCCGCCCGGCCAGCGCGGCGGCGCGATCAAGGTCGCGCGCCCAGATCCGCGCCGCCGTCAGCGGCCGCACCAGCGCCAGCGCCTGAAGTTGCAGCGCGGCCTGCATCCCTGCGCCCAGGATCGCGGCCACCTGCGCCTGGGGCCGCGCAAGGTGGCGCGCGGCCACGGCGCCGGCGGCGGCGGTGCGCAGGTCGGTCAGGTAGCCATTGTCCAACAGGACCGCCTCGACCAGCCCGGTGGTTGCCGACAGCACCACCATCAACCCGTTGGTCGACGGCAGCCCCAGCGCCGGGTTGCCGAAGAAGCCGGGGCTGATCTTGATGGCGAAGCTGGGCAGGCCCGGTACATGGGCCGTCTTCACATCGACCTCGCCACGGTGAGCGGGAATGTCCAGCCGAAGGATCGGCGGCATGGCGACCGCCTCGGTCGCGAGGGCGCGGAAGGCCTGCTCCACACAGTCTACCGCCGCAAGGTCCAGCGGCATCAGCGGCCGCAAGTCGGCCTCGGTCAGGATCAGGATCGGGCGGCTCATGCCTCCTCCAGTGCATTGGCCCCGGCCATGACGGCGCGGTGCAGGGCGGGGTCGATGTTGCCGCCCGACAAGAGGGTCACCACCTGTCCCGTGCTGCGGATCTTGCCCGCCAGCAGCGCCGCGATGCCCACCGCGCCCGCGCCCTCAACGGTTTCGCCCAGCTCGGTGCGGGCATGGCGCAGCCCGGCGGCGATCTCGGACTCGGTCAACAGGATGACGTCATCAAGCAGCGCCCGGCACATGACGAAGGTGACCCGGTTGTCCAGCCCGATGCCGCCACCCAGCGAATCCGCCAGGGTCGGTTGCTCTCT
>DAIEJF010000270.1 GCA_027351005.1 Paracoccaceae bacterium | reverse complement strand
GCGACTACCGCAAGGCACAGCGCATCCTGCAAGGCGCGCGCGTCACCGCGACCTGGGGCCCCGCGCCCTCGGCCGACGAGGTGCAGGAACGCGACGATGCCCGCCTGATGACCGCGCCGGAACTGGGCGCGCCGGTGGCCGAGGACGAGGCCGCCGCGGTGGCCGCGCTGACCGGCGCCTACGGGCCGGAGGCGCTTGCCACGGCCTTCCTGCGGCTATGGCGCGCCGGGCGTTCGGCGCCGGAAGAGCTGCGCGTGACCGCGACACCCGCCGCCGCGCAGGCGGTCGAGGCCAAGCGCCCGCGCGAGGCGTTCGGCGATTCGGTCTGGTATCGCCTGACGGTCGGCCACACCGGCCGGGCCGAAGCGCGCTGGATCCTGCCGAAGCTCTGCGATCAGGGGCGGATCACCAAGGCCGAGATCGGCGCCATCCGGGTGCAGCAGGACGAAACCTACGTGCAGATCGCCGAAGCCGCGGTGAAGGGCTTCGAGGCTGCGCTCGGCGCGGCGATGGAACTGGAACCGGGGCTGGTGCTGAGCCGGATGGCGGGCGAGCCGTCGATGGAACGCCCGGCCGCCCGCGCGCCACGCCGCGAACCCGCCCGCTTCGATGCGCCCGAAGGCCCGGTGCAGGGCAAGAAATCCTTCCGCGCCGCAAAGTATGAAACGCGTGACGAGGTGAAGCCCGCCCGCCGGTTCGGCGTGAAGGCGCGCGACGAGGCACGCGACGTGTCCCGGAGCGAGGATGGCGACGTGGCCCAGATCCACGCCGCGCCGCGCAAGCCCTATGCCAAACCCGCCGAGGATGCGCCCCGTAAGCCCTACGCCCGGACGAGCGAGGATGCGTCGCGGAAGCCTTATGGCAAGCCCGCCGAGGATGCGCCGCGCAAGCCCTACGCGAAACCGGCCGCCGACGCCCCGCGCAAGCCCTATGCGAAATCGACCGGCGACGCCCCGCGCAAGCCCTAAGCCAAATCCGAGGGTGCGCCGCGCAAACCCTATGCCAAGGCCGAGGACGGGCCGCGCAAGCCCTACGCCAAATCTGCCGGGGGCAAATCCTACGAAGGCAAACCCTACGAGGCCAGGTCCTCCGATGATCGCCCCGCCCGGCCGCGCGCCGCGGGCGAGGACGGGCCGGCGAAGAAGCCGCGCTGGACCGGCGCCGACAAGGCCGTACGCCCGGCCAAGCCCGGCGCGCCCCGGCGACCGCCCGTGAACCCGGCCGATCCGTCGCAGCGGCTGAAGCCGCGCAGCGGCCCACGCGGCCGGGGCTGAGGGTTGCACCCGGCGGGGCCGCACCGTATACGGCCCCGCCTTGACCCTTCCCTTGCCACCCGGGGGATCCGCCGATGCTGCAAACACCCTATTATCTGATCGACCGCGCCGCGCTGGCGCGGAACATGGCGATCATCGACCGGCTTCAGGCTTTGTCGGGCGCCAAGGCGCTTCTGGCGCTGAAGTGCTTTGCCACCTGGCCCGTGTTTGACACGCTGAAGCCGCACATGGCGGGCACCACGTCTTCGTCGCTTTACGAATTGCGGCTGGGGCGCGAGGAGTTTGGCGGCGAGACGCATGCCTATTCGGTGGCCTGGTCCGACCACGAGTTCGACGAGGCGGTGGGCTATGCCGACAAGATCATCTTCAATTCCATCAGCCAGCTTGCCCGGTTCGAGGGGCGCGCACAGGACATCTCCCGCGGGCTGCGGCTGAACCCGCGGTTTTCCACCAGCGGCTTCGATCTGGCAGACCCCGCCCGGCCGTTTTCCCGGCTGGGGGAATGGGACGCCGCGAAGATCGGGCAGGTGATCGACCGGATTTCCGGCTTCATGATCCATTACAACTGCGAAAACGGCGATTTCGCGCTGTTCGATGCGCAGCTTTCCCGGATCGAGGCCGAATTCGGCGCGCTGCTGGAGCGGGTTCAATGGGTCAGCCTGGGGGGCGGCATCCATTTCACCGGCGCGGACTACCCGGTCGAGGCGCTTGCGGCCCGGCTGAGGGCCTTTTCCGACCGCTTCGGCGTGCAGGTCTACCTGGAGCCGGGCGAGGCCGCGATCACCAACGCCGCCTCGCTGGAAGTGACGGTGCTGGACGTGCTGGACAATGGCAAGAAGCTGGCCGTCGTCGACAGTTCGATCGAGGCGCACATGCTGGATCTGCTGATCTACCGCCAGCCTGCGAAGATTACGCCGAACGAAGGCGAACATTCGTTCATGATCTGCGGCAAATCCTGCCTTGCGGGCGACATCTTCGGCGAGTTCCGCTTCCCCGCGCCGTTGCAGGTGGGCGACCGGCTGTCGATCCTGGATGCGGCCGGTTACACGATGGTCAAGAAGAACTGGTTCAATGGCGTGCAGATGCCCGCCATCGCGATCCGCGAGATCGACGGCAGCATCACCGTTGCCCGTCAGTTCGGCTACCAGGATTACCGATCGAGCCTTGGCTGAGGCTTCCCTCTGTCGTGCTGAAAGGAGTTTCCGCCCGTGAAACGGAACGTTCTGATCATCGGCGCCGGTGGCGTGGCGCAGGTCGTGGCGCACAAATGCGCGCAGAACAACGATGTTCTGGGCGATCTGCACATCGCCTCGCGCACGATTGCAAAATGCGAGGCGATCATCGCGGGGGTGCGGGCCAGGGGCGCGATGAAGGTGCCGGGCACCTTTGCCGCCCATGCGGTTGATGCGATGGACAGCGCCGTGGTGGCCGCACTGATCCGGGCGACGGGGGCGCAGATCGTGCTGAACCTCGGTTCGTCCTTCGTCAACATGACGGTGCTGGCCGCCTGCATCGAGACCGGCGCCGCCTATCTGGATACCGCGATCCACGAAGACCCGGCCAAGGTCTGCGAAACCCCGCCGTGGTATGCCAACTATGAATGGCGGCGGCGCGAGGCCTGCGCGGCGGCGGGCGTCACCGCGATCCTGGGCGCGGGTTTCGATCCGGGCGTGGTGAACGCCTATGCCCGTCTTGCGGCAGATGAGCATTTCGACCGGATCGACACGCTCGACATCATCGACATCAACGCGGGCAGCCATGGCCGCTGGTTCGCCACCAACTTCGACCCCGAGATCAACTTCCGCGAATTCACCGGGCAGGTGTGGTCCTGGCAGAAGGGCCAGTGGGTTTCCAACCAGATGTTCGAGGTCGGTCAGGACTGGGATCTGCCGGTCGTGGGCAACCAGCGCGCCTATCTGACCGGCCATGACGAGGTGCATTCGCTGAGCCAGATCCTGGGCATTCCTACCGTGCGCTTCTGGATGGGCTTTGGCGAACGCTACATCCAGGTGTTCACGGTCCTGAAAAACCTGGGCCTTCTGTCGGAAAAGCCGGTGAGAACGGCCGAGGGACAGGAGGTCGTGCCGCTGAAGCTGGTGAAGGCGGTGCTGCCCGATCCGGCAAGCCTGGCCCCCGACTATACCGGCAAGACCTGCATCGGCGACCTTGTCCGCGGACAAAAGGACGGCAAGGCGACAGAGGTGTTCATATACAACGTGGCCGACCATGCCGAGGCTTATGCCGAGGTGGGCAGCCAGGGGATCAGCTATACCGCCGGTGTTCCCGCGGTTGCCGCGGCGCTGCTGATCGCGGACGGCACCTGGGACGTGGGCGGCATGCGCAACATCGAGGAACTGCCGCCAAAGCCCTTCCTGACGGTGCTGGACCGGCTGGGCCTTGGCACGCGCATCCGCGATGCCGCCGGGGATCGCGCGCTGACCCTCTGATCGGGGTCAACGCAAGCGGCTACCCGCCCGGGCGCGAGAACGTGACTGGGGCGGCGCCAAGGCTCTGGTAAGGTTGACGGCATAGCGACCTTCGGACCCCGCACAAGGAAGGGCCCCATGCCGTCAAACGCAACCATCGCCGCCATCCGCTTTGGCTGCGGCCTGTCTCCGCTGGCCCCCGCGCCCGCCGATGCCGCGGCGATCCTGGCGGGGTTGGCGGCGCCTGACCAGGCCCTGGCCGATTTCCCCGGCCCCGACCCGCAGCAGGTCTGGGCGCTTGGGCATCAGGTGACCGAACACAACCGCGATGCCCGCGCCAATGTTCCCGGCGCTGCCGAGGCGCTGAAGGAAACGCGGCGGCAGATCAACGTCATGAACGACGCGGCGCTGCTGAACTTCGTGCAGCGGGGGGTCTACGGCGCCTCGGGGTTCCGCGAGCGGTTGCAGGATTTCTGGACCAACCACTTTACCGTGGTGGGCAAGTTGGCCCGGGTGAAGGCGATCCCCTCGGTCTTTGCCGACGAGGCGGTGCGCCCGCACATGACGGGGCGCTTCACCGATCTGCTGACCGCTGTGGTCACCCATCCGGCGATGCTGATCTACCTGGACCAGATCACCTCTTCGGGGCCGCAGTCGCGGGCGGGCGAACGGCAGAAGCGCGGGCTGAACGAGAACCTCGCGCGTGAGGTGCTGGAGCTGCACACGCTGGGCGTGGGGGCCGGTTACAGCCAGACCGATGTGCGCCAGTTCGCCTATCTGCTGACCGGGCTGACGCTGGACAACAAGGATGGCCAGTTCCGCTTCAACCCGAACATGGTGGAACCCGCGGCCGAGACGCTGCTGGGAAAGACCTACGGCGGGCCACCGAAGGACAAGCTGGCCCAGATTAACCGCGCGCTTGACGACATCGCCCTGCGCCCGGAAACGGCGCAGCACATCGCGACGAAGATCGCGGTGCATTTCGTGGCCGATACGCCCGATCCGGGGCTGGTGCAGGCGATGACGGCGGCCTATCGCCGCTCGGGCGGTGATCTGACGGCGGTCTATTCCGCCATGCTCGATCACCCCGCCGCCTGGGCCCCGCCCGGGGCCAAAGTGCGGATGCCGTTCGATTACATCGTCGCCGCGCTGCGGGCACTGGCCCCCCCGCGGGAGACGCTGGCGGGGCTTCGCCCGCAACAGATCCAGCGGTTCGTGCAGACACCGCTGATCGGGATGGGCCAGCCGTTCCAGCAGGCCCCTGGCCCGAACGGCTGGCACGAGGATTCGGCGGGCTGGGTGACCCCGCCGCTGCTGGCAGCGCGCATTCAATGGGCGATGGCGGTGCCCCAGCAACTGCTGCCAGACCTTCCAGATCCGCGCGACTTCGTGCAGGTGGCGCTGGCCGATGCCGCCAGCCAGACCGTGATCGACGCCGCGCGTCAGGCCGAGAACCGGCGCGAGGGCGTGGGCCTCGTTCTGGCCTCGAACGATTTCAACCGGCGCTAGGAGCCTCTGATGACCGACTCCGTGCTTTCCGCCCCGCTCTCGCGGCGCCTGTTCCTGAAGACCGGCGCGCTGGTGGGCTGTTCCATCGCAGCGCAGCCGCTGATGACCACCGTCACCTTCGCTGCCGCACCGGGGGAGAACCGGCTGGTGGTGCTGATCCTGCGCGGGGCGATGGACGGGCTGGACGTGGTGCGCCCGGTGGGCGATCCGGCCTTCGCTGGCTATCGCAACCTGACCCTGAAGGCGGGCGAGGCGCTGCCGCTGACCGGGATCTATGCCGCCCATCCCGACCTTGCGCCGCTGATGCCACTGTGGGCCAAGGGCGAGTTGGCCTTTGCACACGCGGTCTCGACCCCCTACCGCGACAAGCGCAGCCATTTCGACGGGCAGGACATCCTCGAGGCCGGTACCGGGCGCGATGTGCCCGACCTGACCGTGAAGGACGGCTGGCTGAACCGGATGTTGCAGGCGATGCCGGGGCTGAGTTCGGAAACCGCCTTTGCGGTCGGGCGGGACGAGATGAAGGTGATCCTGGGCCGCGCGCCCTATGCAAGCTGGGCCCCCGACGCGCGCCTGCAACTGTCGGCGCAGGGCCGCCGACTGCTGGCGCGGATGTATCAGGATGATCCGATGTTCCGAACCTCGGCCACCGAGGCGATCGCCCTGACCGACCAGATGGCCGCGACCGCCGACGCGATGGGGGCCGGATCGGACGGGATGATGATGGCGCCGGCACCCGCCATGGCACCCGCTGCCAACACGGCCGCCGCCCCCGATCCGCTGGCAGCCTTTGCCGCAAGCCGCCTGAAGGGTGACACGCGCATCGCCACCTTCTCGATCTCGGGATGGGACAGCCACGCGGCGCAGGCCGACGTGCTGAAGCGCGAACTTGGCGCGCTGTGCCGCACGATCCTGACCCTGAAAGAGGATCTGGGCCCGGTCTGGGGCAAGACCACGGTGATCGCCATGACCGAGTTCGGCCGCACCGCGAAGGAAAACGGCACCGGCGGCACCGACCACGGGACCGGCGGCGCGATGCTCATGGCGGGCGGGGCGATCCGGGGCGGCAAGGTCTATGGCCGCTGGCCGGGGCTGGACGAGGCCGCGCTTTACGAACGGCGCGATCTGATGCCGACCGCCGACGTGCGGGCCTATGCCGCCTGGGCGATGCGGGGGCTGTACGGGCTGGACAAGGGGCTGCTGGAAAAGACGGTGTTCCCGGGGCTCGACATGGGAACCGACCCCGGGATCCTGGCCTGAGGGATCAGAACGGCCGGGTGAACAGCCCGATCGTCAGCGCGATGCCCAGACCCACGATGACGATGCGCAGCAGGCGCTCGTTCACCTTGTGCAGCGCCCAGGCCCCGGCAAGGCCACCGATGATCGCGCCGCTGCCCAGGGCCAGCGCGCTGAGCCAGTGCACCTGGGGCGAGGTGACGAAGAAGGCAACCGCAGAGGCGTTCATCACCGCCGCCAGCACATTCTTGGTGGCACCCGCGCTGCGGGTCGGCAGGCCCGCCATGGTCAGCGCCGCCATCATCAGAAAGCCGATGCCGCCGCCGAAATAGCCGCCGTAGACCGCGATGCCGAACTGCGCGAGCGCGGCCCCCACGGGGCCGATCTGGGCGCCAGGGGCCTTGCGCTTGGGTCCGAACGAGCCCCAGGCGAAAACCGCAGTGGCAAACAGCACCAGCCAGGGCACCAGCCGCGCGAAGACCGACGAAGGCGTTTCCAGCAGCAGCAGCGCCCCGCAGGCCCCGCCGAGGATCGAGACGACGAACAGCACCCAGAACGGCAGCCGCCCGACGCCGCTGACCATCCGCCGCCCGGCAAGCCCCGAGGTGACCTGCCCGGGAAACAGCGCGACGGTCGAGGTGATGTTGGCCGCAAGGGGCGTCAGCCCCGTCAGGATCAGCGCGGGCAGCGTGATGAACGATCCGCCCCCCGCCAACGCATTCTGAAGCCCGGCCCAGAGGCCCGCAAGAAAAACCACCACCGTCAGCATCGCGTCCCCCTTCGCCAGCCCGCCGGTTCTATCGGGGGCGGCGGAAAAGGCAAGCGGCCTACGCCTTCAGCGCGCGTTCCAGCCGCCGGATCAGCACATCGCGCGCGCGTTCGTCCGGGGCGCCCTTCAGCGCGTCGTTGATGTCGAGGAAAAGCCGCGACACATCATTGTGCCAATCCAGCCGCGCAAGCTTTTCCGGCGCCAGCCGCGGCGCGGTCTCGGGCTCTCTTGCCACGGCGCCCGTCGCCGTCAGTTCGTAGGGCGCATCAAGCGCGGGGCGCAGGATCTGTCCCGCAGGCAAAACGCCATCAAGCCGCGCGGCAAGGCCCGCGATGGCATCGGGCTCTCCGTGATCCAGAAAGAGGGTATGGGTCAGCGGCAGCCGGGCCTTCACCCAGTCGACCAGTTCGGCAGCGTCGGCATGGCCTGAATAGAGATCCAGCGAGCGGATCCGGGCGCGGACGTTGTATTCCTCGCCCTGGATGCGAACGGTGGCCGCGCCCTCTTGCAGGATGCGGCCCAGCGTGCCCGCCGCCTGGTAGCCCACCAGAAGAACGGTCGCCTCTTCGCGCCAGAGCCAGTTCTTCAGCCGATGGCGGATACGGCCTGCCTCGCACATGCCGCTTGCGGCGATGACGATGTGGAAGCCATGCAGCCGGTCGAGCGCCTTGCTCTGTTCCACGGTCTCGGTGAAATGCAGATCATGCGAGCGCAGCCCCTTGAGGAAGGTGGCGCCCACCTCCAGTTCCCGGGCGTGGTCGGCAAAGACGCGGGTCGCCTTTTCCGCCAGCGGGCTGTCGACATAGATCGGAATCCGCGGCAATTCGCCATCCGCGATCAGCCGCGACAGGTCGCTGATCAGTTCCTGCGCGCGCTCCACCGCGAAGGATGGGATCAGCAGAACACCGTTGGGGTTCATCGCGGCGCGGACCTCGTCGCGCAGACGGTGGCGGCGCGTGTCGGCGCCTGCCTCTTCGCGCGTCCGGTCGCCATAGGTGGATTCGCAGATCAGGTAATCCACCCCCGCCGGGCCTTGCGGATCGGGGTCCATCAGCTTCGAATCCGGCCCGATGTCGCCCGAGGCCAGCAGACGAAGCGGGCCGCCCGGCGCCGCGATCTCCAGTTCGACCGAGGCCGAGCCCAGCAGGTGCCCCGCATTCCAGAGCCGGGCGCGCAGGCCGGGCAGCACGGGGAACCATGCACCGTAGGGCTGCGGCACGAACAGCCGCTGGCAGGCGGCGGCATCGGCGGCGGTGTAGATCGGTTCCACCCGCCCCCCGTGCCGATGCTGGGCGCGGCGGTTCAGCTGCTCGACCTCGATTTCCTGGATGTGGGCGCTGTCGGGCAGCATCACCCCGGCCAGATCGGCGGTGGCCTGGGTGGCGTGGATCGGGCCGTCATAGCCGTGGCGCACCAGTTTCGGCAGCAGGCCGGAATGGTCGATATGGGCATGGGTCAGGATGACCGCGGCGATCCGGCGCGGGTCGAAGGGAAACGGGCGGTAGTTCAGCTCTTTTTCCGTCTTGGAGCCCTGGAACATGCCGCAATCGATCAGGACCTGCCCCTGCCCCGTTTCCAGCCGGATGCACGAGCCTGTCACGGTGCCCGCGGCACCGTGGAAGGTCAGACGGGGGATCATGGGCGCCTCCTTCGGTTTCATCCAGCCTACATGCGGCGGCGCGCAAAAGGCAAACGCGCATCCCGGCTTGATCGGAGGCGCGCGCGCGCGTAGCCCTGCGCCATGCGCATCCTGGACAACATCATCAGTGACCGCGGGTCGAAATACGCCGTCTCGGGCGCCCCCTGCCGAAGCGAGGCCGAGGCGAAAGCGCTGGTGAAAGAGCTGATGCGGATCAAGAAATTCGCCAAGGCCACGCACAACAGTTGGGCACTGATCTGCGACGACGGCGCGCTGAAGGCCGATGACGGCGAGGCGGGCGCGGGCATGGTGATCCTGCGCATGCTGGAGCGCGAGGGGGTGCGCGATCATCTGGTCATCGTCTCCCGCTGGTTCGGCGGCAAGCACCTGGGCGGCGACCGGTTCCGCCATGTGCAGGAGGCGGTGCGTCTTTATCTGGCGCCCTAGGGGCGCTATCCCGGGAAAACGCAACGAGGGCCTCTCATGACCGCCACACCCGCCACCCGCGCGCTGAGCAAGGCCAAGGTCGCCTTCCGGGTGCTGGAATACGACTATGTCGCCGGGCAGGACCGGATCGGGCTGCATGCGGCGGCGGCGATCGGCGTCGATCCGGCGCGGGTGCTCAAGACGCTGATGGTCGAGGTGGATGGCAAGCCCGCCTGCGCGGTGATTCCGTCGGACCGGACGTTGTCGATGAAACGGGTGGCCGGCGCCTTTGGCGGCAAGGCTGCGCAGATGATGCCGCCCGACAAGGCCGAGCGGCTGACCGGCTTTCGCACCGGTGGCATTTCGCCCTTCGGCCAGAAACGCCAGGTGCCCACCGCCTTCGAGGCGGCCGCACTGGCAGTGCCCGAGATCGTGGTGAATGGCGGGCAGCGCGGGGTGATGGTGGCGCTGGCCCCGCAGGATGCGCTTGCGGCGGCTGCGGCCACCGCACGGCCGCTTTGCGCCGACTGACGCTTGAGACCGCGGCCCCGATCAGGCATGGGGACCGCCAACCGCAGGAAAGGAACGGACGATGGATTACAGCAAATCGGGCGGCGCCAAGACCGGCAAGAACACGCCGCGGCACGTCGAGCACAACGCCAAGGGCACGACCCGGAACCCTTACGGCGAACGCACCCCCAAGGCCGAGCTTCTGGCGCGGATGAAAGCGGCGGCCGAGGCGAAGAAGCCGCAGGGCTGAGCCCCGGCCCGGGCCAAGCAGGCCCCGGAAAAGCAGAAGGCCGACAACCTGTTAGGGCTGTCGGCCTTTGCTGCCGAAGCATTGGTGCCCAGAAGAGGACTCGAACCTCCACGCCTTGCGGCACTGGTACCTGAAACCAGCGCGTCTACCAATTCCGCCATCTGGGCGATGTCGTGGGGCGGGGTTTACCCAGCAGCATCGGGAGTGTCAACAGGGCTTCAGACGATTTTCGCGCATTTTCCGGGCCGCGATTCCGCGCTTGAGCGTGGTGGCCCGGAGGGCTATGCAACAGCAGCATTTCCATGCGCTCCCACGGTTACGGAGGTCTGGCGTCATGTCGAAACTGGTCACGATCATCGGCGGGTCCGGCTTTGTCGGCCGCTATATCGCGCGCCGCATGGCCAAGGAGGGCTGGCGTGTGCGCGTGGCCGTCCGCCGCCCGAACGAGGCGATTTTCGTACGGCCCTACGGTGTTGTCGGGCAGGTCGAGCCGGTGGCCTGCAACATCCGTGACGATGCCTCGGTCAGGGCAGCGGTGCATGGGGCGGATGCGGTGGTGAACTGCGTCGGCATCCTTGCGCCATCGGGGCGCAACACCTTCGATTCCGTGCAGGCTGATGGCGCGGCCCGGGTCGCCCGCATCGCGGCCGAGCAGGGCGCGGCGACGCTGGTCCAGATTTCGGCGATCGGCGCCTCGGCCGAGTCGGACAGCCACTATGCCCGCAGCAAGGCGGCAGGCGAGGCGGCGGTGCTGGCGGCCTTTCCGGGCGCGGTGATCCTGCGGCCGTCGATCATCTTCGGCAACGAGGACGGCTTCTTCAACCGCTTCGGCGCCATGGCGACCAAGGGGCCGATTTTGCCCGTGGTGGGCGCGGGCACCAAGTTCCAGCCTGTCTATGTCGATGACGTGGCGCAGGCTGCAGTCAAGGCGGTGCTGGGCCAGGCGGCCCCCGGTGTCTACGAGCTTGGCGGGCCGGACGTGCGCAGCTTCCGCGAACTGATGGTCGAGATGCTGGCCGTGATCAAGCGCCGCCGCCTTGTGCTGGGTGTGCCATTCTGGGTCGGCTCGATCATGGCGGGCGTTCTGGATGTGGTGCAGGCCGTTTCGCTGGGGCTTATCGCCAATACCGTCCTGACGATGGACCAGGTGCGCAACCTCAAGCGTGACAACGTGGTTGCGCCGGGGGCGAAGGGGCTTGCCGACCTTGGGATCACGCCCACCCCGATGGAGGCGGTGCTGCCCGAGTATCTGTGGCGCTTCCGCCCGGCCGGGCAATACAACGCGATCAAGGAATCGGCCAAGAACCTGCGGCGCACCTGAGCGCGCGTCTTTGGCACAGACCCGCGGGCTGGCCCGCAAGAACGGGGTGCTTCGGCGCCCCGTTTGCATTTTCGGCCCGGACGCCATCGCGAATCAGCCCGCTGCCGTCCCCGGAACATGCAGAAAAACAGGGGGTTTCGCGATATATGGAATACTTGCTTACCTATTTTTCGAGAGAGAATTGCCTTTTTTCGCGCCCTGCGGGCGGAAATGCGTATTTAGGTAAGTAAGGCTGACTTTTCATCCGATCCCCCCTGTCTTATGAAGGCCGCCGAACAAAATCCCGCAGGGAGGCACCGCCATGGCCAAGGAACGCATGCTCCAATTCGTCACCCTGGCGAAGGAAATGCCCGAGAAGCGCCCCGCCGACCTGCGCGCCAAGGATTTCCACGAGATTTACCGGGAATTCGCCGCGGCCAAGGCGGCCGAACAGGCCGGGCGGTGCAGCCAGTGCGGCGTGCCCTTTTGCCAAAGCCACTGCCCGCTGCACAACAACATCCCCGACTGGCTGCGGCTGACCGCAATGGGGCGGCTGCAGGAAGCCTACGAGGTCAGCCAGGCCACCAACACCTTCCCCGAGATCTGCGGGCGCATCTGCCCGCAGGACCGCCTGTGCGAGGGCAACTGCGTCATCGAACAGTCCGGCCACGGCACGGTGACTATCGGTTCGGTCGAAAAGTACCTGACCGATCTTGCCTGGCAGGAAGGCTGGGTGAAGCCGATCCGCCCCGTGGAAGAGCGGGCGGAAAGCGTGGGCATCATCGGCGCGGGGCCTGCCGGGCTTGCGGCGGCGGATGTGCTGCGCCGCAAGGGCGTGCAGGTGACGGTCTATGACCGCTACGACCGGGCGGGAGGGCTGCTGACCTACGGCATCCCCGGATTCAAACTGGAAAAGCCGGTGGTGATGCAGCGGATCGACCAACTCGAGGCTGCAGGCGTCCAGTTCGTGATGAAGTGCAACGTGGGCGTGGATCTCAGCTTCGACGCGATCCGCGGCCAGCATGACGCGGTGCTGATTGCGACCGGCGTCTACAAGGCGCGCGACATCAAGGCGCCGGGCGTGGGTGCGGGCGGGATCGTCAAGGCGCTCGACTATCTGACCGCCTCGAACCGCCAGAGCTTTGGCGACGAGGTGCCCGCCTTCGATTCGGGCGAACTGAACGCCGCGGGCAAGCGGGTTGTGGTGATCGGCGGCGGCGACACCGCGATGGACTGCGTGCGCACGGCGATCCGGCAGGGCGCCACCAGCGTGAAGTGCCTCTATCGCCGCGACCGGGCCAACATGCCCGGCAGCCAGCGCGAGGTGCAGAACGCCGAGGAAGAGGGCGTGGAATTCGTCTGGCTTTCGGCGCCGAAAGGCTTCACCGGCAGCCCGGTCGATGGCGTGATGGTACAGCGCATGCGGCTGGGCGAGCCCGACAGCAGCGGGCGCCAGGTGCCCGAGATCATCGAAGGCGCGGATTATGTGGAACCGGCCGAACTGGTCATCATGGCGCTGGGGTTCGAGCCGGAAGACCTGCCCGCCGACTGGCAGGCCCCTGCCCTGACGGTCACCCGCTGGGGCACGGTCAAGGCCGATTTCCGCAGCCACGCGACCAGCCTGCCCGGCGTGTTCGCGGCAGGCGACATCGTGCGCGGGGCAAGCCTGGTGGTCTGGGCGATCCGCGACGGCCGCGAGGCGGAGGATGCGATCATGGATTATCTGGCGCAGCCCGCCGTGGTGGCGGCGGAATAGGCGGTAACGGCGCAAACCGATATCGCATCGAAGTGACACCGGTTTGGCATCGACCCCTGTAGGCTGGGCGCCGGTGCACCGAAACTGACAAGACAGCGGTGCTGACCTTTCAGGAGGGCAGACAGATGGCGGAACAGACAATCACGATGCGGCGGCTGGTGCTGGCCGCGGGTGTCGCCCTCGGGGCGGCCCTGCCGCTGCGGCCTGCGCAGGCGGCCGAAACCTTCACCCCGCCCAAGGGCTGCTCGCTGTTCCTGACCGTGCAGATGCATGGCTGCCTGGTGTCGAACCATTACACCTGCAACGCCGATCCCAAGGGCGACAAGTGGCGCGTGGATTTCAACCAGAACGGGCCGTTCTTCGTCAGCAAGATCGATACCGAAACCCAGTGGATCGAGACCTACGACCTGGCCGCGGGCACGCATGAAACGCTCCGGCCCCACGCGCCGAACCCGGCCTCGTTCAGCGAACTGCTGGCCAAGGGGATCGACAGCTACGACTTCAGCACCGCGACCGATCAGGGCAAGGTGACCCATGTCACCGGCTACGACAAGCTGACCGGCGTCAAGCGGGTGGTCAACGGCGTGACGCTGGAACAGAGCGAGTTCGACACCACCGCCAAGGACGACAAGGGCAACCAGGTGTGGCATTCCAAGGGGCATGAGTGGATCAGCCGGAACTGGCGGCTGTTCCTGGCCGGGGCGGGCACCTGGGAAGACGAGACCGGCAAGACGCCGTTCGACAATTCGCCGGTGGTGATGAGCCAGCCCGGGCAGAAGGGCTTCGGCTCGATGACCCCGGAATTCGACTGCAATTCGGTGGAATCGCAACTGGTGCTGCCGCCGCAGGGGCCCGTCTTCCCATTAGTGGCCTCGACGGCCATGGGGCGTGCGGGATGAAGGCCACAACGGGCCGGGCGGCACGCCACGGCGCGGACAGACTGCCCGGCGGCGCCGGGCTTCTTCGGAAAGGGTGAGCAAGATGACGACGTATGACGAAGCCTGGGTTACCGCCGAGGAAGCCAAGCGCGCCTACATGAACGACCACTCGCTTTACCGGAGCGAGGACGAACACTCTTCGTGCGGGGTCGGGCTTGTCGTTGCCATATCGGGCAAGCCCAGCCGCAAGGTGGTGCAGAACGGTATCGACGCGCTGAAGGCCGTATGGCACCGCGGCGCGGTCGACGCCGACGGCAAGACGGGCGACGGCGCGGGCATCCATGTGCAGATCCCGGTGCCGTTCTTCTACGACCAGATCCGTCGCACCGGGCACGAGCCCGACATGGGCAAGCTGATCGCCGTCGGCCAGATCTTCCTGCCGCGCACGGATTTCGGCGCGCAGGAACGCTGCCGGACCATCGTCGAGACCGAAGTGCTGCGGATGGGTCATTACATCTACGGCTGGCGCCACGTTCCGGTGAACACCGAGGTGCTGGGCGAGAAGGCCAATGCCACCCGGCCCGAGATCGAGCAGATCCTGATCCGCAACGACAAGGGCGTGGACGAAGAAACCTTCGAGCGCGAACTCTACATCATCCGCCGCCGGATCGAGAAGGCGGCGATCGCCAGCCAGATCAACGGGCTCTATGTCTGCTCGCTGTCCTGCCGGTCGATCATCTACAAGGGCATGATGCTGGCCGAGCAGGTCGCGGTGTTCTACCCCGACCTGATGGACGAACGCTTCGAAAGCGCGTTCTGCATCTACCACCAGCGCTACAGCACCAACACCTTCCCGCAATGGTCGCTTGCCCAGCCGTTCCGCATGCTGGCCCATAACGGCGAGATCAACACGCTGAAGGGCAACGTGAACTGGATGCGGAGCCACGAGATCCGCATGGCCTCGAGCACGTTCGGCGAGATGGCCGAGGACATCAAGCCGATCATCCCGGCGGGCACGTCGGATTCGGGGGCGCTCGACGCCGTGTTCGAGGTGATGGTGCGTGCGGGCCGTTCCGCCCCGATGGCCAAGACGATGCTGGTGCCGGAAGCCTGGTCGAAGACCACGACCGACATGCCGAAGGCCTGGGCGGACATGTACGCCTATTGCAACGCGGTGATGGAACCCTGGGACGGCCCCGCCGCGCTGGCGATGACCGACGGCCGGTGGGTCTGCGGCGGGCTTGACCGCAACGGGTTGCGCCCGATGCGCTATGTGGTCACCGGCGACGGCATGCTGATTGCCGGGTCGGAAGCCGGGATGGTGCCGGTGGACGAAAGCACGATCCGCGAGAAGGGCGCGCTGGGGCCGGGGCAGATGATCGCCGTGGATATGCGCGACGGCAAGCTGTACCACGACCGCGCGATGAAGGATCGCCTGGCCGCGGCGCAGCCCTATGCCGAATGGATCGAGAAGGTCGTGGACCTGAACGCGCTCTTGCGCGACGTGCCCGAAGCGCCGATGTTCGACGGCGCCGATCTGCGCCGCCGCCAGATCGCGGCCGGCTATTCGCTGGAAGACCTGGAACAGGTTCTGGCGCCGATGGCCGAGGACGGCAAGGAAATGGTGGCCAGCATGGGCGACGACACGCCCGCCGCGGTGCTGTCGAACCAGTACCGCCCGCTGAGCCACTTCTTCCGGCAGAACTTCAGCCAGGTGACGAACCCGCCGATCGACTCGTTGCGCGAAAGCCGGGTGATGAGCCTGAAGACCCGCTTTGGCAACCTGAAGAACGTGCTGGATGAAGACAGCAGCCAGACCGAGATCCTGGTGCTGGAAAGCCCGTTCATCGCCAACGCGGAATTCGTGGTCATGTCGCGCCAGTTCGGCGGCAACGTGGCCTTCATCGACTGCACCTTCCCGGTGGGGGGCGAGCCCGATGCCCTGCGGCTGGGGCTGGAACGCATCCGCGCCGAGGCAGAGGATGCCGTGCGCTCGGGCGCGGGTCATCTGGTGCTGACGGATGAACATCAGGGGCCGTCCAAGGTGCCGATGCCGATGATTCTGGCCACCTCGGCCGTGCATTCCTGGCTGACGCGCAAGGGGCTGCGCACCTTCACCAGCGTCAATGTGCGTTCGGCCGAATGCATCGACCCGCATTACTTCGCGGTGCTGATCGGTTGCGGCGCCACCACGGTGAACGCCTATCTGGCCGAAGACAGCATCGCAGACCGCATCCGCCGCGGCCTGCTGGACGGCACGCTGGAAGACGGGATGCGCCGGTACCGCGCGGCCATCGACGCGGGCCTTCTGAAGATCATGTCGAAGATGGGGATCTCGGTCATCTCGTCCTATCGCGGCGGGCTGAATTTCGAGGCGGTGGGACTGTCGCGCGCGATGGTCGCCGAATACTTCCCCGGAATGCACAGCCGCATTTCCGGCATCGGCCTGCACGGCATCCAGATGAAGCTGGAAGAGATCCACGCCAGCGCCTGGAAGGGCGGCAGCGACGTGTTGCCCATCGGCGGCTTCTACAAGGCCCGCCGCTCGGGCGAAAAGCACGCCTGGGAAGCGCAGACGATGCACATGCTTCAGGCGGCGTGCGACCGGGCGAGCTATGACCTGTGGCAGCAGTATTCGGCCGCCATGCGGGCCAATCCGCCCATCCACCTGCGCGACCTGCTGGACATCAAGCCGCTGGGCAAGCCGGTGCCGATCGAAGAGGTCGAAAGCATCACCTCGATCCGCAAGCGGTTCGTGACGCCGGGCATGAGCCTGGGGGCGCTTGGCCCCGAGGCGCACAAGACCCTGAACATCGCCATGAACCGGATCGGCGCGAAGTCGGATTCGGGCGAGGGCGGCGAAGATCCGGCGCATTTCACGCCCGAGCCGAATGGCGACAACCCTTCGGCCAAGATCAAGCAGGTGGCCAGCGGCCGCTTCGGCGTGACGGCGGAATATCTCAACGCCTGCGAAGAGCTTGAAATCAAGGTGGCACAGGGCGCCAAGCCCGGCGAGGGCGGCCAGTTGCCCGGCCTGAAGGTGACCAAGCTGATCGCGCGGCTGCGCCATTCGACGCCGGGCGTCACGCTGATCTCGCCGCCGCCGCACCACGACATCTACTCGATCGAGGATCTGGCGCAGCTGATCTATGACCTCAAGCAGATCAACCCGCGCGCCAAGGTCACGGTGAAGCTCGTGTCGTCATCGGGCGTGGGCACGATCGCGGCGGGGGTGGCCAAGGCCAAGGCCGACGTGATCCTGATCTCGGGCCACAACGGCGGCACCGGGGCCAGCCCGGCCACCTCGATCAAATACGCGGGCCTGCCGTGGGAGATGGGCCTGACCGAGGCGCATCAGGTGCTGGCGATGAACAACCTGCGCGAGCGGATCACGCTGCGCACCGATGGCGGGCTGCGCACGGGCCGCGACATCATCATCGCCGCGATGATGGGCGCCGAGGAATACGGCATCGGCACCGCGGCGCTGATCGCGATGGGGTGCATCATGGTGCGCCAGTGCCAGTCGAACACCTGCCCGGTGGGCGTCTGCACCCAGAACGAGGCGCTGCGGGCCAAGTTCACCGGCACCGCCGACAAGGTGGTGAACCTCATCACCTTCTACGCACAGGAGGTGCGGGAGATCCTGGCCTCGATCGGCGCGCGGACGATGGATGACATCATCGGCCGGGCCGACCTGCTGACGCAGGTGTCGCGCGGCTCGGCGCATCTTGATGACCTGGACCTGAATCCGCTGCTGATCACCGTCGATGGCGCGCAGAAGATCCGCTACGACCGGTCGAAGCCCCGCAACGCGGTGCCCGACACGCTGGATGCCGAGATCATCAAGGACGGCCACCGCTTCTTCGAGGATGGCGAGAAGATGCAGCTGTCCTACGCGGTCCGCAACACGCTGCGCACCATAGGAACGCGGGCCTCAAGCCATATCGTCAAGCGGTTCGGGATGAACAACAGCCTGCAACCCGACCACCTGACGGTCAAGCTGACCGGGTCCTGCGGGCAGTCCCTGGGCGCCTTCGCGGTGAACGGCCTGAAGCTCGAGGTTCAGGGCGACGCGAACGACTATGTCGGCAAGGGTCTGTCGGGCGGGCTGATCGTGGTACGGCCGCAGATGTCCTCGCCGCTGGAGGCCAGCCGGAACACGATCATCGGCAACACGGTGCTCTATGGCGCCACCGCCGGGCACCTCTTTGCCGCGGGACGGGCGGGCGAGCGGTTCGCCGTGCGCAATTCGGGCGCCAAGGTGGTGATCGAGGGCTGCGGATCGAACGGCTGCGAATACATGACCGGCGGGGTGGCGGTGATCCTGGGCAGCATCGGCGCCAACTTCGGCGCCGGGATGACCGGGGGGATGGCCTACCTTTATGATCCCGACGGCGTGGCCGAAGACTTCATCAACGGCGAGACGCTGGTGACCTGCGCCGTCAGCCACCCGCATTGGGAGGCCGAGCTGAAGGCGCTGGTCGAACGGCACGCCCGGGAAACCGGCAGCCGCAAGGCCGCCGCGATCCTGGCCGACTGGGCGGCAGAGAGGGCCAATTTCCTTCAGGTCTGCCCGAAGGAGATGCTGATCCACCTGCCCCACCCGCTGAGCGAAGGGGCCGAGGCGGTTCCGGCCGAATAGGCCCGCGCCCCAAGGGCGATCTCGCGATCCGAAGGCCCCCGCGGTACCTGCCGCGGGGGCCTTTCCATATCTGCGCGGCGGGTTTGCCCCGGCCCGGGCGACACGGCCTTTCCATTTGCCGCGCGGGCGGGTTAGGTCTGGGGGGCAACAGGGAACGGGGCGCATGGCGGCGGCAGAGGGCAAGGGCAAGACCGGCGGCAAGGGGCGCAAGGCCCCGCCGCCTCCGCCACCGCTTCTGCGCCGCCTCTGGCCGCCGGTCCGGCTCTGGGGGCGGCGGGCGCTTGCGGGGGTGGCGGGGGTCTTCCTGCTCCTGATCGTCGTGTTCCGCTTCGTGAACCCGCCCACCACGCCCTACATGTTTTCCGAAGGGCTGCGGCTGGGCCATGTGAACCAGTCCTGGGTGCCCTTCGACAAGATCGCGCCGGTCATGGCGCGGTCCGTCGTGGCGGCCGAGGACGCCAACTTCTGCCGCCACTGGGGCTTCGACATCGCCGCGATCCGCGCGGCGGCCGAGGCAGGCGGGACCCGCGGCGGATCGACGATCAGCCAGCAGGTCGTGAAGAACGTCTTCCTGTGGCAAGGCCACAGCTGGCCCCGCAAGGCGATGGAGGCGCTGCTGACCCCGATCGTCGAACTGGTCTGGGGCAAGCGGCGCATCCTCGAGGTCTACCTGAACGTTGCCGAATTCGGCCCCGGCACCTTCGGGGTGAAGGCCGGGACGGCCCGGGCCTTCGCGGTCGAGCCCGACGCAATCTCGGGCGGACAGGCGGCGCTGCTGGCGGCGGTGCTGCCGGATCCGAAGCAGCGCAATGCGGCCCACCCCGGGGCCTTCCTGCGCCGCCGTGCGCAAGAGATCGTGGACGGTGCGCGCACCATCGCCGCCGACGGGCGCGACGATTGCTTCAAGGATTGAATTCGGCGGTGCGGCGGGGCATTGAGGAACCACCGCCCCAGTCCGGACCGACCTTCAGATGAACCGCCTTTTTCACGTTCCGCTTTCTCCCTTCTGCCGCAAGGTGCGCCTGACGCTTGCGGAAAAGCGGATCGAGGTGGAGCTGATCGAGGAACGCTACTGGGAACAGGCGCCGGAATTCCTGCGCCGGAACCCGGCAGGCAAGGTGCCGGTGCTGCGGCTGGAGGGGATGACCCTGTCGGAAAGCCAGGCGATCTGCGAGCTGATCGAGGAACGCCACCCCACACCCGCCCTGATGCCGCGCACCCCCGAGGACCGCTACGAGGTGCGCCGCCTCTGCGCCTGGTTCGACGACAAGTTCCACAACGAGGTCACCTCGCGCCTGCTGTACGAGCGGGTGAACAAGAAGATCAGCGGTCAGGGCTACCCGGATTCCAAGAACGTCAAGTATGGCGCCACCCGGATCAAGTATCACCTCGACTACCTCGGCTGGCTGCTGGATCAGCGCCGCTGGCTGGCGGGGGATGTGATGACGCTGGCCGATTTTGCCGCGGCCGCGCATCTGTCGAGCCTGGACTACATCAGCGACGTGGACTGGAACCGGAATGCCAACGTCAAGGAATGGTACGCCAAGATCAAGTCGCGGCCCTCGTTCCGGACCCTGCTGATGGATCAGGTGCCAGGCTTTCCGCCACCGCCGCATTACGCCGACCTGGATTTCTGACGCGGTCGCGGGGGGCTCTTTGCCACCCGCTTGCCCCGGGGATGTTTGGACCAAGATGAAACGGGCAGCGATGCAGGGCGCCGACCTTCGCGCGGCGCTGGAAGACCGGGCGCGGGCCGAGGGCTTCGCCGGGCTGGGCATCTGTCGTCCCGATGCGATCCCGCAGGCTTCGGCGCGGCTGGCGGCCTATGTGGCGGCGGGGCGGCACGGGCAGATGGGCTGGATGGCCGAACGCATGGGCTGGCGCGTCGATCCCGTGGCGCTCTGGCCCGCGGCGCAGAGCGTGGTCATGCTGGCCGAAAGCTACACACCCGCGGGCGATCCGCTGGCAGCGACGCGGGCGCGCGGGCAAGGCGCGATCAGCGTCTATGCGCGCGGCAAGGATTACCACGACCTGGTAAAGCGGCGGCTGAAGCGGCTGGGGCGGTGGCTGATCGATGCGGCGGGGGGCGAGATCAAGGTTTTCGTGGATACCGCGCCGGTGATGGAAAAGCCGCTGGCGCAGGCGGCGGGGCTGGGCTGGCAGGGCAAGCACACCAACCTCGTGTCGCGCGATCACGGCAACTGGATCTTCCTTGGCGCGATCTTCACCACGCTGGCACTGCCGGTGGATGCCGCCGAAACCGACCATTGCGGCAGTTGCCGCGCCTGTCTGGATGCCTGCCCCACCGGGGCCTTCCCGGCGCCCTACCAGCTCGATGCCCGGCGCTGCATCAGTTATCTGACGATCGAACACCGCGGGCCGGTGGACCCCGCGCTGCGGCCGGGTCTGGGCAACCGGATCTATGGCTGCGACGATTGCCTGGCGGTCTGCCCCTGGAACAAGTTCGCCGTCGCCGCGGCCGAGATCGGCTATGCCGACCGGACCGGGGCGCCGCCACTGGCCGAGCTTGCGGCGCTGGACGATGCGGGGTTCCGCGCGCGCTTTGCGGGCAGCCCGATCAAGCGGATCGGGCGCGACCGCTTCCTGCGCAACGTGCTTTACGCAATCGGCAATAGCGGCGATCCGGCACTGGCCGCGGCCGCGACACCGCATCTGTCCGATCCCGATCCCGCGGTCGCCGAGGCGGCTGACTGGGCGCTCGCGCGGCTGACACCTGCCGCAAGAATGCCGTAACCGCAGCCAGATTCCCGCCATGATTGTGCGGGACCGTCGCCGGAACATTCAGCCGCTGCGGAGAGTCTGTCATGCAGATGTATCCCGGAAGCCCCGCGTTTATGGCGCTTTCGCTTGTGCTGTACCTGGTGTTCGTCAACGGTCTGACGATGTTCCTCTATGCCGTGGATGCCCGCCGACGCGCCGCGGATGAATGGCCGGTGCCGGAAAGCACCCTGTTGTTGCTGGCCTGTTTCGGTGGCACGCCCGCCGCGATGATGGCCGCGCGCTGGCTGGACCGCGAGCCGCGCCCCGCCACCTTCACCGGCACGCTGAACCTGATCGTGGCGACCCATCTGATGGCGGCGATCACGCTCGAGACCCAGAAGGGCCAGGCGATGGTGCTGGATCTTGGCCATTCGACCGCGCGACTTGTGGCCCAGCTGCTTCCCGCCCCTCACGCAGGCGAGAACGGCTAGGCGGTCGATCTTTGCCCCCGTCCATGCTAGACTGGCGCCCTGCCAGGGGAGGACCAGCATGGCCAGACACATCATCGACCGGCCCCGTGCGGGCAAGGACGGCGAACGGACGCGGGCCTATGTGGCGATCGAGCACGCCGAGAACCGGCCGGGCCGCGCGGAACGCCTGCTGCATCGCGCCGCCTCGACCGGCCGCGATACCGGCCAGCGGCTGCGCGAGTTCCTGCGGATCGAGCGGGGCGACGCCAACTGACAGCCCGCCCCGCGCGGCCAGCCTTGCGCGCGGGTCAGGCCCGCACCAGCGCCTGATAGCGGTCGATCACATGGCGGGCCAGGGCGCCCACCTCGAAGCGCCAGGGGCCGATTTCGGCAACGGGCGTCACCTCGGCGGCGGTGCCGGTCAGCCAGCATTGCTGGAAGCCTTCCAGTTCATGCGGGCCGATATGGCGCTCGTGCACCGTCACGCCCTCGGCACGAAGCAGGTCGATGACGGTCTGGCGGGTGATCCCCGCCAGGACGCAATCGGGCAAGGGCGTGTGGACCGCGCCGTCTTTCACGAAGAAGATGTTGGCGCTTGTCGCCTCGGCCACATGGCCGCGATAGTCGAACATCATGGCGTCTGCGCAGCCCTTCGCCTCGGCGGCGTGTTTCGACATGGTGCAGATCATGTAGAGCCCCGAGGCCTTGGCCGCTGACGGGATGGTTTCGGGGCTGGGGCGCTTCCATTTCGCGATGTCGAGCCGGGCGCCCTTCAGCCGGGCGTCGCCGTAATAAGGCGCCCATGACCACCCCGCGATCGCCAGCCGCACCGGATTGCGGCGGGCCGATACGCCCATGTCCAGCCCAGACGCGCGCCAGGCGATGGCGCGGACATAGGCATCGCTCCAGCCATTCGCCTGCAGCAGCGCGGCCTTGGCGGCCTCGATCTGGTCCAGTGTCCAGGGCAACGGCATGTCGATCAGGTCGCCCGACCGGATGAGGCGGGCACTGTGCGCGCGGCTCTGGAAGATCCGGCCGCCGTAGCTGCGCTCGCCTTCGAACACCGCCGAGGCATAGTGCAGCGCGTGGGTCAGCACATGCACCGTGGCCTGCCGCCAGGGCACCAATGCGCCGTCCATCCAGATCCAGCCGTTGCGATCGTCAAAAGCGTCAGACATGCCTTCCTCCGTCCGAGCCCGCAGGTCGATTTTCAAAAGTTGCGCTTTATAGGTCCGTTTCGGACATTTTATTGCGTGAAATCTGTGGACGGGTAACAATTGATTCTTGGAAAGTCAACAAGGCTGACATAAAATCGAAGACGGGCACGGCAGGTGTGATCGGGGGACGGCGGCATGGCGGAAGGTGGCGCAGGACCGGGCGGCGGCGAAAGCCTGCTGTTCCTGACCGACGACCAACTGCGCAAGGGGATCGAGGCGATGTTCTTCGCTTATCGCGGCTTCACCGCTGACCCCGACCGCATCCTCGAACGGCACGAATATGGCCGGGCGCATCACCGGGCCATGCACTTCATCCATCGCAGCCCCGGAACGACGGTGAACAACCTGCTGTCGATCCTCGGCGTCACCAAGCAGTCACTGAACCGGGTGCTCAGGACGCTGATCGACGACGGGCTGGTGGAAAGCCGGGTGGGCCGCAAGGACAAGCGCGAACGGCACCTGTTCCTGACCGAGAAGGGCACCGCGCTGGAGCGCGAGCTGTCCGAGGCCCAGCGCGGGCGGATGCGGTCGGCCTACCGCGCGGCAGGGCCACAGGCGGTGGCCGGGTTCCGACAGGTGCTTGAGGCGATGATGGAACCCGAGATGCGGCGCCAGTACCAGACGCTGAAGGATGCCGGAGCATGAGTAGCGAGGCCGATGTTCACCTGCTGATTGTGGACGATGACGAGAGGATCCGCGGGCTTCTGCAGAAGTTCCTGATCCGCAACGGCTTCTGGGTGACCGCCGCACGCGACGCGGCGCATGCCAGGCGGCTGATGGCGGGGCTCGACTTTGACCTGATCGTGCTGGACGTGATGATGCCCGGCGAGGATGGCATCAGCTTCACCCGCGCGCTGCGGGCCCGTCAAAGCACACCCATCCTGCTGCTGACCGCCCGGGGCGAGACGGGCAGCCGGATCGAGGGGCTGGAGGCGGGGGCCGATGATTATCTGGCCAAGCCTTTCGAACCAAAGGAGCTTCTGCTTCGGATCAATGCGATCCTGCGGCGCGCGCCCGCGGTGCGCCCGGCCGATACCGGGCCCAAGGTGCTGCACCTTGGCCCGGTACGCTACGAGATCGAGCGGGGCGAATTGTGGCGGGGCAGCGAGTTGATCCGGCTGACGGCGACCGAGGCGCAGCTGATGCGGATCTTCGCCGCCCAGCCCGGCGCGGCAGTCAGCCGGGAAAAGCTGGTGGCCGACCTCGGGCGGGACGACGGGCAAGCCACCGCACGGGCGGTGGACGTGCAGATCACCCGCCTTCGCCGCAAGATCGAAGCGGATTCGCGCCAGCCGCGCTACCTGCAGACGGTGCGCGGATCGGGCTACATGCTGGCGCCGGACTGACGCGCCCGCCGCCAGACCGGGTTGGCGCGCGGCGGCGCCTGGCATAGCATCGGGCGATGGTCACCCTTGGGAGGTTCCGGATGCACAAGACCCCGCCCCTCGCGCCCGCGCGGGCCGCCCTGCCACACGGGCGCCACCACCCCGGCACGACGTGCTGAGGCGCATGGGCACCGCGGTCTTTACCCATCCCGCAAGCCGGGGGCACCTGACCCCGGCGGGCCACCCCGAGCGGGTGGCACGGATCGAGGCAGTCGAGGCTGCGCTGGACGCCCAGGCCGGGCTTGACCGGCAGAGCGAACCGCTGGCCGCACGGGCCGAGGTGGAACGCTGCCACCCGGCGTCCCATGTCGATCGCATCGCGGCCGCGATCCCGGCGCAGGGGGGGCAGGCGCTTGATGCCGATACCTGGGTTTCCCCGGGATCGCTGACCGCGGCGCTGCACGCGGTGGGCGGCATCTGCGCCGCGGTGGATGCGGTGCTGGCGGACAAGGCTGCGAATGCCTTCGTGGCCTGCCGCCCGCCGGGGCACCATGCCGAACGCGAGACGCCGATGGGCTTCTGCCTCTTCGGCACCGCAGCCATCGGCGCCATGCGGGCGCTGGACCATCACGGGCTGGCGCGGGTGGCGGTGCTGGATTTCGACGTGCACCACGGCAATGGCACCCAGGATCTGCTATGGCAGGAAGGCCGGGCGTTCTTCGCCTCGTCGCACCAGATGCCGCTTTATCCCGGCACCGGATCACCGGATGAAACCGGGGCGCATGGCCAGATCCTCAACGTGCCACTGGCACCCGGCAGTGGCGGGGCGGCGATGCGGCGGGCCTGGGGCGGCCAGATCCTGCCCGCGGCACAGGCCTTCGCCCCCGACCTCATCATCGTTTCGGCCGGGTTTGATGCCCATGCGGCCGACCCGCTTGCGGGGTTGATGTGGGACGAAGAGGATTTCCGCTGGCTGACCGCCGCGATCTGTGACCTGGCCGATGCCACCTGCGGGGGGCGGGTGGTCTCGACACTCGAGGGGGGATATGATCTGACCGCCTTGGCGGCAAGCGTGGCCGCCCATGTCGATGTGCTGAAGGAGCGGGGCGGATGAAGCCGGTGGCAGAAATGAGCTTCGAAGAGGCGATGGCGGCGCTGGAGCAGGTGGTGACCCGGTTGGAACGGGGCGACGTGCCGCTGGAAGAGTCGATCGCGCTTTACGAGCAGGGCGCCCAGCTCAAGAAGCGCTGCGCCGACAAGCTGGCCGAGGCTGAGGCCAAGGTGGAACTGATCCGCGCCGCCGAGGGGCGCGCGGTGGGCACCGTGCCAGCCGAGGGGCTTTGATGTTCGTCACCGCTCTGGCCGAGGATGCGGCCCGGGTACAGGCGCATCTGCTGGCCGTGCTGGGCCACCGCGAAGACCTGCCGCTGACCGATGCGATGCGCTACGCGGTTCAGGGTGGCAAGGGGCTGCGCGGCTTCCTGGTGCTGGAAGGCGCGCGGCTGCACGGGGTGTCGCCGGATCAGGCGGTAGCGGCGGCGGCGGCGGCCGAGGCGCTGCACGCCTACAGCCTGGTGCATGACGACCTGCCCGCGATGGACGATGACGACCTGCGCCGCGGCCAGCCCACCGTCCATGTGAAATGGGACGAGGCGACCGCGATCCTGGCGGGCGACGCGCTTCAGACCCTGGCCTTCGAGCTTCTCTCCGACCCCGCCCTGGGGTCGGCAGAGGTGCGCATCGCGCTGGTCGCGGGGCTTGCCCGTGCAGCGGGTGCCCAGGGGATGGTGCTGGGTCAGGCGCTGGACATGGCCGCCGAAACCTCGGCCACGCCGCTGACGCTGGCCCAGATCACCCGGCTTCAGGCCGGCAAGACCGGCGCCCTGATCCGCTGGTCGGCCGAGGCGGGCGCGGTGATCGCAGGTGCCGATCCCGCGCCGCTTGCCGCCTATGCGACGGCGCTGGGGCTGGCCTTCCAGATCGCCGACGACATCCTTGACGTGACGGGGGATGCGGCGAAGGCGGGCAAGCGCTTGCAGAAGGATGCGGCGGCCGGCAAGGCGACCTTCGTGTCGCTGCTCGGGCTGGACGGCGCGCGGGACCGCGCGCGCGCGCTGGTCGAGGACGCCGAGGCCGCCCTGCTGCCCTATGGCGACGCGGCGGATACCTTGCGCCACTGTGCCCGCTTCGTTATTGCGCGCGACATGTAACGCCCGGAGCGGCCGATGACCGAACGACCCCAGACCCCGACACTGGACCGCGTGACGGTTCCGGCCGATCTGAAGGCGCTGAGCGACCGTGAGCTGAAGACGCTGGCCGACGAATTGCGGGCCGAGACGATCTCGGCCGTGTCGGTCACCGGCGGGCATCTTGGCGCGGGCCTTGGCGTGGTGGAACTGACGGTGGCGCTGCATGCCGTGTTCGACACGCCCCGTGACAAGCTGATCTGGGACGTGGGGCACCAGTGCTATCCGCACAAGATCCTGACCGGACGGCGCGACCGCATCCGCACGCTTCGGATGAAGGACGGGCTGTCGGGGTTCACCAAGCGGTCGGAAAGCCCCTATGACCCGTTCGGGGCGGCGCATTCGTCCACCTCGATCTCGGCCGCCCTGGGGTTTGCCTGCGCGCGCGACCTTGGGGCTGCGGACGTGGGCGATGCCATCGCGGTGATCGGCGACGGCGCGATGAGCGCGGGCATGGCCTTCGAGGCGATGAACAACGCAGGCCACCTGAAAAAGCGGCTCTTCGTCATCCTGAACGACAACGAGATGTCGATCGCGCCGCCCGTGGGCGCGCTGTCGTCCTATCTCTCGCGGCTTTATGCCGGGGCCCCGTTCCAGGACCTGAAGGCCGTGGCCAAGGGCGCGGTCAGCTTCCTGCCGGAACCGTTTCAGGAGGGCGCACGCCGGGCCAAGGAAATGCTGAAAGGCATGACCGTGGGGGGGACGCTGTTCGAGGAACTGGGGTTCAGCTACATCGGCCCGGTCGACGGGCACGATCTGGACCAGCTTCTACCCGTGCTGCGCACCGCGCGGGCGCGTGCCACCGGGCCGATCCTGATCCATGTTCTGACCCGCAAGGGCAAAGGCTACGCCCCCGCCGAAGAGGCGGCCGACCGCGGCCATGCGACGGCCAAGTTCGACGTGCTGACCGGGGTCCAGGCCAAGGCGCCGTCCAACGCGCCAAGCTACACAAAGGTCTTCGCCCAGGCGCTGCTGAAAGAGGCCGAGGCCGATGGCCGGATCGTCGCGATCACCGCGGCGATGCCCGATGGCACCGGGCTGAACCTCTTTGCCGAACGCTTTCCCAAGCGCTGCTTCGACGTGGGCATCGCCGAACAGCATGCCGTGACCTTTGCGGCGGGCCTTGCCGCGGGGGGCATGAAGCCCTTCTGCGCGCTCTATTCCACCTTCCTGCAGCGCGGCTACGACCAGGTCGTGCATGACGTGGCGATCCAGCGCCTGCCGGTGCGCTTTGCCATCGACCGGGCCGGGCTGGTGGGCGCCGATGGCGCGACCCATGCGGGCGCCTTCGACGTGGCCTTCCTTGCGAACCTGCCCGGCATGGTGGTGATGGCCGCCGCCGACGAGGCCGAGCTGGTCCACATGGTCGCCACAGCCGCCGCGCATGACGCAGGCCCGATCGCCTTCCGCTTCCCGCGAGGCGAGGGCGTGGGGGTCGAACTTCCCACCCGCGGCGTGCCACTTGAGATCGGCCGTGGCCGGATCATCCGCGAGGGCGCCCGGGTGGCGCTGCTGTCCTTCGGCACCCGCCTCAGCGAGGTGCAGAAGGCCGCCGAGGCGCTGGCCGCCCGGGGCATCTCGCCCACCGTGGCCGATGCCCGCTTTGCCAAGCCGCTCGACCGCGAGCTGATCCTGCGGCTCGCCGCGGGGCACGAGGCGCTGATCACCGTGGAAGAGGGCGCAATCGGCGGCTTCGGCAGCCATGTGGCGCAGCTTCTGGCCGAAGAGGGCGCCTTCGACCGCGGCCTGAAGTTCCGCAGCCTTGTGCTGCCCGACATCTTCATCGATCAGGCCAGCCCCGAAGCCATGTACGCCGTGGCCGGCATGAACGCCCCGCAGATCGAGGCGAAGGTGCTCGAGGTTCTGGGCGTGGCCGTGGTGGGCAAACGCGCGTAGCGCCCGCCCTCAACAATCCCGCCGCATTTTCCCCGGCCGCCCCGCTTCCGCCCGCCGCCCCCGCCATCTAGGCTGGCCCGAACAGGAAGGGGCAGGACGTGGGAATGGCAGGACGCGTGCGGCGCGAGATGCGGCTTGGCCTGTCGGCCGCGCTGGCCCGCGCCAGGGTGCTTGCAGGCCGCGCGCCGCGCTTTGCGGGGGCCTACCCCGACCCCGCCACGGCGCTGGCCGCGGTGCCCAAGACGCGGCTGGCGGGATATGACCATGACGCCATCGTCGATGTCACCTTCGCCGAGATGGCGCAGGTCGCGCTCTGGGATTACCCGGTGATCCTGTGGCTTTCGCGGCTGGCGCGGCCGGGGCTTCGGGTGCTGGACGCGGGCGGGCATCTGGGCACCAAGCATATCGCCTTTTCCCGCCTGCTCGACCTTGGCGCGCTGGACTGGACCGTCTACGACCTGCCCGCCATCATCCGCGCCGCCCGCACCCGGCAGGCGGCGGGGCACCTGCCCGCGGCGATCCGCTTCACCGAGACGTTCGACGGGTTGGCGGGGGTGGATCTGCTGCTGGCATCGGGGCTTCTGCAATACCTCGACGAGCCCTTCGCGGCCTTCCTTGGCCGCCTGCCCGCCCCACCCGCGCATCTCATCCTGAACAAGGTCGCCACGCGCGACGGCGCCGCCGTCACCACGCTGGAGCAGATCGGCGCGGCGCGTGTGCCCTACCAGATCCGCGCCCGTGCCGCCTTCGAGGCCGAACTGGCGACGGCGGGCTACCGGGTGCTGGACAGCTGGCAGATCCCCTCGCTCGCCCATACGATCGCCACCCACCCGCGGCTCGGCCCCTCGACCAGCCGGGGCTATGTGCTGGAACGGGTCTCCTCGGCCAGCAGCGCAGCCAGCCCCGCGCGATAGTCGGGATAGCGCAGGCGCACGCCCAGCTCGGTCTTGATCCGGTCGTTCCTGACCCGCTTGCTTTCGGCATAGAAGCTCGCGGCCATCGGCGACAGGGTGGCCGGGTCATAGGGTACTGCCGGCGGCTCGGGCAGGCCAAGCAGCCGCGCGGCCTCCGACAGCACATCCTCGGGCGGGGCGGGGTCGTCATCGCAGAGGTTGTAGACGGCGCCCGGATTGGGCCGGGCGATCGAGGCCTCCAGCACCTGGGCGATATCCTCGACATGGATGCGGCTGAACACCTGGCCCGGCTTCAGGATGCGCCGCGCGCTGCCGTCGCGGACCTTCTCGAACGGGCCGCGGCCGGGGCCGTAGATGCCGGCCAGGCGGAAGATGTGCAGCGGCAGCCCTGTCGCGCGCCAGGCAGCCTCGGCCGCCACCCGGGCGCGCCCGCGTTCGGTGGCCGGGGTCAGGGCCGATCCCTCGTCGACCCAGCCGCCCTGCCGGTCGCCATAGACCCCGGTGGTCGACAGGTAGCCTGCCCACACGACCCCCGAGGCCGCGATCCGCGCGCCGTCCGCCCGCAGCACGGGGTCGCCCGCCGCATCGGGCGCAACCGAGCTCAGCAGATGCGTGGCCGCGGCCAGCGCCGGGCCAAGGTCGTTCCCCGGCCAGATCAGCGGCTCGACCCCCTCGGCGCGCAGACGCTCGGCCTTGTCGGGGCTGCGCGTGGTTCCGATCACCCGCCAGCCCTGCGCCATCAGCCGCGCCGCCAGCGCCCGGGCCGAATAGCCATGCCCCAGCGACAGAAGTGTCCGTGTCATCGCCACCCCATTTTCGGTCCGCAAATATCCCGGGGGTCCGGGGGCAGCGCCCCCGGCCGCGGGCCGCCTAGCGTGTCGGCACCGGCGTCTCGCCCCGGTAGTCGTAGAAGCCGCGCTGGGTCTTGCGGCCCAGCCAGCCCGCCTCGACATATTTCACCAGAAGCGGGCAGGGCCGGTACTTGGTGTCGGCAAGCCCCTCGTGCAGCACGTTCATGATGGCAAGGCAGGTATCCAGCCCGATGAAATCCGCCAGTTCCAGCGGCCCCATCGGGTGGTTGGCCCCAAGCTTCAGCGACTCGTCGATCGACTTCACCGAGCCCACGCCCTCGTAGAGCGTGTAGACCGCCTCGTTGATCATCGGCATCAGGATCCGGTTCACGATGAAGGCGGGGAAATCCTCGGCGCTGGCCGCGGTCTTGCCCAGTGCGTTCACCACGCCCAGCAGCGTCTGGTAGGTTTCCTTGTCGGTGGCGATCCCGCGGATCAGTTCCACCAGCTGCATCACCGGCACCGGGTTCATGAAGTGGAACCCCATGAACTTTTCCGGCCGATCGGTGCGGCTGGCCAGGCGGGTGATCGAGATCGACGAGGTGTTCGAGGTCAGGATCGTCGTCGGCTTCAGATGCGGCAGCAGATCCTCGAAGATCGCCTGCTTCACCGTCTCGCGCTCGGTCGCGGCCTCGATGATCAGGTCGCTCGGGCCCAGGTCCGCCAGTTTCAGCGTGGTGCGGATGCGCGCCAGGGCGGCGGCCTTGACCTCGGCGCCGATCTTGCCGCGCTGGACCTGACGCTCGAGGTTGCGGTCGATGGTCGACAGCGCCTTGTCGAGGCTCGTCTGGCTGATGTCGGTCAGCAGAACATCGTAGCCCGCCAGCGCGAAGACATGTGCGATGCCATTGCCCATCTGCCCCGCGCCGACCACGCCGACCTGCCGGATTTCCATGCCGCCGACTCCCTTCGCTTGCGGCGGCCATCCTATGCGGCGGCGCGGCACGGGCGCAAGGCCGCGAGACATTGAAAGTTCGGCTCAAAATTGCGGTTTAGGAGTTTGGAAAGACCCAAGGCGCAGGCTCTCGCATGGGTGAGTCGAAGAACGGTGGGAGCAATGGCCTACGAACGGCTGGGCGAAAGCGCCCTGAATTATTCGCCATGTCGCTATGGCGCGTCGAAACTGGTATTCCGCGGGCCGCCGCAGCGGCTGGATGGCGCCTATGTCGCCGTGCTGGGGGGCACCGAAACCTACGGGCGGCTGGTCGAGCGTCCCTGGCCCGCGCTGATCGGCGCCGCCACGGGGCTGCGGATGGTGAACCTGGGCTGCGTGAATGCCGGGGTAGATGCGTTTCTGAACGATCCTGACGTGCTGGAAATCTGCCGCGGGGCGCGGGTCGTGGTGGTGCAGGCGCTGGGGGCGCAGAACATGACCAACCGGTTCTATGCAGTGCATCCGCGCCGCAACGACCGGTTCCTGCGCGCCGCGCCGCCGCTGCGCGCTCTGTTTCGTGAGGTGGACTTTGCCGAGTTCAACTTCACCCGCCACATGCTGTCGACCCTTCAGAGGCTGTCGCCCCAGCGCTTCGCCTCGGTGGTCGACGAACTGCGGGCAACCTGGCTGATCCGCACGCGCCAGCTCTTGCACCTGGTCGAGCGGCCCGCGGTGCTGCTCTGGATCGGGGCGGATGCGCCGCCGCCCGCCGGGGCTCCGCCGCGGCTGGACCTTGAACCCCTGCTGGTGGACCGGCCGTCGCTGGAACAGGCGGCACAGGCGGCGGCGGCCTGCGTCGAGGCGGTGGAAAGGCATTCCGAGCGCAGCGCCGGGGCCGAACGGCTGAACGACGCTTCGCTGGACCCGGCCACGGCGATCGGGCTTCCGGGGGCTGCGGCCCATGCCGACATCGCGCAGGCGCTGGCACCCGTGCTGCGGCGGTTGGTATAGGCTGCCGGTCAGGCGGAAGCGGCGCGGCCACGACGGCGGATCAGGACAAGCACGCCAAGCCCCGTGGCAAACATGGCCAGGGTCGTCGGAATCGGCACCGTGGTGACCGACAGCGCCAGATAGGTCGACCCGGTCACCTTGCCCCAACTGAGCGTCAGGGTCTGGCTGAGCACCGAGGCCGTGATCCGTTCGGCCAGCGAGCCGGTATAGCCGCTGATCGTGGTGCCGCTGTAGAGCGGGGTCAGCGCCGTCTGGGCCAAAACGGAACTGCCGGCGGACCAGCTCAGCACCGGGTTCACCAGGTTGCCGAAGATGCGGATGCTGCCCACGTTGGCATCGACGACAAAGGGGGCGGCTGCGGCGTCGGCGGTCAGGTGGAAGGTAACCTTGCCCGGCGCGTTGCTGGTCGCGAGCGCGCTCGAAAAGAGGTAGGCGTTGCCCGGCGTCAGCGCATAGCTGCCACCACTGGTCATCGAGATGGTGGCGGCACGGGCGGGGGCCGCGGCCATGAGTGACAGGGCGATTACGCGGAAAAGCGTCTTCACTGCCGATCCCTTTCCGGCGACGACAACCCTGCCGCGCCCGATTGCAACGGGCCGGGGCCACATTGCCTCCGACCGACACCCCCACCCGAGGCCCTTCGGTATCACCGGGAATTGTGCCGAAGCTGCGGCAGGTTGACGGAAGGTTAATGCCTTCGCGGCGGTGCAGGCGCGGCCTGACGCCTGCCGACCACGGCCGGGCGGGCGATCGTTTCCGCAAGGGAAATGGCCCGGCTGTGGCGTTTCCGCACGGCCCACAACCCGCCCGACGCAAGGGTGCTTGGCGGGCGAATCGGAAACGCGCTAAGCCTGTGCCGGATGGGCAATGGCGGATCACCGGAATGGGCGCGCGCTACGAACATGTGCTGATGACGCGCTTCAACCTGGCGACGCCGGGACGCGAAAGTGCCATCCGCAACCGGCCGGGCTGGCTGGCCGAGCGGTTCGCGCTGTTCGAACGCTATTGCCTGCCCTCGGTCGCGGAGCAGACGAGCCGCCGGTTTCACTGGGTGATCTATTTCGACGACGCGACGCCGCCCGAGTTCCGCGACCGCATCGCGGCCTGCCAGCGGCAGTTTCCCTTCATCCCCTATTTCACCGGGCTCTTCCCGGCCTCGGGCTGGCCCCGCTCGATCCGCGAAACCTTCGACTTTGCGCCCGACCACCTGCTGACCACCCGGCTTGACAATGACGACGCGCTGGCGCTCGACCATGTCGAGCGGGTGCAGGCGGCAGTCGAGGCCGCGGGCTGCGCGCCGGGCGGCTACAACTTTACCAACGGTTTCATTCTGGGGCGCGGGCGGCTTTACCGGCTGGCGCACCGTTCGAACGCGTTCTTCAGCTACCTGGCGCCCTACGGGGCCGAGGTGGTGACGGCGCCGTCGATCCAGCACATGGATCTGGCGCGGCATGGCACCGTGCGGCAGATCGGCGGCGCGGGGGGCTGGATGCAGATCGTGCACGGGGGAAACGTGTCCAACAAGATCCGCGGGCGGCGCATCGCGGCCCGCGAGATCGACGGCGCCTTCCCGCCCACGCTGGTGGCAGAGGTGACGCCGGTCGGGGCCCCC
>DAIEJF010000269.1 GCA_027351005.1 Paracoccaceae bacterium | reverse complement strand
TAACGCGATCAGGACGCGCCCGGCAAGGTTCATTAGATTGTCCATCGGGGGTCTTCCTTTCAAATGACGAAGGGCCGCCCCCGGAAGGGCGGCCCCGGTTCGGCCCGGCAGGCCCGCTCAGCTTGCGGGCAGCAGCACCGTGTCGATGACGTGGATCACGCCGTTCGACTGCTGCACGTCGGCGATGGTGACCTTGGCCACGTCGCCCTTTTCGTCCTTCAGCTCCAGCATGCCGTCCTTTTCCATCGCGGTCAGCATGCAGCCGCCCACGGTCTTGATCTTGGCCATGCCGCCGTCTTTCTTCACCATCTCCTTGATGGCGGCGGACATGTCATCGGCGGCGACGACGTGGCAGGTCAGGATCTTCACCAGCTGGGCCTTGTTCTCGGGCTTCAGCAGGGTGTCGACGGTGCCCGCGGGCAGCTTGGCGAAGGCTTCGTTGGTGGGCGCGAAGACGGTGAAGGGGCCCTTGCCCTCCAGCGTGTCGACCAGCCCCGCGGCCTTCACCGCGGCGACGAGCGTCGTGTGATCCTTCGAGTTCACGGCGTTCTCGACGATGTTCTTGGTGGCATACATCGGCGCGCCGCCGACCATCGGGTTGGCAAAGGCGGCGAAGGCGGTCGAAGCGACAACGGCCGCGGCGGCGAAGGCAGACATCTTGAGCGACATGAAGGGTTCCTTTCTCGCTGGTGTCCGGATCGTCGTGATCCATGCCGAAAGCTACGCAGCCCCCGCGCGGAAAGTTTCAGCACCGATGTCGATTTTTCCGCAGCCCCGCTTGCGGCAGCATGCCGGGGGGCCGAAAACAGGCGCCACGCAAGGCGCGCCAAGGGGAAAACGGATGGCAGAACGAGGCAGCGTGGCCGAGGTGTTCCTGGCCTTCCTGCGGCTGGGGCTGACCTCGTTCGGCGGGCCGGTGGCGCATCTGGGCTATTTCCGCGCCGATCTGGCGCAGCGCCGCCGCTGGATCAGCGAGGAAGGCTTCGCCGATCTCGTGGCGCTCTGCCAGTTCCTGCCGGGCCCGGCCTCCAGCCAGGTGGGCTTCGCGCTGGGGCTGATGCGCGCGGGGCCGCTTGGCGGGCTCGCGGCCTGGGCGGGCTTTACCCTGCCCTCGGCGATCCTGCTGGTGGCCTTCGCCCGCGGCGCGTCGTTCTTTGCGGGGGATAGCGGGCAGGCGGTGCTGCACGGGCTGAAGCTTGCCGCAGTGGCGGTGGTCGCCCAGGCGGTCTGGGGCATGGCGCGCAGCCTCGCGCCCGACCGTCCGCGCGCCGCGATCGCGCTGGCGGCGGGCGGGCTGATGGCCGCGGGCGGGCCCGCGTTCCTTCAGATCGCGGCCATCGCGCTGGGGGCCGCGGCGGGGCTTGTGCTTTGCCGCGCGGCGGGGCCGGTGCCCACGGGGCACCTGCCGCAGCCCATCGGCCGGGCGGCGGGCATCGCCTGCCTTGCCGTCTTCACCGCCCTGCTGCTGGCCGCGCTGAGCGGCATGGGCGGGGGGCTCTGGCCGCTGTTTGCGGCCTTCTACCGTTCGGGCGCGCTGGTCTTCGGTGGCGGCCATGTGGTGCTGCCGCTGTTGCAGGCCTCGGTCGTGGCGCCGGGCTGGGTCAGTCCGGGCGATTTCCTGTCGGGCTATGGCGCCGCGCAGGCGGTGCCGGGGCCGCTGTTCACCTTCGCGGCCTACCTGGGCGCGGTGGCGGCGCCGGGGTTGGCCGGGCCCCTGGTGGCGCTGGCGGGGATCTTCCTGCCCGGGCTTCTGCTGGTGGCGGGCGTCCTGCCGTTCTGGGACGGGCTGCGGCGGCGCCCGGCCGCGCAGGCGGCGATGCGGGGCGCCAACGCCGCCGTGGTGGGCATCCTGGCGGCGGCACTTTACGATCCGGTCTGGACCAGCGCGGTCTACCGGCCGGTGGATGTCGCGCTGGCCGTCGCGGGCTTTGCCGCGCTGGTGTCGGGCAAGGTGCCGCCCTGGGCGGTGGTGGCGCTGGCCGCGCTGGCGGGCCTGCTTTCCGCCTGAGCGCCGCCCCGCGCTCAGCCCCCGTCCAGCAGCCGGTGCAGCGCCGCCAGCGCGTTCGCCTCGGGCACGCCATAGCCCACCGGCTCGGTCATGTGGCCCCGCGCGTCGAACAGCAGCACCGAGGCGGTGTGGTCGTAGCTGTAGCCACCGCCGCCGCCCTCATCAGGGATCTTCCGGGCATAGATGTGAAAGGCCTTGATGGCCTTGTCGATCTCGGTGCGGTTGCCGGTCACGCCCACCGCGCCGGGCAACCAGGACAGATAGTCCTTCAGCACCGCACCCGTGTCGCGTTCGGGGTCCACGGTGATGAAGAAGACCCGCAGCCCCTTGGCCTTTTCCCCCAGCGCGTCCTGCCAGGTCGCGATGTCGCCCAGCGTCGTGGGGCAGACATCCGGGCAATGGGTATAGCCGAAGAACACGATCGAGGGCGCGCCCTTCAGGCTTGCCGCGGTGAAGGGCGTGCCTGCGGTGGTTTCCAGCCGGTAGTCGCCCTGCCCGAAGCTGTCGGCGATCCGGTCGGTCAGGTGCGGGGCCAGCCAGACCCGGATGCCCACCGCGGCCAGGGCCGCCAGGGCAAGGCCGGCCAGCGCCAGACGCAGCCGCCGGGCCATCAGCCCGCCACCGGCGCGCTGGCGGCATCGGGCAAGGCCGGGGTCAGCGGCATCCCCGGCGCGGGCATCAGCGCGCCCGAGCCGCCGTTCTCCATCTTCATCCCGCCCATGCCGCCTCCGGCCCCGGCGTTGGGGGCGCCCACGACCAGCGGCACCACCACCATGCCCGCCTTCTCGAAGGTCAGCGTCACGTTGACCGTGTCGCCTTCCTTCAGCGGGGCCTTCAGGTCCATGAACATGACGTGATAGCCGCCGGGCTTCAGCTCTACCGTCTGGCCCGCGGGGATCGGCAGGCCGTCCTTCAGCGCCCGCATCTTCATCACGCTGCCGTCCATCGACATCTCATGCACCTCGGTCCGTCCCGCCACCGCTGCGGCGGCGCCGATCAGCCGGTCGTCGATGCTGCCGGTGTTCTGCACGGTGAAGAACCCGCCCCCCACCGGGGCATGCGGCAGGGTCGCGCGGGCGAACCCGTGCGAGATCACCAGCGGGCCCAGATCGACGCTGGCGCCGGTCTTGAGCATGTCGGCCGTGGCGGCCAGCGGCAGGCCGGCCAGCGCAAGGCCGACTGCAAGGGCACGAAGAAAGGTCATTCGGGGCTCCTTTCAAGGAGGATGCGCGGGGCACAGACGGTCGTGCGGCTCTGGCACGATGGCGGGTCTGGCCCGCAGGATCTGATACAGCAAGGATCGAGTGGCCCGCCCACGCAGGGCGCGGCAGGGCGGCGGCGCGATCAGCCGACAGGTGGCGCGCGGCTGCCTGTTCCGGGGTCGAACGTCCGGCGCGCCATCAGCGGCGGCTCGGGCAGCAGGGCGGCGACCACCGCGCCGCGGGGCAGCAGCGACATCGCCGGGCAATGCGGCGGCAGCGCGGCTTCGGCCGCATGGGCCATCTGGGCCGTCACGCCGGACAGAAGCGCCTTGCCATCCTTGCCGCAGAAATCCGACGCCTGCGCCCCCGCCTGCATCGCCTGTGCGATCACCAGATCGTCCAGCGTGGCCATGCGCTGCGCAAAAGGCGATGCCGCCCCGCCGAGGCCCATCACCACGGCCAGCAGAACCCCGATCAGCCGAAGGCGAAACAGGCCCGACATGGCGCCCCTGATAGGCCAAAGCCGGGCGCGGGGAAAGGGCGGTTTCGCCGCAGGCATGGCGCCCCGCCCTCCCTCGTCCCGCGATGCCGCTTGCTTGCCCCGGCCCGCCGCTTTTGCCCCGGCGCGCGGGGCGGCGCGGGCCTATGACGGGTGCCAGGGGCCGGGGGCGCGGGGATGGATCAGGCACAGGTGCTGTTCGATGGCGGCCCGCTGGACGGCGGCACGGCCTTCATTGCGCCGCGCGCGCTGATCCGCGCCGACACCGCGGCCGAGGTCGCGCCCGCCTTCGCCGCGATGGAGGCTGCGCGCGCCGCGGGCCGCTGGCTTGCGGGCTATGCCAGCTACGAGCTGGGCTATGCCCTGACCGACCGGCTCGCGCCCCTGATGCCCGCCGGGCAGCGCGTGCCGCTGCTGGATTTCGGGGTCTTCGACACTCCGCAGCCTCTGCGTCCCGACCCGCGCGAAGGCCGGCCCTTCAGCCTGTCCGCCTTTGTCCCCGGCTGGGATTTCGCCCGCTACCGGGCCGCTTTCGACACTGTGCATGCCTTTATCGGGGCGGGTGACATCTATCAGGCCAACCTGACCTTCCCGCTGACCGCGCAGATGACCGGCGATCCGCGGGCGCTTTACGCCGCGCTGCGGGCCCGCCAGCCTGTGCCGCATGGCGCGTTCGTGGATCTGGGCGGGCCCCTGTTGCTGTCGCGCTCGCCCGAACTGTTCTTCCGCACCGACGCCGCGGGCCGGATCGAGGCGCGGCCGATGAAAGGCACCCAGCCGCGCGACCCCGACCCCGCGCGCGATGCCGCGCGGCGCGACTGGCTGGCCGCCGACCCGAAAAACCGGGCCGAGAACCTGATGATCGTGGACCTGCTGCGCAATGACCTGTCGCGCATCGCCCGCGTGGGCTCGGTGCGGGTGCCGGACCTCTTTCGGGTGGAAACCTATGCCAGCGTCCACCAGATGACCTCGCGCATCACCGCCGATCTGGGCGGGCGTTGCCCGGTGGCGGATCTCTTCGGCGCGCTCTTTCCCTGCGGCTCGATCACCGGCGCGCCGAAGATCCGCGCGATGGAAATCCTGCGCACGCTGGAGCCCGCGCCGCGCGGCGCCTATTGTGGGGCGATCGGCTGGATGGCCCCTGACGGCGCCAGCACCTTCAGCGTGGCGATCCGCACGCTGGTGCTGCCCGGCGATGGCACTGCGCGGCTGAACGTGGGCGGCGGGGTGGTCCATGACAGCACCGCCGCCGCCGAATATGAGGAAGCCCTGTGGAAGACCCGCTTCGCCCCCCCGCTGAGCCAGAACGCGCCGCCTTCGCCCTGATCGAGACGCTGGGCTTCCGGCCCGGTACCGGCTTTCCCCGCCGCGCCCGGCATCTGGCCCGTATGGCGCGCAGCGCCGCCGCCTTCGGCCTGCCCTTCGATGCGGCTGCGGCGGCGGCCTGCCTTGACGCCATCGCCGGGCCCGCGGCCCTGCGGGTGCGGCTGACGCTGGATGCCGCGGGG
>DAIEJF010000249.1 GCA_027351005.1 Paracoccaceae bacterium | reverse complement strand
GGGCCAGCAGGTCGGGGCGGCCCCAGGGGGCCTGCCCGGTCAGATGGTCCCGCAGGGTGGCGGTGGCGGCGGGCGCCAGAAGGGCGAAGCCACCCGCCACGCGTACCAGCGCAAAGAGCGGCTCTGGCGCCGCCATGAGTGCTGCCAGATAGGCAAGCTCGACCCGGTCGATGCCGGTCAGCGGGCCACGCCCCACGCGCGAGATCAGCCGGGACAGGTCAAGGAGCCGCGCGGACGGCACAGCCCCTGCCCCCGGCGGTTACTGCGCCGCCTTCAGGACGGCGATGGTTTCGTGCAGATACTGCTCGAACTCGCCACGCAGTTCCTCGCGCGCCAGGCCGAAGGAGACGGTCGCCTGCAGGAACCCCGCCTTTGAGCCGCAGTCGAACCGCTGCCCGCGGAAGCGGAAGCCGTAGACCGGGTTGCCCGCGGTGATCTCTTCGGCGATCGCGTCGGTCAGCTGGATTTCCCCGCCCGCCCCGACCTTGGCGCGGTTCAGCGTCTGCATCACCGAGGGCGACAGGATATAGCGGCCGATCACCGCGAGGTTGGAGGGCGCGTCCTCCATCTTCGGTTTCTCGACCATGCCCTTGACCCGCACAAGCGAGCCCATGTCCTCGGCCACGTCCAGCACGCCGTAGGCCGACGCCTTTTCCGGCGCCACTTCCATTGCCGCGACAATGTTGCCGCCGGTTTCGGCATAGGCTTCGGCCATCTGTTGCAGGCAGGGCTTTTCGGCCGCGATCACGTCATCGGTCAGGATCACCGCGAAGGGCTCGTCGCCCACCAGGCGGCGGGCGCACCAGACCGCATGGCCCAGACCCAGGGCGCGGTTCTGGCGGACATAGGCGATGGTGCCGGAATCCATGTAGGTGTTGCGCAGGGTTTCCAGCAGCGCGGTCTTGTTGCCCTTCTTCAGGCTGGTTTCCAGTTCGGGCGACTCGTCGAAGTAGTCTTCCAGCGCGCTCTTGCCGCGTGCGGTCACGAAGATGAATTCGGTAATCCCCGCCGCGCGGGCCTCGTCGATCGCGTACTGGATCAGCGGCCGGTCGACCAAGGTCATGATTTCCTTGGGAATCGACTTGGTTGCCGGAAGAAACCGGGTCCCAAGGCCCGCAACCGGAAACACCGCTTTCGTTACTTTGCGCTTCATGCCTTTTCCAATCCTGTCACCCCCGCACCCTTGTGCGGAGGGATCGCCTCGGGTTGCGATGGGTTTTGACATAGTGGTCAACTTCGTCAAATGCCGGAAGGGCCCTGCATTCGAAATCTGCCGAAATTGTAACATTTTGGCGCTGGGCGGCGACGAAAATCGGCTGAAGCCCGCCGATGCGGCGCCGTCATCCCCGCGGCAGGCGCATCGGCGCCAGATCGGCCGTCTCGCGCGCGACGCGGGACGAAAAGCGATACCATCGCAGCAGGGGGTCGCTGCGGCGCGACCGGCCGAACAGCCCCCCCTGCTGGGTCCAGAAGCCCTGATCGTGATAGCGCCGCTGGTGGTAGAGCGCGGTGGGCGACAGGATCAGGACCGTCACCACCTCGCCCCGCGCGGCGCGGGCGGCGGCCTCGGCGAAAAGCCTCCGGCGGCTCCAGGGGCGGCCGGACAGCACGGTATGGCCCGGCGGCACCGCAAGGGTCGGGAATGGATGGAAGGCGGGCGGGACGGGCGCGAAGGACACCGGCACGGGCGCCCGCCCCCGCCCCTCGGCAAAGCCGCGGGCAAAGCCTTCGGCCAGGCGGTCGGCGGTGGCCGCATCCAGATGGCCGCGCCGGATCCGGTTGGCCAGCACCGTGTCGCGCATGAAGCGGCGGATCGGGGCGAACTCGTGCTCGGGGCGCGCGTATTTGGTGAACCACCAGCCGAAGGACGCGCCGCCCTGTTCCAGCGTCAGCGGCACACGGCGCGCGTTGCGATAGGGCCCGGCGGCCGGAATGTGGTGGACCTGCGCCGCGGCGACGATGGCCATGCGTTGCCCGGCGCGCGTCAGGCGCATGTTCACATCGGCATCGTCCAGTCCGATGCGGAAATTGGGGTCGAACCCGCCGATTCCGACCAGCGCTGCCCGGCGGAAGGCGCAATTGGCCCCGATGGTCAGCACCGGGTACGGATGGTCGGGGCCGAAGACCTGGACACCGTCAGAGACGAAGGCGCGCAATTCGCCCCAGGGCAGGATCCAGTCGCCGCGCCAGCGATAGTCGAACCCGTTGGTCGAGCGCACCCAGCCGGCGGTCGCGGCGATGTCATGGGTCGCGAAGGGCGCAACGAGGCGGTCAAGCCAGGGCGGCTCGGCGATCGCGTCATCATCGAGAAAGGCCAGGATCTCGCCCGCGGCATGGTCGATGCCGATGTTGCGGGCGGCGCTGATGTTGGCCTCGTCGAATGCCACGGCTTTCAGGCCGGGAAAGAGCGGGCTGGCGCGCAGGGCGGCCATGCTTGTCGGGTCGGTGACCACCACCACCTCGAAATGGCGGAGGGTCTGGTAGCGCAGCGCGGTCAGGCAACGCAGAAGGTCCTTCGGGCGGCCCCGGCTGACGATGATGACGCTGACCGCGCCTGCCGTCATCCGGCCGCCATCGCAGCCAGCATCGCCTCGATCCTGGGCACGTCGCTGGGGTTGTTCAGTTCCCAGAACTGTCGCCCGCGCGCCTGGACCTCGACGCAGAGGACGGGGCGTTCGCGTTCGAGGAAGCGAAGCTGTTCCAGCCCTTCCAGCCGTTCCAGCGGCCCCGCCTCCCAGCGCGGATAGGCCGCCAGCGCCGAGGGGCGGTAGGCATAGACGCCGACGTGGTGAAACACCGGCGTCTCGGCGTCATCGGGGTAGCGGGCAGGCGTATAGGGGATCACTTCCTTGGAGAAGTAGAGCGCCTTGCGGTCCCGCCCGAAGACGGCGGTGGTCCCGCCCACGCGACCCGCCCTGCGGTCGTCAAGAAAGCCGTTCAGCGCCCGGCCATCGCAGCGCAGGACCGGGGTGGCGACCTCGGCCACCGGGTCGGCGCGCAGCCCCGCCACCAGGTCTTCGACGAACCACGGCGGCGTCAGCGGGGCATCGCCCTGAAGGTTCACGACGATGTCGAAGCCGCCGCCCAGCCGGTCATAGGCCTCGGCCACGCGCTCGGTACCGTTCTGGCAGGTGTCCGAGGTCATCACCACCTCGGCGCCAAAGCTTTCGGCCTCGGCGCGGATGCGGTCGTCGTCGGTGGCGACGACCACGCGGTTTGCGCCGCTGACGGCCATCGCGGCTTCCCAGCTGCGGCGGATCAGGGTCTTTGCCACGCCATCGGGGCCACGCAACGGCACCAGCGGCTTGCCCGGGTAGCGGGTCGAGGCGTAGCGGGCGGGGATGGCGATGAGGACGGGCATCAGGCTCTCTTCAGGTCGACGCCCGGAGCATAGGCGATGAAGAACGGATTGGCGAAGCCCGACTTGCCGTAGGCAAGGGGTTCATGGGTGTCGAACCGCACGACATGGCCGCCGGCGCCGCGCAGCACGGCATCGCCCGCGGCGGTGTCCCATTCCATCGTGCGGCCAAGGCGGGGGTAGAGGTCGGCCTCGCCGGTGGCCACAAGGCAGAACTTCAGCGACGAGCCCGCCGAGGTCATGTCCTTCACCGCATAAAGGCCGATGTAGTCATCCGTCGCCTGATCGCGGTGGGATTTCGAGGCCACGACCATCAGCGCGGCGTTGTCGGGGGTGGCGACGCGCAGGGGCTGCCGGGGCCCGGCGGCGTCCTTGGCGAAGGCGCCGGTTTCCTCGACCGCCACGCCATCGGCGCGGGTGTAGAACAGCCGCCCCTTGGCCGGGGCATAGACCACGCCGCGGATCGGCACGCCGTCTTCGACATAGGCGATGTTCACGGTGAAATCGCCGCGGCGCTGCACGAATTCCTTGGTGCCGTCGAGCGGGTCGACGATCAGGAAGGTCCGGACCGCCTGCGCATGGCTGGCGGCCTGTTCCTCGGTGACCAGCGGCACATCGGGGAAGGCCGCGCGCAGCCCGGCCGAGATCAGCGCGTCGGCGGCCTCGTCGGCGGCGGTCACCGGGCTGTCGTCGGACTTGGCGCGCACGTCGAAATCGGGGGCGGCATAGATCTCCATGATCCGGTCGCCGGCCTCGAGCGCAAGCCGCCGCATGATCTGTTCAAGGCGGTCGTGGTCCATGTCATGCTCCTGCTGTGCCGCGGTGGTCGGCGCGATTTCCATCGAATGCAACGCGATCCGTATGGTCGATTGCCTTCAATTGGGCAAGATTGGCCGGTAGACTAAGCGTTGCACCGCACCTGCGTTCCGGATCGATTGCCGCATGTTCAGCACCCACGCCCGCGTCTCGACCTTGAGCCTGCTGTTCGGCCAGCTGGAGCTGATCTACCACGCCTCGGTGCGCAATATCCGCAAGACGCATGGCAATGCGATCATCGGGCTGGTGCTGAACATCATGCAGACGGCGATGATGATCATCGTCTTCTACGTCATGTATGGCGTGCTTGGCCTGACATCGATGCGGGTGCGGGGCGACTTCGTGCTTTACATCATGTCGGGGGTGTTCCTGTATTTCACCCATGTCCGGGCGCTGGGGGCGGTGGCTTCGGCCGACAGCGCGACATCGGCCATGATGAAACACGCGCCGATGAACCCGATCGTGGCCATCGCGGCAGCGGCGATCGGAACGCTTTACATCCAGATCCTGTCGATGGCGGTGGTGCTGGGCGTCTATTACGTCGGCTTCAACCACGAGATCGACATCGAATACCCGGTGGCCGCGCTGGGGATGATCCTGGTCGCCTGGCTCAGCGGCGTCGGGATCGGGCTGATCTTCCGTGCGGCCAAGCCCTGGCAGCCCGAGATCGTGGGGATCGCCACCACGATCTTCATGCGGGCGAACATGGTCGCCTCTGGCAAGATGTTCCTGGCCAACAGCCTGCCTGCGAAGCTGCGCGGCTATTTCAGTTGGAATCCGCTGTACCACACCATCGACCAGGCACGCGGCTTCGTCTTCGTGAACTATTCGCCGCACTACACATCGCTGATGTATCCGATCTACGTCACCATCGCCTGCGTGATGATCGGGCTGATCGCCGAATACTACACCGGCCGCCACATCTCGCTGAGCTGGGGCGCGGGCCGCTAGTCGACCACCCGCAGGGTCAGGTTGATCCGGCCGCCCTTCGCCAGCAGGGCGGACGACCCCGGCCGCACCCGGTCGATGCCGTGGAATGCCAGCCGCGCCGCGCCGCCCAGGATCGCCACGTCGCCCGACCGCAGCCAGAGGCTGCGCGTGGGCCCGCCGCGGGTGGTCCCGCCGACGCGAAAGAGCGCCTCGTCCCCGAGCGAGATCGACAGGACCGGCCAGGCGAAATCGGCCTCGTCCCGGTCCTGGTGCAGGCCCATGCGCGCCGCGCCGGTGTAGAAGTTCACCAGGCAGCAATCGGGCATCCGCACCTGCGAGACAAGCGCGCGCCAGACGGCCAGCACGCTGTCGGGGATCGGCGGCCAGGGCTGGCCCGCGGGATGGGCAGGGATGTAGCGGTAGCCGGAACGGTCGGAAAACCAGCCGTAGCGCCCGGCCGCGGTCATCCGCACGCTCATCGGCTGGCCCCGCGGCGTCATCGGCTGAAAGAGCGGCGCTTCGCGGATCACGGCGCGCAGATCCTCGACCATCGCGGCCTGCGCGGCCATGTCCAGCCAGCCCGGATGGACCATCACACCGCCCAGATCCAGCACCGGACCGGGCCCGTTGAAATCGAGTCGCGTTTTCATCACACTGCCCCGGCTTTCCATGACCTGCGGCGCTTGCAGGCCCCCTGACCCCCCCTTATATACGCCGAGAAGATGGGCCGGGTACGCAGGCCAATGCGTGCGCGGGCCATGATTTGGGATCGGGGACGGGCGCCGCAACCGGGCCTGCCCTCGCAACATCGCCGAAGGAAGAGGTAAGAACACATGGCCAAAGTCATCGGGATCGACCTCGGGACCACGAACTCCTGCGTCGCCATCATGGACGGGTCGCAGCCGCGTGTGATCGAGAACTCCGAAGGGGCGCGGACCACGCCCTCGGTTGTCGGGTTCACCGACAGCGAACGTCTGGTGGGCCAGTCCGCAAAGCGGCAGGCCGTCACCAACCCCTCGAACACCGTATTCGCCGTGAAGCGCCTGATCGGCCGCCGGGTCGATGACGCCGAGGTGGAAAAGGACAAGAAGCTTGTCCCCTACTCCATCGTCAACGGCGGCAACGGCGATGCGTGGGTGGAAGTGCGCGGCGAGAAATACTCGCCCAGCCAGATCAGCGCGATGATCCTTCAGAAGATGAAGGAAACCGCCGAAAGCTACCTGGGCGAAACCGTCACCCAGGCGGTGATCACCGTTCCCGCCTACTTCAACGACGCGCAGCGGCAGGCGACGAAAGACGCCGGCAAGATCGCGGGTCTTGAAGTGCTGCGCATCATCAACGAACCCACGGCCGCCGCGCTGGCCTACGGGCTCGACAAGAAGGATACCAAGACCATCGCCGTCTACGACCTCGGCGGCGGTACCTTCGACATCACCATTCTGGAAATCGATGACGGCCTGTTCGAGGTGAAATCGACCAACGGGGACACGTTCCTTGGCGGCGAAGACTTCGACATGCGCATCGTGAACTACCTGGCCGAGGAGTTCAAAAAGGAACACGGCGTCGACCTGACCAAGGACAAGATGGCGCTGCAGCGGCTGCGCGAGGCCGCGGAGAAGGCCAAGATCGAGCTCTCGAGCTCGATGCAGACCTCCATCAACCTGCCCTACATCACGGCGTCGGCCGAGGGCCCGCTGCACCTGGACGAGTCGC
>DAIEJF010000248.1 GCA_027351005.1 Paracoccaceae bacterium | reverse complement strand
CGGTCCTGACCAGCATCCGGCAATGGGCGCGCGAGCCTCTGAGGTCCTGCCGGTAAAGTTTGCGGTCGAAACCGATCGAGGCATTGATCTTTTCCATGATCTCGTCGGGGCCCGCCGCAAACCGGCCGCCCCAAAGCGCATTGGATTGCGTGGGGGCCTGATGCCGGTCTTCGGGCTCGTCTGCCGGGCTCATGGTCTTGTCATTGGTCATCTCTATCGTCCGATGTCGCGGAGTATGTGAATGAAACGCAATCTACTTTTTGCCGCCGCCGTCCTGGTTTTTGCCGTCTCGGGCGCCGCCTGGTATGTCACCAGCCACGATCGGGCCGGTGCCATGGCCCGGAATACGCCAAACGCCGCCAGCCTGCAAGAGCTGGCGAAGGGGCCGATGGCGAACTTCACCCTGATCAGCGACGACAAAACCGCGCCTGACCTGCCCTTTGTTGACGGAAATGGCAAAAAGCGCAAGCTGTCGGATTTTCGGGGGAAAATTCTCCTGGTCAATTTCTGGGCCACCTGGTGCGCGCCCTGCCGCAAGGAGATGCCGACGCTCGACCAGCTTCAGGCCGAGATGGGCGACAAGCTGGCCGTGGTGCCGGTGGCGACGCTGCGCAATTCGGTGGCCGGTGTGCAGAAGTTCTTCGCCGACCAGGTCGTGACCCATCTGCCGGTGCGGATGGACCCCGATGCGCAACTGGCCCGCGCCATCGGCGTCATGGGGCTGCCCGTCACGCTGATCATGAACCCCGAGGGCAAGGAGGTGGCGCGCCTGATCGGCGAGGCCGACTGGAACAGCGACAGCGCCAAGGCCATCCTGACCGCGATGATGGCGGGCGGCTGATCGCCGCCCGGCCTTTCCCCTCAGCCCGCCGCGGTCACCGTCACGCCCGCCCGGCCCAGTCCGGCGATCTCGACCACGCAGCTTTCGCCCGGCGCGATGGCGCCCACCCCGGCGGGCGTGCCGGTGTAGATCAGATCGCCCGGCGCCAGTGTCACCAGCCGCGACAGATGGGCGATGACCCCCGCCACCGGCCAGATCATGTCGGCGATGTCGGCCTCTTGCCGAACCGCCCCGTTCACCGTGCAGCGGATCGCCGCCCGCGCGCGATGGCCGCAGCGGGCGACCGGCACGATGGCTCCGCAGACCGCCGAGGCATCGAAGCCCTTGGCCATGTCCCAGGGGCGCCGCGCGGCCTTTGCCTCGGCCTGAAGGTCGCGCCGCGTCAGGTCGTTGCCGGGCGCATAGCCCCAGACATGCGACAGCGCCCGGTCCTCGGGAATGTCCGCCCCGCCAGTACCGATGGCGATGACCAGTTCCGCTTCGTGGTGCAGGTCATGCGTGGCGGGGGGGTAGGCGATCGTCGCCCCGTCTTCCACCAGCGCATCGGCGGGTTTGGTAAAGAAGAACGGCGGTTCTTTCGTCGGGTCGTTGCCCATCTCGCGCGCGTGTTCGGCATAGTTGCGGCCGACGCAGAAGATGCGGCGCACCGGAAAGCGGGCGGCGCTGCCTGCGATGGCGACGCTGGGCTGCGGGGGCAGGGGCAGGGCGTAGTCGGTCATGCGATCCTCCGTTTGCGGCTTGGTGCCCGCAGCGGACCGCGCGCGCAAGTGCGGATCGTCAGGGCGACAGGGTGAAGCAGGTCAGCCCGCGGGCGGCGATCCGGCGGCAGGCGAAATCCGCCTGATCCTGCGTCAGGCCCACGAAGGTCGCATCGAAGCCCGACGGCCGCGGAACGATCTTGCGCAGCGTCTCGTCCAGCGTCGTGGGCTCGGCCAGCGCCACCCGCAGCAGGGCCTTGTCGGCGGCGTCGCGGCTGGGATAGCGGCCAAGCGTGATCGCCCAGTCGCGCGAGCCCGAGGTCGAATAGCGGCTGACCACCTCGGGCGCCTGCGGCGGTGGCGCGGCCTCACCCGCGGGCGCGACCGAGGCAAAGACGATTTCGGGTTTCGGTTTGGCTGGCGGCAGGGGGGTGGGCGCGACCTCGGTCGCCGAGGCGGTGGCGACATTGGTCAGTGTGCCGTCCGCCTCGGACGCGGGCGCGGCTGCTGCTGCGGCGATCTGGGTGTCCTCTGCCGGGCGCGGCGCGGGGGCCGTGTCGGCCATGTCCGAGGTGTCGCCTTCGGCCAGCGTGGCCGGGCGCGCCTCGGGCGTCACCACCGCCACGGCGGTTGCGCCTGCGTCCAGGCTCTCGGGGCGCGGTCGCGGTGTCACGCTGGTGGCGACCGCCGTGCTCACCCGCACCGTCTTGCCGGTCGTCGGTATGCCGTTCGGATTGCCATCGGTCGCGTCGGCCACCAGATCGCTTGCATCAGGCCGCGGCGCCGGGGCGACGGGGGCCGCCTTGCCACCCGCGATGCCGCTCAGGTCGGGCAGCGGCGGCTTGCGCACCGGAACATCCTCGGCGACCTTGGCAAAGCCCATGTCCAGCAGTTGCGCCATCTGCTTGTTGCGCGCGGGCGTCGAGGTGGCGCCGAAGATCACGCCGATCAGCCGCTTGTTGCCGCGCTGCGCCGTGGCAACCAGGTTGAAGCCAGAAGGCACGGTGAACCCGGTCTTCAGCCCATCGGCGCCCTGATATTCATCCAGGAACTTGCGGTTGGTGCTGTAGACGGTCGCGATCCCCGCGTCAGATTCCCGGCGCGAGAAGATGTTGTAGTATTCGGGGAAGTCGTAATAGAGGTGCCGCGCCAGGATTGCCATGTCGCGCGCGGTCGACAGGTGGCCCGCTGCCGTCAGCCCGTTGGCATTGCGGAAGGTGGAATTCGTCAGCCCCAGCGCCTTGGCGGTCTTGTTCATCCGCTCGGCAAACCCGGCCTCGGAGCCGCCGAGCGCATCGCCGATGGCGGCCGCCGCATCGTTGGCCGACTTGATCGCCGCCGCACGGATCAGGTACCGCAGCGCGATGACCTGCCCGGCGCGCAGACCCAGCCGCGACGGCGCCTGCCCGGCCGCGTGCGCTGTCACCTTGATCGGTGTGTCCAGCGTGATCTCGCCGCGCCGGATCGCGTCGAAGGTGATGTAGAGCGTCAGCATCTTGGTCAACGACGCCGGGTGCAGCCGCGCATCCGCGTTCTCGGCATAGATCACCCGGCCGTCGCGCTCGTCCATGACCAGCGCCGCATAGGGTGCCGCCATCGCCAGCACGGGCGCGAAGATGAAGACTGCCACGAAACCTGCGGGGACCAATGCCCTGCGGATGTACTGCCCCAACCGTGTGAACACGTTTCGGGTTCCCTTTTCCTGCCTCGACCGCCCCGTTGCCCGGAGCTTTTCCGCCTGATCGCAGCCTAGCAGATGCCGGACGGTTAGAAAACCCTTGTGTTCAAGCACTTTCACAAAAGTCTTCATGCAGCCCACAGGTTTGCGTGGGGGGTCAGGCGGCGGTCTCGATCCGCGCCACCAGATCGGGCAGCGCGGTCAGCCCCGCGATCTGGCAGAAGCGGGGCTGGTGTGCGGGCGGCTCGTCATGCTCCAGCGCCCAGGTCAGGCCATGGGGAACATGGACGCCCCAGCCGCCCGCATCCAGCATCGGGATCACGTCTGATTTCAGCGAGTTCCCCACCATCAGACCAGCCCCGGCACCGCCATGCGCGGCAAAGATCCGCTCGTAGACGGCAGGGGTCTTGTTGCTGACGATCTCGACCGCGTCGAATACCTCGCCCAGACCCGATTGCGCCAGCTTGCGTTCCTGGTCCAGCAGGTCGCCCTTGGTGATCAGAATGACGCGATAGTGTCCGGCCAGCGCCTCGACCGTCGCGCGCGCGCCGGGCAGCAATTCGATCGGGTGCGCCAGCATCTCGCGCCCGGCGGCCAGGATCTCGCCAATGATGGCGGCGGGCACCTCGCCCCCGGTCACCTCGATCGCGGTCTCGATCATCGACAGGGTGAACCCCTTGATGCCGAAGCCGTAATGGCCAAGGTTGCGCCGCTCTGCGGCCAGCAGCCGGTCATGCAGGTGGTCGGGGTCGGCATGGTCGGCCAGCAGTGCCTGGAACCGTTCCTGCGTCAGCCGGAAGAACACTTCGTTCTGCCACAGCGTGTCGTCCGCGTCGAAGCCGATGGCCGTCAATGCGCGCGTCATCTCGCTAACCCCTGCAAATCGCGGCATGCCGCCTCTTTTCCTGTCGGCCACAGCGGTTATATTAAGCAACGCACCCCGAAAACCCGACTCTGTGGAGCCCGCACCGTGACCCTGACACCCTTCATGATGTCCGACAAGAAGGACAGCCGTGACGGTGAATCCTCGGTGCTGACGAAAACCCGCACCCGGACCCAGCGCCCGCCGCTCTACAAGGTGTTGTTGCTGAACGACGATTACACGCCGATGGAATTCGTGGTGCATGTGCTGGAACGCTTTTTCGGCCTGTCGCATGCCCAGGCGTTCGAGATCATGCTGACCGTGCACAAGAAGGGGCTGGCCGTGGTCGGCGTGTTTTCCTACGAGGTGGCGGAAACCAAGGTGGCGCAGGTGATGGATTTCGCGCGCCGCCATCAGCATCCGCTGCAATGCACGATGGAAAAGGAATAGGGCCCCGCGCCCGGCCCATGCGTTCATCCCGTCTTTCGCTTGCCCGTGACGAAGGGCTTCTTGACCTGCCTGCGGGTGGCCCCGTTGCCGTGTTTTCCCCGCAGGCGGGCGACGACCTGACGCCGCTGGGCCGCGCCCGGGTGCAGGTGGTCACCGGCTTCCGCCCCGATCACGATGCCTTTGCCGCCGCGGGCTACGATGTGGCCGCGGCCCCTGTCGGCCCCTATGCGGCCGCGCTTGTCTGCCTGCCGCGCGCCCGGGCCGAGGCGCGGGCGCTGGTCGCGCAGGCCGTGGCGCATCTGCCCCAAGGCGCGCCGGTGATCGTGGACGGCCAGAAGACCGATGGGGTCGATGCGATGCTGCGCGAGCTGAAGGGGCGCGTCGCGGTGTCCGAGTCGCTGGCCAAGGCGCATGGCAAGCTCGCGGTCT
>DAIEJF010000244.1 GCA_027351005.1 Paracoccaceae bacterium | reverse complement strand
ATGCCGATCGTCGCGCGGCCTTCTTCGCGGCGCTGGCGGGGGCCGATGACCAGGGCCTGCCTGCGGCGCGCTATGACCGCGACGGGCTTCTGGCCCGGCTGCAATCCGCCCAGACCGAGCGTGACCGCGCCCGGCTGGAGGTCGATCTGACCCGTGACTTCCTGCTTTACGCGCATGATGTGCATTCGGGTGTCCTGGTGCCCGGCCAGGTGGATGAAGACCTCAAGCGCGTGGTGCCGCAGGTTGACCGGTTGCAGGAACTGACGGCCTTTGCCGCCGCGGACCCGGCGGCCTATCTGGCCGCACTGCCGCCGCAGACGCCCGAATACGCGGAGTTGCTGAAGGCGAAGCTGACGCTGGAACAGCTCGCAGCCAGCGATGCCTGGGGCGCGCCGGTTACCGCCAAGACGCTGAAACCCGGCCAGACCGGGGCCGATGTGGTGGCGCTGCGCGACCGGCTGACGCGGATGGGCTACCTGCCGCCCACCTCGGCCGCGTCCTATGACGAGGAGATGACCGCCGCAGTCATGCAGTTCCAGGCTGACCACGGGATCGCGCCCGATGGTGTGGCGGGGCCAGCGACGATGGCAGAGATCAACATGCAGCCCGATGACCGGCTGAAGGCGGTGATCGTGGCGCTGGAACGCTGGCGCTGGATGCCTGCCGACCTGGGCGCGCGCCATGTCTGGGTGAACCTGCCCGATTTCACCGCCAAGCTGATCGACGACGGAAAGGTGACCTTCGAGACGCCCGCCGTGGTGGGCAAGAACGCCAAGGACATGCGCACGCCCGAGTTCTCGGATGTGATGCGCTACATGGACGTGAACCCGACGTGGAACGTGCCGCGGTCGATCGTGACCAAGGAATACCTGCCCGCCCTGCAGCAGGACCCCACGGCCGACGGCCAGCTTCAACTGATCGACTCGCGCGGGCAGGTGGTCGACCGCAGCACGGTCGACTTCAGCCAGTACGATGCCGATACCTTCCCCTACGAGCTGAAACAGCCTCCGTCAGATGGGAATGCGCTGGGGTTGGTGAAGTTCATGTTCCCCAACAAGTACAACATCTATCTGCATGACACGCCAACAAAATACCTGTTCAAGCGTGACGTGCGGGCGTTCAGCCACGGCTGCATCCGGCTGGGCAAGCCGTTCGAGTTTGCCTACGCGCTTCTGGGCGCGCAGTCGTCCGACCCGCAGGGCACGTTCAAGGCGGCGTTGGACCGCAAGGTGGAAAACGTGCTGAACCTGGAAGCGCCGGTGCCGGTGCACCTTGTCTATTTCACCGCCGTTCCCACCCCCACGGGCAAGATGACCTACCGGCGTGACATCTATGGCCGCGATGCCGAGATTTTTGCCGCGCTTGCGAAGGCCGGGGTAGCACTGCGGGTGAAAGCAAACTAAGTCCGGCGCGGGCGGCCTGATCCCGCCCGCAGGAGGACAGCATGGGCCACACGATCCGTTCGCTTGCCGCCGCCATGGGCGCCACGGCCGAGGGCGACCTTGATCTGCCTATCCGCGGCGCCGCCGAGCCTGCCACGGCCACACCCGATCTGATCGCGCTGGCCGCCTCGCCGAAATATGCCGAGGGGCTGGCGCAGGGGCGCGCGGTGGCCGCGCTGCTGTGGCCCGGAGCCGACTGGAAGGCGCTGGGGCTGAAGGCCGCGATCTTCGCCCCCCGCGCGCGCTATGCCATGTCGGGCATCACCCGCGCGCTGGACCCGGGGCCCGCGATCAGCCCCGGGATTCATCCGACCGCTGTGGTCGATCCCTCGGCCCGGATCGGCGAGGGCGCGGCCATCGGCCCCTTCGTGGTGATCGGCGCGGGCGTCCGGCTGGGGCCGCGCGCCCGGATCGCCGCCCATGTCACGCTGGACACCGGCGCGCAGATCGGGGCCGATGCGCTGATCCTGCACGGCGCGGTGATCGGCGCGCGCTGCGTGATCGGCGACCGTTTCATCGCCCAGCCCGGTGCGGTGATCGGGGGCGACGGCTTCTCTTTCGTCACGCCGGAAAAGTCGGGGGTCGAGGAAATCCGCGCAACGCTTGGCCAGCGCGAGGAAATCCGCGAACAGTCCTGGACGCGTATCCATTCTCTGGGTGCGGTGACCATCGGGGATGATGTAGAGGTGGGCGCCAATACCACCATCGACCGCGGCACCATCCGCGACACCCGGATCGGCAGCGGAACCAAGCTCGACAATCTGGTGATGATCGGCCACAACGTCGTGGTGGGGCGTGATTGCCTGCTGTGCGGGCATGTGGGCATCGCCGGATCGGCCCGGATCGGCGACCGCGTCGTGCTGGCGGGCAAGGTCGGGGTCAACGACAACATCGAGGTCGGCAACGACGTGATCGCGGGCGGCGCAAGCTCGATCTTCACCAATGTGCCGCCGGGGCGGGTCATCCTTGGCTATCCCGCGATCAAGATGGAGGCGCATGTGGAAAGCTACAAGGGTTTCCGCCGCTTGCCCCGGCTTTTCGCGCAGGTCGCCGAGCTGCAAAAAGCGGTTTCAAAGCTCACCAAGTCTGACTAAATAGCCGCGGCCCCTGCGGGGTGCAGCAGACGGGACGGAACCATGCCGAACGAGGTCAGGGATCGCGTTATCGCCATCATCGCCGAACAGGCCGTGCTGGACGTGGCGGACGTGAAACCCGAAGCGACACTGGAAGATCTGGGCATCGACAGCCTCGGGCTGGTCGAGTCTATCTTCGCGATCGAGGAAGCCTTCGACATCAGCGTGCCTTTCAACGCCAACGAACCCGAACAGAACGCGGCCTTCGACATCTCGACGGTGGGTTCGATCATCGCGGCGGTGGAACAGCTCGTGGTCGAGCAGAAGGCATGAAGCGCGTCGTCATCACCGGGGCGGGCACGGTCAATGCGCTGGCGCAGGACGTGGCCGGAACCTTCGCAGCCTTCCGCGAAGGCCGCTCGGGCATCGGAGAGCTGGACATCCGCGATGTCGAGCGGCTGTCGATCCGCATCGGCGGGCAGGTCAAGGGCTGGGACCCCGAGGCGCATTTCAACCGACAGCAGATCGTGCTTTACGACCGCTTCACCCAGTTCACCCTGATCGCGGCCAAGCAGGCGATCCTGCAATCCGGCCTGAACTTCGACGGCCATCTGGGCTACGAGGCGGGCGTGGTGCTGGGCACCGCGGGCGGCGGCGTGAACACCTGGGACGAGAACTACCGCGCGGTCTACGAAGAGGGGAAGAACCGGGTTCACCCCTTCGTCGTGCCGAAGCTGATGAACAATGCGGCGGCCTCGCATATCTCGATGGAATTCAACCTGCGTGGGCCCTCGTTCACGGTGGCCACCGCCTGCGCCAGTTCCAATCACGCGATGGGGCTGGCCTTCCAGATGATCCGCGGTGGAAGCGCAAAGGCCATCGTCACGGGCGGGTCGGAATCCATGCTCTGCTTCGGCGGGATCAAGGCCTGGGAAGGGCTGCGGGTGATGTCGAAGGACGCCTGCCGCCCGTTCTCGGCCAATCGCAACGGCATGGTGCAGGGCGAGGGCGCGGCGATCTTCGTGTTCGAGGATTACGAACACGCCAAGGCGCGCGGCGCCGACATCCTGGCCGAGGTGGTGGGCTTTGCCATGACCTCGGACGCGGCCGATATCGTGATGCCCTCGAAACAGGGGGCGGCGCGGGCCATTGCGGGGGCGCTGAAGGACGCGGGGCTGGCGGGCGACCAGGTGGGTTACATCAACGCCCACGGCACCGGCACGGCGGCCAATGACAAGACCGAATGCGCGGCGGTGGCGGATGTCTTCGGGCATCATGCCGACAAGCTGATGATCTCGTCCACCAAGTCGATGCACGGGCATTGCATCGGTGGCACCGGCGCGGTGGAGCTTCTGGCCTGCATCCTGGCCCTGCGCGAAGGGGTCATCGCGCCCACGATCGGCTATGAAGAGCCCGATCCCGAATGCGCGCTGGACGTGGTGCCCAATGTCGCGCGCGAGGCAAAGGTGGATGTCGTTCTGTCGAACGCCTTCGCCTTCGGCGGTCTGAACGCCGTTCTGGCGCTCCGGCGCATCTAGGCGCGGCGGGGGAAGGGCGCCGCCCGCGCGGGGCGGCGCCGCTGGCTCAGTTCCCGGCCTTGGCGGGGGCGGTTCCGGTCTTGGCGGCTTCGGCCTTCGCGGCCTCCAGCGCGGCGGAATTCGCCTTGGTCGCGGTGTCGTAGCCCGCCGAGAACCCCTTGAGCGAGATGGTCAGCACGACCGGCTGATCGGGCGCGGCGACGGCATAGATCGTCATGGTGATCTTCTGGCCCTTGCGCATCGCCTGCACCTCGTCGGCGGTGAAGCCCACGCGCGCCACGCACCCTTGCGCGTTGCAGAACAGGAACGGATAGACCTTGGCGGGCAGCGAGTCGATCTGCAGCGTCACCTGCTGGCTCAGCAGGGTTTCCAGCGGCGTCACCACGGTGGCGCCGGCCGCGGCGGGCTGGCCCGGCGGCAGGCCCACGGTCGAGAATTCGGCGACCGAATTGCCGCCCTGATCCTTCAGCAGCTGGTAGAGCTGGCAGGGGTCATGGCCGTTCTGCGAATGCACGCAGCGGATGTCCCAGTCGCCCGAGGTCGACTGCACATAGGGGGTGCCCGGGGCGTTCGGGTCGACGGCGGGGGCGCCGGTCGAGGGGGCGGTCGCGGCGGCGGGGGCTGCCGGCGCGGGCGCCGGGGTCGTCGTGTCGGCCGCCGCCGCTGTCGTCAGCGACAGCGCGACAAGCAGGGCAAGGGCCGGGGTCAGTCTGGTCATGTCAGGTTCCATGCGTGGCCGGAAATCGGTCGGGCTTCCTCTAGCATGCGGGTGCGAATGAGTCAGGGGCGAAATGCAGCGCAGGCGCCCGACCGCGGCTGGAAAACGGCAACGGCGGGGGGCGGGGAAAAGCGAAAAGGGCCTCGCAAGAGGCCCTTTCCAAGTGATTTTTTCTCTCCCCGTCGGACCGGCCGACTTATTGCAACAGGGACGCTACGGCCTAATGACGAATGCGTCAACAGGGAATCTGGCGCGGCGCCGGGTGGGGCAGATCACATTGGAAGGCGCTATCCCGGCGGGCCCCGGCCGCTGTCGCGCGAAAGGGTGGCGCTGTCGCGCCAACGACGTATGGTGGTGTCCGGTGGTCACATGGTGCGGGAGAGGCGTGGCGATGGGCGAGGCGATTTTCGTGGGCGGCGGTGGCGAGGGTTACGGGACCCCGCAAGAGCTTCTGCTGCGGCTCGGCAACCGGCACGGGCTGATCGCGGGGGCGACGGGGACCGGCAAGACCGTGACGCTGCAGGTGCTGGCCGAGGCGTTTTCGCGCGAAGGCGTGCCGATCGTTCTGGCCGACGTGAAGGGCGATCTGGCGGGCATGGCGGTGGCGGGCAACCCGGCGGGCAAGCTTGCCCCGGCCTTCGCCAAGCGGGCCGCCACCATCGGCATGAAAAGCCTTGATTACGCCGCCAGCCCGGTGACCTTCTGGGATGTCTTCGGCCAGCAGGGCCACCCGGTGCGCGCGACGGTGACCGAGATGGGGCCGCTGTTGCTGGCACGGCTGATGCAGCTTTCGGACGTTCAGGAAGGCGTGCTGAACATCGCCTTCCGCCTGGCCGACGAAGAGGCGCTGCCGCTTCTTGATCTCAAGGACCTTCAGGCGCTGCTGGTCTTCATCGGGCAGAACGCGGCCGAGATCGGGCTGCGGTACGGCAATGTCGACAAGTCGTCGGTGGGCGCGATCCAGCGGGCGCTTCTGGTGCTGGAGAACCAGGGTGCCACCGCCTTCTTCGGCGAGCCCGCGCTGGATCTGATGGATCTGATGCGGGTGGACCCGGACGGGCGGGGGCGGGTGAACATTCTGGCTGCCGACCGGCTGATGCAGTCGCCGCAGCTTTATGCGACGGTGCTTCTGTGGCTTCTGTCCGAACTGTTCGAGCAGCTGCCGGAAGTGGGCGACCCCGACCGGCCAAAGCTCGTGTTCTTCTTCGACGAGGCGCATCTGCTGTTCGACGACGCCCCCAAGGCGCTGGTGGCCAAGGTGGAACAGGTGGCGCGGCTGATCCGATCGAAGGGGGTGGGGGTCTATTTCTGCACCCAGAACCCGGCCGATGTGCCCGACGACATTCTGGGCCAGTTGGGCAACCGGGTGCAGCACGCGCTGCGCGCCTTCACGCCCAAGGACCAGCAGGATCTGAAGCGGGCGGCGCAGACCTACCGCCCGAACCCCCGCTTTGCGGTGGAAGACGCGATCCGCGAGGTCGGGATCGGCGAGGCGGTCACCTCGTTCCTGCAGGCCAAGGGTGAACCGGGCATGGTGGAACGCACGCTGATCCGCCCGCCTGCCTCGCAGATCGGGGCGATCGACCCGGGCACGCGGGCCGCAGTGATGGCGGCCTCGCCCGTCCGGGGGAAATATGACACCCCGCTGGACCGCGAAAGCGCCTTCGAGAAATTGCAGGCCCGCGCCGGGGCGGCATCGGAGGCTGCGGCGGCGGTTGCGACCGGGGCCGAAAGCTTCAATTCCGCGCGCCGCTACACGGGCGGCACGGTCGGCGCGGGCAGGCCGGTCGCCGCTGCGGCACCACAGGCCAAGCCCGCCGCCGCCCGCCGGTCCGACAGCCTGGGCGAGGCCTTCGCGAAAAGCTTCGTGCGCCAGCTTGGCTCTGCCGCCAGCCGCGAGATCATCCGGGGGGTGATGGGCGGGCTGTTCCGCGCGCGGTAAGGGGGCGGTCTGGTGCGAGGTGCTGCGTCCGGTCGCGCTGTGCCGCCAGCGCAGCGGGCCATCGCCCGCCGGGCGACGCCCGCTTCCGCTACAGCGGCCGGATCTTCAGCTTCGTCAGCCGGTTGTCCCGCTTCTGCGTCACCTCGAAGCGGAAGCCGTGAAAGCTGAAGACCTGCCCCTCGTTCGGGATCATCTGCGCCTCGTGGATGACCAGACCGGCAACGGTATTCGCCTCGTCGTCGGGCAGGGTCCAGTCCATCGCGCGGTTGAGGTCTCGGATGGTCATGGCGCCGTCCACCAGATAGTCGCCGGTCTCGGTGGGCTTCAGCGCCTGGTCAGCATCCAGATCGAACTCGTCGTTGATCTGCCCCACGATCTCTTCAAGGATGTCTTCCAGCGTGATCAGCCCGCGCAACGAGCCGTATTCGTCCACCACAAGCGCGAAATGGGTGCGCCGCCGCAGGAACTGGCGCATCTGTTCATCAAGCGGCGTGGTCTCCGGCACGAAATAGGGCTTCATCGCCGCCGACATCGGATCGAACGTGGCCAGCGAGCCCGCCACCGCCTCGCCCTGGCGGATGAACTTGTCGACCGCGCGCAGCAATTCCTTGGCGTGGATCACCCCAACGATGTTTTCCGGCGTCCCGCGATAAAGCGGCAGGCGCGTGTGCGACGAGGCCAGCACCGCCGAAATGACCTTGCCCGGCTCGTCGTCGGCGTCGATCATCTCGATCTGGCTGCGGTGGCGCATGATCTCTTCCACCGTCCGATCGCTCAGGTCCAGCGCGCCCAGAAGGCGGTCGCGGTCTTCCTTTTCCACCGCGCCTTCGGAATGGCCCAGCGCGATGGCGCCTGCGATCTCTTCGCGCAGGGCGTGGATCTTGCTGTCGGGGTCGGTCTTGACCCCGAAGACCGCCAGCACCAGACGCACGAAGCCACGCACGGTCGTGACCAGCGGCGACAGCAGCAGGATCACCAGCCGCACCAGCGGGGCAAGCCGGATCGAGGCCACCTCGGGATTGGTGATCGCGTAGGTCTTGGGCAGCACCTCGGCAAAGATCAGCACCAGCACCGTCATCACCAGCGTGGCCAGCGCCACGCCGGAATCGCCGAACATCCGCGTCAGCAGCGAGGTGGCCAGCGACGCCGACAGGATGTTGGCCACGTTGTTGCCCAAGAGCAGCGCACCGATCAGGCGTTCGTTGTCCTCGGTGATCTTCAGCGCCGTCGCCGCCCCGCGCGAGCCGCGGTCGGCCTGCCCGCGCAGCTTCCCGCGCGAGGCGGCGGTCAGCGCGGTTTCCGACCCGGAAAAGAAGGCCGACAGCAGCAGCAGCGCAAGGATCGCTGCGGCGGTCAACCAGAAGGCGGCGTCGAGCGAGGCAAATGCGGCAGAGATCGAGGCGATCATCGATAAGCGGTCCAAAGGGTCAGCAAGAGGTTACGGGGAAGGCCGGGCCGGGCGCAAGCCAGGCTCAGGGATCGCGGGCCAGCGGGTGATGTTCCAGCACAAGTTCGCGCAGCCGCTCGTCCAG
>DAIEJF010000237.1 GCA_027351005.1 Paracoccaceae bacterium | reverse complement strand
TCGGCTCGACCACCACCACGCTGAACGGCACCAATGCGGCGTCGAACTTCACGGGCAACCATGCGCTCGCCGTGGGGGTGAAGGTCGGCTACAGCTTCTGATCCGGGCCACCGGATCGGCGAAAGGGGCCCTGCCGCGCGCGGGGCCCTTTTTGCATCGGGCCGCAGGATTCGGGTCGCAGAGCGCCGCGAAACCGGGCAGAAGGGCGGCATGACCGCACAGAAAATCCTCTCGCCCCGCGCCTGGGGTGAACTCTTCCTGCTCGCCCTGATCTGGGGCGGGTCGTTCCTGTCGATCCGCGTCGGGCTTGAACAGCTTGGGGTGATGACCGTCGTGGCCTTCCGTATCCTCGGCGCGCTGCTGGTGCTCTGGGGCTACGTTCTGGCCCGCGGCCTGCCGATCCCCAGAAGCCCGCGCATCTGGGCGGCCTTTCTGGTCCTTGGGCTACTGAACAATGTCATTCCGTTCAGCCTGATTACCTGGGGCGAGCTGCGCATCGCCTCGGGGCTGGCCTCGATCCTGAATGCGGCAACCGCGATCTTCGGCGTCCTGGTCGCAAGCCTGGTGTTCGCGGACGAGCGGCTGCGGCTGCGCAAGGCGGTGGGGGTGATCCTGGGCTTTGCCGGGGTGGTGACCGCGATCGGCCTTGCCGCGCTGGCCGAATTCGACCTGGCCTCGCTCTCGCAACTGGCCATCCTGGGCGCCGCGCTGTCCTATGCCTGCGCGGGCGCCTTTGCGCGGGCCAGCATGAAGGGGCTGAAGCCGCAGGTGGTGGCCGCGGGAATGCTGGCCGGGTCGGCGCTGGTCATGGGGCCGGTCGCGGTCTGGCAGGATGGCTGGCCCACGTTCCACTACACGCCCGCCGTCTGGGCCGCCGTGGGCTATCTGGCCTTTGCCGCGACTGCGGGGGCCTACCTTCTGTACTACCGCGTGCTGGGCATGGCCGGCGCCGGGAACGTCAGCCTTGTCACCCTGCTGGTGGCGCCGATCGCGATCGTGCTGGGCGCGCTGGTGCTGGGTGAGGCGCTGCATCCGCAGGCCTATGCGGGCTTTGCGCTGCTGGCGCTGGGGCTGATGGTGATCGACGGGCGCGTGCTGCGCCGCCTGCGGCCGCGGCCGGTGCAGGAATCCGCGTGACCTTTTCCCCCGGCTTGGCTAACCCGGGGCCAGCGGCAGGGGAGTGCGGAATGATCTACCGGACGGCGGCAGACTGGCGGGCGACAAAGGCCAAGCGTGTGCTTCTTTTCGGCATGTCCGGGCTGGGCAAGACCTATGTGTCGAACCTGCTGCGCGACGCGGGCGGCTGGTTCCACTATTCGGTCGATTACCGCATCGGCACCCGCTACATGGGCGAGCTGATCGCCGACAACTTCAAGCGCGAGGCGATGAAGGTTCCGCTGCTGCGCGAGCTGCTGATGACCGACTCGGTCTACATCGCGTCGAACATCACCTTCGACAACCTCGCGCCGCTCAGCACCTACCTGGGCAAGCCCGGCAACCCCGACCGCGGCGGCTTGGCCCTTGCCGAATACCGCCGCCGCCAGGACCAGCACCGCGCGGCCGAGGTGGCCGCCCTGCTCGACACGCCGCATTTCATCGAGCGGGCGCATGACATCTACGGGTATGACAATTTCATCTGCGATTCCGGCGGCTCGATCTGCGAGGTGGTCGACCCCGAGGACCGCGCCGACCCGGTACTGACCACCCTGTCGCGGCACCTGCTGCTGGTCTGGATCGAGGGGTCCGAGGCGAACACCGCCGACCTGATCCGCCGCTTCGACCGCGCGCCGAAGCCGATGTATTACCGCCCCGACTTCCTGCTGGAGGTCTGGAACCGCTACCTTGACGAAAACGGCCTGACCGAGGCGCAGGTGAACCCCGATGCCTTCCTGCGCTACGGCTATGCCCAGCTTCTGGCCCAGCGCCAGCCCCGCTACCGCGCCATGGCCCGCCACTGGGGCCTGACCGTCACCGCCGAAGAGGTGGCCGCCATCCGCGATGCGTCCGACTTCACCGAGCTGATCGCCACAGCCCTTGAGCGGCGCTGACCCCCGCACTACCTGACAAGGCCCGACCCGGAGAGACCGATGCCCATCACCCTGCCCGAAACCCTTCCCGCCTTCGACATCCTGTCCAAGGAAGGCGTGATGGTCATGTCGGAAACGCGCGCCGCGCGGCAGGATATCCGCCCGCTGCGCATCGGGCTTCTGAACCTGATGCCGAAGAAGATCACGACCGAGACGCAGTTCGCCCGCCTGATCGGGGCAACGCCGCTGCAGATCGAGCTGTCGCTGATCAAGATGACCGAGCACACCTCGAAACACACGGCGCCGGAACACATGGAAGCCTTCTACCGCCCCTTCCAGGACGTGAAGGGCGAGTATTTCGACGGCCTCATCATCACCGGCGCCCCGATCGAGCATCTGCCCTTCCCCGAGGTCACCTACTGGGACGAACTGTGCGAGGTGATGGACTGGACCCAGAGCCACGTCCATTCCACCTTCGGCGTCTGCTGGGGCGGGATGGCGATGATCAACCATTTCCACGGCGTGCCCAAGCACATGCTGGACCACAAGGCATTCGGCTGCTTCCGCCACCGGGTGCTGGCGCCCGCCTCGCCCTATCTGCGCGGCTTTTCCGATGACGTGCTGGTGCCCGTCAGCCGCTGGACGGAAATGCGCCAGGCCGACATCGACGCCGTTCCCGGGCTGACGACGCTGATCGCCTCGGACGAGACCGGGCCCTGCCTGGTCGACGACCCCGGCCATCGCGCGATCTACATCTTCAACCATCTGGAATATGACAACGATACGCTGAAGCAGGAATACGACCGCGACGTGGCGCAGGGCACGCCGATCAACGTGCCCCAGAACTACTACCCCAAGGATGACCCCTCGCAGCCGCCGATGAATCGCTGGCGCAGCCATGCGCACCTGCTTTACGGCAACTGGATCAACGAGATCTACCAGACCACCCCCTACGACCTGAGGGAAATTGGCCGCGCTTGAGCTTCTGATCGTCGGCGCGGCAACCAGTGCCGCAGCCAGCCTGACCGAACGCCGGGCCCGCGCGCGCGAGCGCCGGGCCGAGCGCGACTTTCCCGCGACCGGCCGCATCGTCTCGCTGGGCGGTCTGCGGGTGCATGCCCATACCGAAGGCACCGGGCCTGACCTTGTGCTGCTGCACGGCGCCAGCGGCAACACCCGCGACTTCACCTTCCGCCTGATGGGGATGCTGGCCGACCGCTACCGCGTCACCGCCTTCGACCGCCCCGGCCTTGGCTGGAGCGATCCGGTCGCGGGCGCCGCCGATCCGGCGGTACAGGCGCGCCATCTGCAGGCCGCGGCGGCGCGGCTGGGGCTGATCCGGCCGCTGGTGCTGGGGCAAAGCTACGGCGGGGCCGTGGCACTGGCCTGGGGACTGAGTGCGCTCGAGGCGACCGCGGGGCTGATCCTGGTGTCTGGCGCCTCGAACCCCTGGCCCGGCACGCTCGGGCCCTGGTACCGGCTGGCCGAGACGCGCCTTGGCCGCCACGCGGTGATCCCGTTGCTGACCGCGTTCGCGCCAGAGCGCCGGGTGGTCTCGACCATCGAGGAGATCTTCGCCCCCGATCCGGTGCCGCCGGGCTACACCGCCCATATCGGCGCCCCGCTGAGCCTGCGTCGGCGCACGCTGCGCGAGAATGCCGCGCAGGTGAACGGGCTTTTGCCCCATGTCACGCAGATGGCGCGGCTTTATCCGGGGCTCGCGATGCCGGTGGAAATCCTGCATGGCACCGCCGATACCGTGGTGCCGCTTGACATCCATTCCGAACCGCTGGCCCGCCAGATCCCCGGCGCCGTGCTGACCCGGCTGGAGGGGGCGGGCCACATGCCCCACCACAGCCAGGCCGGGGCGGTGGTGGCCGCCATCGACCGCGCCGCCGCCCGGGCGGGCCTGCGCGGCTGATCGCGCGGGCGCGGGCGCGCACACACGCGCGCGCCTTGAACGCATTGCGCTCTGTCGTCCAATCCTCATACTGGCGGCAAAGAAAGGTACGCCCATGACCCTGCCCTTTGACGGCGCGATCACGAAATACCTGAAGGACGAGGCGCCCGACGCCATCCGCAAGGCCATCCAGAAGGCGGACAAGAACGACATTTCGTCGAAGTGCTATCCCTACGCCGAGGAGATGAAGAAGAAGGATTACGAAGACCACATGGCGCGGTTGCAGATCCAGCTTGCACGAATGCAGGCCGACATCCGCGACACCGGCAAGCGGTTGGCCGTGGTGTTCGAGGGACGCGACGCGGCCGGCAAGGGCGGCACGATCAAGGTCATCAGCGAGAACCTGAACCCCCGCGCCTGCGCCCATGTGGCCCTGACCAAGCCCACCGAACGCGAGGCGCATCAGTGGTATTTCCAGCGTTATGTCGAATGGTTGCCTGCGGGGGGGGAAATCTCGCTCTTCGACCGAAGCTGGTACAACCGCGGCATCGTCGAGAAGGTCTTCGGCTTCTGCACCGAGGCGCAGCGCGAGCACTTCTTCTTCCAGCTTCCCCAGTTCGAGGGGATGCTGGTCGACGAAGGCATCACGCTCATCAAGATCTGGCTTTCGGTTGACCGGGCCGAGCAACTGAAACGCTTCCTCGACCGCGAGCGCGACCCGCTGAAGCAGTGGAAGCTGAGCCAGATCGACATCGACGGGCTGAAACGATGGGATGACTACACCGCCGCCATCGACGAGACGCTGAAACGCTCGCACCGGGCCGGGGCGCCCTGGACGGTGATCCTGTCCGACGACAAGATGCGCGCCCGGATCGCCGCCATCCAGACGATCCTGGGCCAGATCGACTACAAGGGCAAGGATACCGCGGCGATCGGCGCCATCGACCCGCTGATCTGCGGCGGGCCGGACCTGCTGCATGGCTAAGGCCGGATACCACCACGGCAACCTGCGGCAGGCGCTGGTCGATGCCACGCTGAAGCTGATCGCGGACAAGGGGCCGACCGGCTTCACCCTGTCCGAAGCGGCGAAGGAGGCGGGCGTGACCCCCGCCGCCGTCTACCGCCATTTCGCCGGACGCGACGACCTGATCGCCGAGGTGGCGCGGCAGGGCTACGAGATCTTCGCGGGCGTCATGGAATACGCCTTCAACGAGGGCAAGCCCTCGGCGCTTGCCGCCTTCGAGGCGACCGGGCGGGCCTATCTGGCCTTTGCCCGCCGCTATCCGGGGCATTACATGGCAATGTTCGAAAGCGGCATTCCGCTGGGGCAGAACCCGGCGCTGGCGGCGGTGGCCGCGCGGGCGCGCGGGGTGCTGGAACAGGCGGCGGCCAGCCTGTCCGAACACATCCCCCCCGACCGCCGCCCGCCCGCCACGATGTTTTCGGCCCATATCTGGGCCATGAGTCACGGGGTGGTGGAACTCTTCGCCCGCGGCGCGCCGGGCACCCATTCGCCCTTCCCGCCCGAACAGCTGCTGGAGGCCGGGATCGGCATCTACCTGCGCGGTCTGGGCCTGCTGCCGCCCGACGGCTGATCCGTCAGCCGCGCGCCCGTGCCAGCGCCGCGCGTGCCCGCGCCATGCCGATCGTGGCCTGCACCCCCACCTTCCAGAACCGATGGAACCGGATCGGCTGCAAGGGCGTGACCGGCAAGGGCACGTCTTCCAGCGGGATCGCCCCGGCCAGATGCGCGGCCATCACCCGGCCCAGGGCGCCCGCCAGCGCAACGCCGCGCCCGTTGTAGCCGTAAAGCGCCAGGAACCCCGGCCCGATCTGGTGCAGATGCGGCAGGTGGTCGGGCGTGATCGCGACCCGGCCGTTCCAGGCCCGCTCCCACCCTACCCGGGCAAGACCCGGCCAGAGCCGCAGCGCATGGCGTGCCACCGCACCGATGTCGGCCACCCGCGAACTGGGTGCCATCGGCCCGCGCCCGCCCACGATCAGCCGCCCGCCCGCATCGACGCGGGCGTAAACCGTCACCAGCCCGGATTCGTAAAGGCTTTGCCGCCCCGGCATCACCGCCTCGGCCAGCCCCTCGGGCAGGGGCGGGGTCGACAGGATCGAGCTGAAGACCGGCACCATCGCGCGCGCGAGCCCGGGCACCAGCCCATCGGCATAGCCGTTGGTGGCAACCAGCACCTGCCCGGCCTGCAGCGTGCCGCCGTTCACCTGCAGGCTCCAGCCGCCCGCGACCGGGGCAATGCCCGTGACGCGGCTGTTCCCGTGCAGCACCGCCCCCGCCGCCGCCGACGCGCGCGCCAGGCCGCGAACGTAGCGCAGGGGCTGCACCTGCCCGCCGCGGCGGTCGATGAACCCGCCGGCATAGTGGCGGTGCCCGACCAGCCGGGCGATGGCATCTGCCTCCAGCCAGTCGACCGGCATGCCGCGGGCCGCCATGTCCTGCTGGCTTTTCCGCACCGCCGCCACATCGGCGGGTGTCTGCGCCGCCCGGATGGTGCCATTGCGCACAAGCTGGCAATCGATCCCCAGCCGGGCGATCAGCGCCGCGGTTTCATCGACCGCGCCCCAGGCAAGGCGGACAAGCGCGCCCCCCCGCGCGGCGCCGAAGGTTTCGAGGATCTCGGACGGATCGGGTTTCAGCCCCGGATTGAGCTGCCCGCCATTGCGCCCCGAGGCGCCCCAGCCCGGCCCGTAAGCCTCGAGCAGCGTGACATCCACGCCCGCCTCGGCCAGATGCAGCGCGCAGGAAAGCCCCGTGATGCCGCCGCCGATGATGGCAACCTGCGCCCGGGCCGTTCCACGAAAGGGCGGCAAGGGCGCCTCTGGCCCGGCCTCGGCCAGGTAAAGCGAGGTTTCTGCCGTCTCGACCATCCCGCGCCCTCTGCCATCGGATGCGGCCACCCTAACCCGCGCGGCCGCGCCCGCCTAGCCTGCGCCCCACGGACTGCGCAGGCCAGCGCCCTATTCGGTCTTCCCCAGCCCGCGGTCCTTGTGCTTGCGCAGCCGCGAGGGGGTGTGGAATTTCGGGTCCTTGTAGGGGTTCCGGTCGCCCTGACTGCGCAGGATCAATCGGATCGGCGTGCCCGGCAGGTTGAAATCGCTGCGCAAGCCGTTCACCAGATAACGGCGGTAGCTGTCGGGCACGTCCTCGGGATGCGAGCACATGATGACAAAGCCGGGCGGCCGCGTCTTCACCTGCGTCATGTAGCGCAGCCGGATGCGGCGCCCCCCCGGTGCGGGCGGCGGATGCGCCTCGGTCATCGCGCGCAGCCAGGCGTTCAGCTTCGACGTGCCCACTCGGCGGTTCCAGACCGCATGGGCCTGAAGGATCGCGTCATGGAGCCGGTCAAGCCCGCGCCCCGTCAGGGCCGAGACGGTGACCAGCGGCGCGCCGCGCAACTGCGGCAGAAGCCGGTCGAACATCTCTTTCAGCTCGGCCAGCTTGCCCTGCTTGTCGTCTTCCAGATCCCACTTGTTCACCGCCACCACCACGGCGCGACCTTCGGTCTCGGCGAAATCCGCGATGCGCAGATCCTGCGTCTCGAACGGAATCTCGACATCCAGAAGCACCACGACCACTTCGGCAAAGCGCACCGCCCGCAGCCCGTCCGACACCGACAGCTTTTCCAGCTTGTCGGTGATCTTGGCGCGCTTGCGCATGCCTGCCGTGTCGAAGATGCGCACCGGCGTGCCCTGCCAATCCGAGGCCACCGAGATCGCATCCCGCGTGATCCCCGCTTCGGGCCCGGTCAGCAGGCGGTCCTCGCCGATGATCCGGTTGATGAGGGTGGATTTCCCGGCATTGGGCCGCCCGATCACCGCGATCTGCAAGGGCCTTGCCTTGGTCGGCGCGCGGACGGGCACGTCCTCGTCTTCCGACCCTTCGGCGATGTCCACATCAACCTCGGGCGCCTCGTCGGGGTCCAGCCGGGCGCGTTCCTCGAAGGCGTCGGCCAGCGGTTGCAGAACGGAATAGAGATCGTCCATCCCCTCGCCATGCTCGGCCGACAGCCGCACCGGCTCGCCCAGGCCCAGCGAATAGGCGTCGATCACCCCGCCCTCGCCCGCGCGCCCCTCGGCCTTGTTGACGCCCAGGATCACATGCGCCTTCCGGCGGCGCAGGATGTCTGCGAAGACTTCGTCCGCGGCCGTCACCCCCGCGCGCCCGTCCAGCAGGAACAGGCACACGTCGGCCATGTCGACCGCGCGTTCCGTCAGCTTGCGCATCCGGCCCTGCAGGCTGTCGTCGGTGGCCTCTTCCAGCCCCGCGGTGTCGATCACGGTAAAGCGCAGGTCGCCCAGCCGGCCCGCGCCCTCGCGCAGGTCGCGGGTGACCCCGGGCTGGTCATCGACCAGCGCAAGCTTCCGGCCCACCAGCCGGTTGAACAGGGTCGACTTGCCCACATTGGGCCGACCGACGATGGCTAGGGTGAAGGACATGGCCCCTCCTGAAACGGCAAACCGCTCCGTTACACCCTTTGGCCCCTATCGGAAAGCGCGAAGTTTGCCATCCGCCGTGACGACATAGAGCGTGCGCCCCGCCACGACCGGGTCGGTCGAGGCCGGCGCGCCCAGGCTGATCGCCCCCGCCTCGGCGCCCGAGACCGGATCGAAGAACATCGCCTGCCCGTTCGACGAGGTGACGACAAGCCGCCCGCCAGCGATGATCGGGCCGAAGTTGTCGAAGATGTCGCGGCGGTTCTTGATCTTCTTGACCGGCACATAATACGGCAGTTGCTGCTGCCAGATCACCGCGCCGGTATCGGCGTCAAGCCGCGTCAGCTTCGCCTGATCCGACACGAAGAAAACCGAGCCGCCCTCGACCCAGACGGGGCTGACCACACCGTCGCCCACGCTCCAGATCTTGTCGCCGGTGTTGGCGTCCAGCGCCATCACCTGCCCGGTCGCGTTGCCCACATAGATGCGGTCGCCCACGACCACGGGGTCGCCGGTGATGTCGTTCATCGAGGCATAGCCCTGCCCTAGCCGCTGGCCCGCGATCGAGCTGGCCCAGACCTGCGCCCCGCCCGGCTTCAGCGCGCCGATCAACTGGCCCGAGGGGAACGGCAGCAGCGCAAAGCGCGCGGTCAGCGCGGGGCCCGCGCCGCCGACCACGCCGGACACCGACGCATCGCCGTCAAGCTGCCAGCGGATCTTGCCGGTCTTGGCATCCAGCGCCCACCCAGAGGAATCGCGCGCCACCACATAGACCACGCCACCTTCCACCGTGGGCGTCCCGGTGATGGGCGCGTGGAAACGCTGGCGCCAGATCACGGTACCGCTGGCGCCATCCACCGCGACAAGCTCGCCAAAGCCCGAGGCCACGAACAGCGTGCCATCGGCATAGGCCAGCCCACCGCCAGAGGCGTCATCGACCGAATCCCCCGCAGGCGTCAGATCGCGGCTCCAGAGCGGCTGACCTTCGACCGAGGTCGCGGCGACGGTCGCGCGGCTGTCAAGCGTGAACACCCGACCGGCGGCCACCACGGGTTCTGCCGTGATCGCGTGCCGCTTGTCGGCGCCCTTGCCGATCTGCACGGCCCAGACCTCGGACGGCGCGGCGCCCAGCGCAAGCGGCGCGACATGATGCTGCGCATTGCCCATGCGCTGCGTCCAGTCGGCATTGGTCTGGGGCGCGGGCAGCGGCAGCGGGGCCTTGCGGTTCACCACCTCGGGCGCGGGAGAGGCCGCGTCCGGCTTGTCGGCCGCAGCCATGACCTGATCCAGCGGCGTGCGCAGATCGAACCGCGGCCCCGTCAGGATGACCGGTTTCGGCGCGCAGGCCCCAAGAGCCCCGACACAGGCGAAGACACCCAGCACCCCGATCCGTTTCACCGCGATTTCCTTCCCCAGTTTCCGTCAGGCGCAACCGATCCGGCGGATCAGTTCTTCGTGGGATCGCCACCCAAGGCGACAATCATCGCAGACGCCCGCCGACGCAAGCCCGGCGTCACCTGCGGTTCCTGCAGGATGGCCTTGAACTGGGTGATGGCGCCCGCCGTGTCGCCCTGTTCCACCGCGATCAGCGCCAGTTGTTCCATCGCCAGCGGACGGTAGGGCCGCCCGGCCTCGGCCAGCGGCTTCAGCGCGGCGATGCGGTCGGCGGCGGGCGTCGTCTGCTGCTGGACGATCACCGCCTTCAGCGCCGCGAGATCCTGAAACGCGGGGCCAAGCGAGGCATCCCCCGCAACGGCCTTCAGCGCGGCTTCGGCGGCGGCCGTGTCATTGGCTTCGACCGCGGCGCTTGCCGCGAGCAGGTTGAGGATGGCCCCGCGCCCGCCGGTTGCCTTGAGCGATTCCAGCGCCTTGGCCCGCGCCGCCGGATCGTTCAACGACAGCGCCGCCTGCACCTCGGTGCCGAAGGCGCGCGCGGCGGCGGCCTGCTGCGCCTTGCTCCATTCGTTCCACGCGACCCCGCCGACGATGGCCAGCACCGCGAGAAGAACGAGCCAGCCGTACTTGCGGAAGAAGGCGAACAGCCGGTCGCGGCGGACCTCTTCGATCACCTCGTCGATGAAACCGTCGGTGTTGCTCATGCGCTGTCCTCCGGCGGCCGGGCGCCGCGATCCGGGCTCGTCTTACACGCAAGCCCGCGCGCTTGCCAAGCCCTGCCCCCGGGCGGGGCCACCGGCCGGGGCAGGCGCCGCCCGGGGGCGACACCGGCACCCTGCCGCACACGGAATGTGTTTCCGCTTGACCTCGGCCCCATGCCTGTCACAACCAGCGCAGCAAAAATGGCACCGACAGTATGAGCACCGCGACCCTTACCATCGACCTCGACGCCATCGCTGCCAACTGGCGCGCGCTGGACCGGCTGAGCGACCCTTCCACCCAGACGGCGGCGGTGGTGAAGGCCGATGCCTATGGTCTGGGCGTGGGCCGGGTGGCGCGGGCGCTGGCCCGCGCAGGGGCGCGCCGCTTCTTCGTGGCGGTGGCCGAGGAGGGCGCGGCGCTGCGCGAGGCGCTGGGGCCGGGGCCGCAGGTCTGCGTGCTGGCGGGCCACATGGCGGGCGACAGCGACATGATCGGCGATCTGGACCTGACGCCGATGCTGAACTCGCTGGACCAGATGACGCGCCACCTCGAGGCGCTGCCGGGCCACCCGTTCGGCATCCAGCTTGACACCGGGATGAACCGGCTGGGGATGGAGCCCGACGAATGGGCCGCCGTGGCGGCCATCGCGCTGGAAGCCGGGCCGGAACTTCTGATGAGCCATCTGGCCTGCGCCGACGAACCCGACCACCCGCTGAACGCACAGCAGCTTGCCACCTTCCACGCGCTGACCGATGGCACGGGCGTGCCGCGCTCGCTTGCGGCGACGGGGGGCATCCTTCTGGGCCCGGAATACCATTTTGACCTGACGCGCCCCGGCATCGGCCTGTACGGCGGCCTGCCCTTCGCGCAGGCCCAGCCCGCGTTGCGCCTCTCGTTGCCGGTCATCCAGACCCGCATGGTCGAGCCCGGCGAGGCCGTGGGCTATGGCTGCACCTGGGTGGCCGAACGGCCCTCGGTCATCGCCACCGTCTCGGGCGGCTATGCCGACGGGCTGTTGCGCAGCCTCTCGGGCAAGGCGGTGTTCTGGGCCGACGACGTGCCCTGCCCCGTCGCAGGCCGGATCTCGATGGACCTGATCTCGGTCGATGTCACCCACCTCGGCGAACTGCCCCACAGCCTGGACCTGATCGGCCCCGCGCAGGGCGTCGACGACCTGGCCCGCCTGGCGGGCACGATCGGATACGAGATGCTGACCGGGCTTGGCCCGCGCTACAGCCGCCGCTACACCGGGGGCACCGCGTGAAGGCGCTTGCGGCCCTTGGCCGGCTGACGCTCGGGGCGCTGGCCGCCGTGGGGCGCGCCGGGATCTTCGCTTTCGCGACGCTGGGCCACCTGCTGCGCCCGCCGTTCTACTGGCGCGAATTCGGCGTGGCGCTGATGCAGATCGGCTATTTCTCGCTGCCGGTCGTGGGCATGACCGCCTTCTTCACCGGCGGCGCGCTGGCCTTGCAGATCTACGCGGGCGGCGCGCGGTTCAACGCCGAAGAGGTCGTGCCCTCGATCGTCGCCATCGGCATGGCGCGCGAACTTGGCCCGGTGCTGGGCGGGCTGATGGTGGCGGCGCGCGTCGCCTCGTCCATCGCGGCGGAAATCGGCACCATGAAGGTGACCGAGCAGATCGACGCGCTGGTGACGCTGTCGACCCACCCGATGAAGTACCTGACGGTGCCGCGGGTGCTGGCCGCCACGCTGGCCGTGCCGCTTCTGGTCGGCGTGGGCGATGCGATCGGCATCATGGGCGGCTTCATCGTGGGGGTGAACCGGCTTGACTTCAACGCCGCCGCCTACCTCAAGAACACCGCCGATTACCTGCAACCCTGGGACGTGGGCTCGGGCATGGTCAAGGGCGCCGTCTTCGGCTTCCTGGTGGCGCTGATGGGCTGCTATCACGGGATGAATTCGGGCCGCGGGGCGCAAGGCGTGGGCCGCGCGACCAAGGCCGCCGTGGTCGCGGCCTCGGTCCTGATCCTGGCCGCCAACTACCTGCTGACCGAACTGTTCTTTTCCACATGATCACCCTGACGGACGTTCACAAGGCGTTTGGCGCCAACCGGGTGCTGCGGGGGATCAATCTGACCGTCCCCACCGGCAAGAGCATGGTCATCATCGGCGGCTCGGGCACCGGCAAGTCGGTGCTGCTGAAATGCGTGCTGGGTCTGGTGACACCCGAACAGGGCCGCATCGAGGTCGATGGCGAAGATGTCGGCCACGCCCGCGGCGGCGCCGACCGCGATGCCTTCCTGGCCCGCTTCGGAATGCTGTTCCAGGGGGCTGCGCTCTTTGACTCGCTGACCGTCTGGCAGAACGTGGCCTTCCGGCTGTTGCGCGGCGCGCAAAAGCTGCCGCGGGCCGAGGCGCGCGACATCGCGATCGACAAGCTGCGCCGCGTGGGGCTGAAGCCCGAGGTGGCCGACCTTTTTCCCGCCGAACTCTCGGGCGGGATGCAGAAGCGCGTGGGCCTGGCCCGCGCCATCGCAGCCGCGCCCGAGATCATCTTCTTCGACGAACCCACCACCGGGCTAGACCCGATCATGTCGGGCGTCATCAACGAGCTGATCCGCGAGATCGTGGTGGAAATGGGCGTGACCGCCATGACGATCACCCATGACATGACCAGCGTCCGCGCCATCGCCGACCGGGTCGCCATGCTGCATGGCGGGCTGATCCGCTGGGAAGGCGCGGTGGGCGATCTCGATGCCTCGGGCGATCCCTACGTCGACCAGTTCATCCACGGCCGGGCCGAAGGGCCCATCGAATCGGTGCGATGACCGCGCTGCGGCTGGCCAACCTCGCGCTTCTGATCCTGTTTCCGCTGGCCTGGGCCGCGCCGCTGATGCGGGCGGGGATGCTGCCGCTGTTCGGCCTGTCGGACATCAGCGTGCTGACCGGGCTGGCCGCGCTCTGGCACACCGACCGGGCGCTTGCGGTTCTGGTGGCCTTGCTTGCGCTGGTGGCGCCCTATGCCAAGGTCATCTGGCTGGCGCTGATCCAGTTCGGACGGGTCGGCCCGCGCGGCCTGCCCGTCCTGCATCTCCTGGGCCGACTTGCGATGGCCGACGTGTTTCTGGTGGCGTTGTACATCGTGGTGGTGAAGGGCGTGGGACTGGCGCGGGTGGAAACCGCCTGGGGGCTTTACCTTTTCACCGGCTGCGTGCTGGCCTCGCTGGCCCTGTCGCACGCCACGCGGCGCCTCTGAGCGCAAAATTTCGGGCGAACCTTCGCCCCCCGTTGCCCCGCGCACGGCAGTCAGGCAACAAGGGTCATGGCCAAATCATCCCCCCAGTTCACCTGCACCGCCTGCGGCGCCGCCCACAAGAAATGGGCCGGGCGCTGCGAGGCCTGCGGCGCATGGAATTCCATCGTGGAAGAGGCGCCGCTGGCGGCGGGGCCCGCCAGCCGCACGCTGGGCGCAAGCCGGGGCCGCCCCATCCCGCTGGGCACGCTGGCGACCGAGGAAGCCCCCCCGCCCCGCACGCTCTCGGGGCTTGACGAATTCGACCGGGTGCTGGGCGGCGGCCTTGTGCCCGCCAGCGCGATCCTGGTGGGCGGCGATCCGGGCATCGGCAAATCCACGCTTCTGTTGCAGGCCACCGCAGCCTTCGCCCGGGCCGGGCTGTCATGCCTCTACATCTCGGGCGAAGAGGCCGCGGCCCAGGTGCGCATGCGCGCCCAGCGGCTGGGGCTGGCAGAGGCACCGGTGCGGCTGGGCGCCGAAACCAACCTGCGCGACATCCTGACCACACTTGATACCGAACGTCCCGATCTGGCCGTCATCGATTCGATCCAGACGATGTGGGCCGACACCGTGGAATCGGCGCCCGGCTCCGTGGCCCAGGTCCGCGCGGCCTGTCACGAGCTTGTCAGCTTTGCCAAGCGCCGCGGCACCTCGATCGTGCTGGTGGGCCATGTGACCAAGGAAGGCCAGATCGCGGGCCCGCGGGTGGTGGAGCACATGGTCGATACCGTCCTCTACTTCGAGGGCGAGCGCGGCCACCAGTTCCGCA
>DAIEJF010000234.1 GCA_027351005.1 Paracoccaceae bacterium | reverse complement strand
GCGCCGGTGTCAGGCCCGAGGCTCTGACAGCATCTCGCGCACCAGCGGGATCACCCGGGTGCCGTAAAGTTCCACCGACCGCATCAGCTGCGCATGGGGCATCGGCCCCGAGGCATATTTCAGGTCGAACCGGCCCAGCCCCAGCGCCGTCGCGGTGGCTGCAATCTTCTTCGCCACCGTCTCGGGCGATCCGACATAAAGCGAGCCCTGGGCCACCTCGGCCTCGAACTGGCTTTTCGCCATGGGCGCCCAGCCGCGCTCGCTGCCGATGCGGTCATGCAGCTTCTTGTAATGCGGCCACAGCTGTTCGCGCGCCGCGTCATCGGTGTCGGCCACATGGCCGGGCGAATGCACGCCCAGCGGGCGCACCGGGTGGCCGATCTGGGCGCAGGCGCGCAGGTACAGATCCACATGCGGGCGGAACCGGCGCGGGTCGCCGCCGATGATGGCCAGCATCATCGGCAGGTCATGCACCACGCAGCGCACCACCGATTCCGGGCTGCCGCCCACGCCGACCCAAGTGGTCAGCGGCTGCGACAGCGTGGGGAACACCTGCTGGTTCTGCAACGGCGCGCGGGTCTCGCCACGCCATGTCACCTTCTGCTCGCGGGTCAGGCGGGCGAAGAGGTCAAGCTTTTCCTCGAACAGCTTTTCGTAATCGTCCAGTGCCAAGCCGAAAAGCGGAAAGCTCTCGGTGAACGACCCCCGGCCCAGGATCACCTCGGCCCGGCCGTTCGACAGCGCGTTGAGGGTGGAGAACCGCTGGAACACCCGCACCGGGTCATCCGAGGACAGTACCGTGACGGCCGATCCCAGACGGATCCGGCTGGTGCGGGCGGCGATGGCGGCCAGCACCACCTCGGGCGACGAGATCGCGAAATCGGCGCGGTGATGTTCGCCAAGGCCGATGAAATCGATGCCGACCTGATCGGCCAGCACGGCCTGATCCACCACGTCGCGCAGCACCTGGTCCTGCGCCAGCAACGCGCCATCCGCGCCCTGCGTGACGTCTCCGAAGGTGTCGAGGCCGAGTTCGAGGGCTTGGGTCATGGCAATCTCCGCATCAGGGGGCAGAGATAGCGGGGAAGGGGGCGTGCCGGAAGGGGGCCTGCGCGCACGGGGGCTGTGCGGGGGGCCGGGGCGTGCCCCCGGACCTTCGCTTGCGCTTCGGGCGTTCGTGGCTGCAATCGCTCCACCGGAGCGATTGCAGGCGGCCCGGGGCTTGCAGGCTTGCTCGCCCGTTCGGCACTGACATCGCTATACCGGAGCGATGTCACCCGGGCCGATGGCCCGGGGTGTGCCTTACCCCTTCTTCAGGCACCGGTTGCCGAGAACCTCGGCGATCTGCACCGCGTTCAGCGCGGCGCCCTTGCGCAGGTTGTCGGACACGCACCACAGGTTGATGCCGTTGTCGATCGTCGGGTCCTGGCGGATGCGGCTGACGTAGGTGGCGTATTCGCCCACGCATTCGACCGGCGTGATGTAGCCGCCGGGCTCGCGCTTGTCGACGACCAGCACCCCCGGTGCCTCGCGCAGGATGTCGCGGGCCTCGGCCTCGTCAAGGTGATCCTCGAACTCGATGTTGATCGATTCCGAATGGCCGACGAACACCGGCACCCGCACGCAGGTGGCGGTGACCTTGATCGCCTTGTCGAGGATCTTCTTGGTCTCTGCCACCATCTTCCATTCTTCCTTGGTCTGGCCGTCCTCAAGGAAAACGTCGATGTGCGGGATCACGTTGAAGGCGATCTGCTTGGTGAACTTCTTCGCCGTGACCTCCTGGCCGGGCACGTACATGCCCTTGGTCTGGTTCCACAGTTCGTCCATCGCGTCCTTGCCTGCGCCCGAGACGGACTGGTAGGTCGACACCACGACGCGCTTGATCTTCGCGCGGTCGTGCAGCGGCTTCAGCGCCACCACCATCTGCGCGGTCGAACAGTTGGGGTTCGCGATGATCATCTTGTTGGTGTATTGCTCCACCGCCTCGGGGTTCACCTCGGGAACCACCAGCGGGATCGCGGGGTCGTAGCGGTAGAGCGAGGAGTTGTCGATCACCACGCAGCCCGCGGCGGCGGCGCGCGGCGCGTAGATCTTCGTCGCTTCCGAGCCGACGGCGAACAGCGCGATGTCCCAGCCCGCGAAATCGAAGGTATCCAGATCCTTCGTCTTCAGCGTGCGGTCGCCAAAGCTCACCTCGGTGCCCAGCGACTTGCGGCTGGCCAGCGCGGCGATGTCATCCACCGGAAACTCGCGTTCCGCCAGGATGTTCAGCATCTCGCGACCCACGTTGCCGGTGGCCCCGGCGACAACGACCCTGTAGCCCATCGGACCCCTCCGTTACGGCATGAAAGACGCGGCCAGATAGCGCAAGCGGCCCTTCTGCGAAAGCGGATTCGTCAGGTTCGGCGCCTTGGCTGCAAGGGGCGCGCGCTAGCGGATCAGGTGAAAGCGGTCGTCGGCCAGCAGCAGGCGGTCGACGAAGGTCGCCTCGGCTGCGAAGTCATGCGGCACCCTGTCGGCCGTGCGCCGCCCCGAGAGCGAGAGCGAGGCGAAGAAGTCGAAGCCGTAAAGATCGATCTGGGTCGCCTGCGAGCGCGCAAGCAGGTCGATCAGCATCAGCCCGGTGGTGGGCTGCGCCCCCAGCGCCTGCCACAGCCGCGCGATATCGGCCTGCGGATGCAGGCGGAACCGCCGTCGCACCGCCGCCCAGGGCAGACGCTTGCGCTTGTGGCTCATCCACAGCACCAGCCGCGGGTTCAGCCGGTCCATCGTCGCCGCATCCATCCGCACCGCCAGCGCCAGCCAGTCTGTCCGGCTGCCATGCGACCGCGCGGCGGGCATCGGCGCCCGGTTGATGCGGATCACCACGTCATGCGCGTCGATCTCGGCGCCGCGGGCGCCGTCGGCCAGGGCGCGGGCATTGCCCACCAGCGCGACCCGCCGCCCGGCCAGATCGGCCAGCGCCTGCGCTTCGCCGATGCCGCGGGCGGCCAGCGCGGCGTCGTTGCGCGTGGCGCGCGCGAACCGGAACCGCAGCCAGTCGAGCGCGCCCGCCATCGCCCTAGCCCCGGCCGAACAGGCCGCGGCGGGCCTGCCGTTCGGCAAACCCCCGCGCCGCGGCGGCCATGTCGTATTCGGTCGCCACCCAGTCGGCAAAGCGGATCGGCCCCTGTGCCAGTCGCGCGCCGTAAAGATCCAGCACATGATCCAGGATCCCGGTCTTCGACCGGCGGAAATGCAGGAAGCGCGGGCTCAGTTGTCTGCGCGCCACCTCAAGCGGGGCGCCCGCGTATTCCATCAGGTAGATCGCGGCGGCAAGCCCGGTGCGGTCGGCGCCCGACTTGCAGTGCATCAGCACCGGCTTTTCCACCTCGCCCAGCGCGCGGATCAGGTTCAAGAGCGTCTTGGGGTCGGGTGCGGTGCGGGCCGACATCGGCACATCCACCAGCGTCATCCCCAGCCGGGCGCAGCTTTCCTTTTCGAACTTGTGATGGGCCAGATGAAAGCCGCCGCGCAGGTTCAGGATGGTCTTGAACCCCTCGGCCGCCAGATCGGCCAGCCGTTCATGCGCCGGATGGTTCGACCGCCAGACCCCCGGCGCCACCTCGGCGTGGTTGGTCCAGAAGGTGCGCAGCACGCCATGATCCAGCCAGCGGACATAGAACAGCGAGCGGCGGCGTTCGGCGGGGTCGCTGATGTCATGGGTATAGCGGTTGTGCAGCGACCGTTCCCAGTCGTTCACGCGCTGCGCCAGTCGCTTCAACATCGTCATCCGCCGCCTTTCCCCTTGTGCAGGGTCACATGGCCCATCGGATGCCACTTTGCAATGTGCAAGGCCGCTGGTTTCCATCGACCCGCGCCGTCCGATGACGCGGGCAGGCTCAGCCCTCGGGGGGCAGGATCAGGATGGCGCGGAAGTCGTTCACGTTGGTCAGGGTGGGCCCGGTGACCACCTGCGCGCCGATCCGGCCGAAAAACCCGTGCGCATCGTTGCGGGCCAGCGCGGCCTCGGCCGAAACCCCCGCCTGCCGGGCCGCGGCCAGCGTGCCGGGCGAGACCAGCGCGCCCGCCACCTCGGCGGCACCGTCCACCCCGTCGGTGTCGCAGGCGATGGCGTGGATGCCCGGCGCGCCGTCCAGCGCCACCGCCAGCGCCAGGCAGAATTCGGCATTCGGCCCGCCGATGCCATCGCCCCGGCGCGTCACCGTCAGTTCACCGCCCGACAGCAGAAGCACGGGGCCATCGCCCGGCCGCAGCCCCGCGCGCACCGCCTGCGCGAGGCGCGCCTGGTCCGCGGCCACCTCGCGCGCCTCGCCTTCCACGGCGTCGCCCAGCATGCGCACCTGGCATCCGGCGGCCCGCGCCAGATCCGCCGCGGCCTCCAGCGATTGCGCGGGGGCGGCGAAGATGCGGTTTTCGGTGCGCGCCAGCCGTGGGTCGCCGGGCGCAACCACGCCCGAGGGCCGCGCCAGCGCCGCCTGCACCGCGGGCGGCACCGGCACCGCCCAGCGCTCCAGGATCGCCCGCGCGTCGGCAGGGGTGGTCGCATCGCCCACCGTCGGACCAGACCCGATGAAGGCCGGATCATCGCCGGGCACGTCGGAAATCATCAGCGCCAGC
>DAIEJF010000231.1 GCA_027351005.1 Paracoccaceae bacterium | reverse complement strand
CCCCGCTCCGCCCCCGCCCTTGCCATGCACCCCCGCAGAAAGGCCCCCGATGACCCGCACCGTCTATGTCAACGGCAGCTACCTGCCCGAAGCCGATGCCACCGTCTCCATCTTCGACCGCGGCTTCCTGATGGCCGATGCCGTCTACGAGGTGACCTCGGTGCTGGACGGCAAGCTGATCGATTTCGCGGGCCACTGCGCCCGCCTGCACCGCTCGCTGTCCGAACTCGGGATGCCCTCGCCCTGCACGGATGACGCACTTCTGGCGATCCACCGCGAGCTTGTCGCGCGCAATGGCCTGGTGGACGGGATGATCTACCTGCAGGTCACCCGCGGCAACCCGGGCGACCGCGACTTTGCCTTCCCCGACGCCTCGGTGCCGCCCACGCTGGTGCTCTTCACCCAGTCCAAGCCGGGCCTGGCCGACAGCCCGCAGGCGAAGGTCGGGATGAAGGTGATCGGGATCGACGACATCCGCTGGGGCCGCCGCGACATCAAGACCGTGCAGCTTCTCTACCCGTCGATGGGCAAGATGATGGCCAAGAAGGCCGGGGCGGACGATGCCTGGATGGTCGAGGATGGCTTCGTCACCGAGGGCACCTCGAACAACGCCTATATCGTGACGGGTGGCCGCATCGTCACCCGCAACCTGGGCCATGAGATCCTGCACGGGATCACCCGCGCGGCCGTGCTGCGCTTTGCCCGCGAGGCGCAGATGGAGGTCGAGGAACGCCCCTTCACCCTTGACGAGGCCAAGGCCGCGGACGAGGCCTTCATCACCTCGGCTTCGGCCTTCGTGATGCCGGTGGTGGCGATCGACGGCGTGCCGGTTGGCAGCGGCACCCCCGGCCCGGTCGCCCGCCGCCTGCGCGAGCTTTACCTCGACGAGATGCGCAAGGCCGCCATCTGAGCGGCGGCCCCGCGCGGCACCCTCTCAGGCGGGCGCCGACGCCCTCGCCGCGGGCCGGTCCAGATCGGGCAGCAGGGCCGCGAACAGGCCCAGCGCCGGCAGGAAGGCACAGATGCGGTAGACGAAGTCGATCCCCTCGTAATCCGCCACCACGCCCAGCAGCGCCGCCGCCAGCCCGCCCATCCCGAAGGCCAGCCCGAAGAACAGGCCCGACACCATGCCGACCCGGCCCGGCATCAGTTCCTGCCCGTAGACGATGATCGACGGGAAGGCCGAGGCGAGGATCAGCCCGATGCACCCCGTCAGCACCACCGTCTCGGGCAGGCTGGCCCAGGGCAGCGCCAGCGAGAAGGGCAGCGTGCCCAGGATCGACCCCCAGATCACCCGCTTGCGCCCCAGCCGGTCGCCCAGCGGTCCGCCGATCATGGAGCCCAGCGCCATCCCGGCCAGAAAGACGAACAGCGCAAGCTGCGCCTGGTCGGAATCCAGCCCGAAGTGATGCATCATGTAGAAGGTGTAATAGCTGGTCAGGCTGGCCATGTAGAAATACTTCGACACGATCAGGATCAGCAACACCGCCATCACCTGCATCACCTCGCGCCGCGGCCGGGCCAGCGGCGGCGGTGCGCTCCGGGTCTTGGGGCGGGCCCGCAGGTGCCGCGAATACCACCGCCCGAGCCCCGTCATCACCACCACCCCCAGCAGGGCCGCCAGCGAAAACCACGCGAGGCTCGCCCGCCCGTGCGGCAGCACGATGAACGCGACCAGCAGCGGCCCCACCGCAGTGCCCGAATTGCCCCCGATCTGGAAGATCGACTGCGCCAGCCCGTGCCGCCCGCCTGACGCAAGCCGCGCCAGCCGCGAGGTTTCCGGGTGGAAGATCGACGAGCCGAGGCCAAGCAGCACCGCACCGCCCACCAGCATCAGGTAATGCGTGGCAAAGGCCACCACCAGCACGCCCGACAGCGAGGCCGCCATCCCGAAGGGCAGCGAATAGGGCTGCGGCCGCCGGTCGGTGTAAAGCCCGATCACCGGTTGCAGCAGCGAGCCGGTGGCCTGGTAGGTCAACGTCAGCAGACCCACCTGCGCAAAGCTGAGGTTCAACCCGCTCTTCAGGATCGGATAGGCCGCCAGGAACAGCGACTGCATCAGGTCGTTCACGAAATGGCAAAGGCTGGCCGCCATCAGGGCGCCGAAGCTGGCCTGTGCGGTCCGCGCCGCCGCCGCCGTCGCGCGTGTCATGCTGGTCTTCTCCCGTTCCGCGCCCGGCCTCTCCCGCCCGGCGCTTCGGGTGGGGTATGGCCCGGGTAGACCCAGGCCCGCAACCGGGATAGGGTCAAGTATCTACGCGATCGGGCCAAGCCGGAACCATGCGAAAGCTCAGCAGCTACAACCCCGCCCTGCCCGACGTGCCGCGCCCGGTCATCGCCCGGGCGAACGACCGGCCCGACGGGGATTATGTCGCCCCCCACCGGCACGAACGGGGCCAGCTTCTTTACGGGGCCACGGGCGTCGTGCTGGTCCAGACGCCGGAAGGGGCCTGGCTGATGCCCGCGGGGCGGGGGCTGTGGATCCCGGCCGGGGTTGACCACGCGGTGCAGTGCTTCGGCGCGGTGCGGACCGAGAACCTGTACTTTCCCCCCGGTCTGGTGCCGATGCCCGACCACTGCCAGGTGCTGGCCGTCCCGCCGCTGATGCGGGCCCTGATCGCCGAGGCGGTCACCCTGCCCGCCGAATATGACGATGCCGGGCGCGACGGCGCGGTGATGGCGCTGATCCTTCAGGAACTGCCGCGGCTGGTCGCCCTGCCCCTGTCGCTGCCCCTGCCGCAAGAGCCGCGGCTTGCGCGCCGCTGCCGGGCCTTTCTGGCCCGTCCGACCGCGCAGGACCGGCTGGACGACTGGGCCGAGGCGATGGGCATGAGCCGACGCAGCTTCACCCGCGCGTTCCGGCGGGAAACCGGGCTGAGCTTTGTCGCCTGGCGCCAGCAGGCCTGCGTTCTGGCCGCCGTGCCACGGCTGGCGGCGGGCGAGGCGGTGACCTCGATCGCGCTTGACATGGGCTATGACAACCCCGCGGCCTTTACCACGATGTTCCGCCGCACGCTGGGCACCAGCCCGCGCGCCTATCTGCGGCGCTGACCCCGCGGTTCAGGCCTTGCGCGCCACGATCTGCACCGGGGCGATCACCCCGGCCTCGAGGGCCGCGACGACGTTGGCGATCTTGACGGGCCCGTCCGGCCCCATCACCAGATGCAGGCCAAGCGGCGGCGGCCCGCCCGCCGCCATCCGCGCCCGCATCGCGGCGAACATCTCAAGCGCAAGCGCGCGGCGGTCCACCTCGCTTTCGGGTTCCAGCCCCGCCGCGGAAAGGGCCGCGTGATAGGCGGCCGGGGGCTCGACAAAGGACACGTCAGGCCCACCGGCCCAGGGCTGCGGAAACCCGAAATCGCCCGCACCGACCCGCATCACGTCATAGACCGCAAACCGCCCGCCGGGCCGCAGCACCCCGGCGATGCCCGCGAAAAGCGCGGCCTTGTCGGCGATGTTCATCCCCACATGCAGCAGGACCGCCGCATCGAAGCTGTCCGCCTCGAAGGGCAGCGCAAGGGCATTGCCCTGCTGCAGGTTCACCTGCCCCGCCAGCCCGACCTCTTCGGTCAGCGCGCGGCCCACGGCCACGAATTCCGGTGTCAGGTCCACCCCTTCGACCTGCGCCCCGGAATGGGCGGCCAGCCAGCGCGCGGTGCCACCGATGCCGCAGCCGACATCCAGCACCCGGGCGCCCGGTTGCAGGCGCAGCGCCTCGGCCAGGGCCTTGGTCGCCGCGCGCCCGCCCATGTGGAATTCGTCCACCGCGCCCAGAATATCGACTGTGGGCGCACCATCGCCCAGCCGCGCCAGCCCGCCGCGGATCGCGGCGGTCAGGCCAGTCAGCGCGTAATGTGCTGCAACGGCGCGGTCGCGCGCATCACTGTCCATGATCTCCCCCCCGTTTGCCGACTCCCCCTCGCGCCCAGACTGCGCCTGTTGGCCGCCGCCGTCTACTTGGGCTTTTGGCAAGGGGCAGCCGGACGGGCGGGGCGGCCGCTAGCGCCGCCGGGTGCCCGAACGTTTCAGCATCGCGTCGATCTCGATCTTGATCTGGTCGGTCGCCATGAGGATTTCGACCAGCATCGCCACGGTGCCCGCCACGATCAGCCCCATGCCCAACAGCGTCAGCCCCACCGGCAGCCAGAACAGCCGCTGCCCCAGCGCGCCATCAAAGGCGAGCGAGACCCCCGCCACCACGAAGAGGGCCGCGGCAAAGACGAACATCGCCACCGCCCGCACCGACAAGAGCGCCCGCGCGCGGTGCCGCATCAGTTCGTCCGGGTCTGGCGGCTGCGGCCCGCTTTCACCCAGCGCGCGCACCCGGTCCACCGCCCGCGCCAGCCGCACGAGCGCAACCGAGATGAACGACCCCGCCGCCATGACCAAGAGCGCCGGGGTGATCATCGCCGTGATCATCGCCTGTGCCAGTGAGATTCCACCCATCCGCCGCCCCTCTCCCCGCCGCACGTTCGACGGTGGGCGCAGCCTAGCGATGCCGCCCCGGTGGGGGAAGTCAGGCCGTTGCGTGGTGCAGGACGTGCAGGGTGACCGCGGCGTAGAACACCAGGCTCGCCGCCAGCACCAGCGCGTGCCAGATCGTGTAGTGGAACGGCAGACGCTCGGCCAGAAAGAAGCCCACCCCCAGCGTGTAAAGCCCACCCCCCACCAGGATCAGCACCAGCACCGCAGGCGA
>DAIEJF010000212.1 GCA_027351005.1 Paracoccaceae bacterium | reverse complement strand
CCGCGGGCGAACTCTGTCATGCCCGGCGCGTCGGGCCAGATCGAGAAGGTGACCTGTTGCAACCACGGCACCTCGCCGATGCCGATCTTGAACAGGACATCGGGATGCGCCCCGATGGCGCGGCTGATCATCGGTGCGTGGCTCCAGAACCGCAGCATATGGCGCCAGTGTAGCGTGGCCCGGGTCAGCACCGCCAGCGGCGCGTCGGGGATGCCCTGCGCGCCGGGCTGAAAGGGCGCCGTTCCCGACCAGCGCCCGCGGCTGGCCACGGGGCTCAGGAACACGGTCCAGCTTTCGGCCGCCCGCCGGCCCAGCCGCCGGAACGGCGCGGCCTCGGCCGTGGCGCGTTCGGCCGTGGGCAGGTCGGGCCAGGTGGCCAGGATGCCCATTACCCGCCGGTCGGGCAGCGGGGTGAACCCCTCGCCCGTGCCAGCGCCACAGAGCTTCCAGAACCCTATGCCGGGAACCCGCGACAGCGCGGGCCGCAGCAGGCCCATCTGTGCCAGCGCCCAGAGCTGCGTCGGAAGCGCGGCGAAGCGGAAGAGGCTGAGCGTGACGGTTTGGATGGCGAGTCCCTCGGATGTGTAAATGTAGATTGACACAGCGCCGCGCGAGAGGGAAGTTTGATGTCAACATAACTTGACGCCGATTGTCCGTCCCTTACCCACAGGCGCCCCATGCTGACCCGCATCAGCCCCGATCTTGCCCCCGCTGCCGCCGCCGCACAGGCCCCGGCGGCTGTTGTCATCGGCGCGGGGCTGGGCGGGCTGGCCGCGGCGATGCGTCTGGGGGCCAAGGGCTACCGGGTGACGGTGGTCGACCGCCTGCCGGGGCCCGGCGGGCGCGGATCGGCGCTCTGGCGTGGGGGGCACCGTTTCGATCTGGGCCCCACCATCGTGACCGTGCCGCAGGTCTTCCGCGACCTCTGGGCCGCCTGCGGGCGCGACTTTGATGCCGATGTCGACCTGCGCTCGCTGGACCCGTTCTACCAGATCCGGTTCGACGACGGCAGCCAGTTCACCGCCCGCGCCGACACCGCCGCCATGCTGGCCGAGGTCGCGCGCCTGTCGCCCGGCGATCTGGCGGGCTACACCCGCTTCCTGCGCGATGCCGAGGCGCGCTACGGCTTCGGGTTCGAGGATCTGGGCCGCCGCCCGATGCACCGCTTCGCCGACCTTCTGGCCGCGCTGCCCCGGTTTGCCGCGCTGCGGGCCGACCGGTCGGTGCATGCCCATGTCGCCCGTCGCGTGCGCGACCCGCGGCTGCGCATGGCGCTGTCGTTCCACCCGCTGTTCATCGGCGGCGACCCATTCCACGTCACCTCGATGTATGTGCTGGTGAACCACCTCGAGAAAGCCTTCGGGGTCCATTACGCGATGGGCGGCGTCGTCGCGATTGCAGAGGCGATGGCGCGCGTCATCACCGCGCAGGGGGGCCAGACGCTCTACGGTGCCGAGGCCGACGAGATCCTGACCCGCAACGGCCGCACCGCCGGGGTGCGGCTGACCGACGGCACGATCCTGACCGCGGGGGTCGTGGTGTCGAATGCCGATGCGGGGCACACCTATACCCGCCTGTTGCGGCGCCACCCGCGGCGGCGCTGGACCAACCGCCACCTGGACACGCGGCGCTGGTCGATGGGGCTGTTCGTCTGGTACTTCGGCACCCGCGGCACCCGCGGCCTGTGGTCCGATGTCGGCCACCACACGATCGTCAGTGGTCCGCGCTACCGCGGCCTTTTGCAAGACATCTTCATCCGCGGCCGGCTGGCCCCCGACATGTCGCTTTATGTGCACCGGCCCAGCGTCACCGATCCGTCCTGCGCGCCCGCGGGGGATGACACGTTCTACGCGCTCTCGCCCGTGCCCCATCTCGGCCATGCCGATGCGGTCGACTGGGCGGCCGAGGCCGAACCCTACCGCGCCCGGGTGCAGGCCGTGCTGGAGGAACGTCTGCTGCCCGGCCTTGGCGCGCGTCTGACGGAATCCGAGGTCTTTACCCCCGAAACCTTCCGCGATCGCTACCTGTCGCCCTTCGGTTCGGGCTTCTCGATCGAACCCCGCATCCTGCAAAGCGCCTGGTTCCGCCCCCACAACATCAGCGAGGAGCTGCCAGGGCTGTTCCTTGTCGGGGCGGGAACCCATCCTGGCGCGGGGCTGCCCGGGGTCATCACCTCGGCCGAGGTGCTGGGCAAGCTGGTGCCCGCAGCCCACCCGGTGACACGATGATCGCCCCCGCCGATCTTGCCGAATGCCGCAGCGCGATCCGCACCGGATCGCTGTCCTTCCACGCCGCCTCGCGGCTGCTGCCGCCCCGTGTGCGCGACCCGGCGCTGGCGCTCTATGCCTTCTGCCGACTGGCCGACGACGCGGTGGATCTTGATCCCGAAAAGGCCCGCGCCGTGCTGTCGCTGCGCGATCGGCTGGATCTGGTCTATGCAGGCCGCCCGCGCGCGGCGGCGCCCGACCGGGCCTTTGCCGCGGTGGTGAAGGCGTTCGATCTGCCCCGTGCCCTGCCCGATGCGCTGCTGGAAGGCTTTGCCTGGGACGCGACGGGGCGCCGCTATGCCACCCTGTCGGACCTGCGCGCCTATGCGGCGCGTGTGGCGGCCTCGGTCGGGGCCATGATGTGCGTCCTGATGCGCGTGCGCGACCCCGATGCGCTGGCCCGTGCCTGCGACCTGGGCGTGGCCATGCAACTGACCAACATCGCCCGCGACATCGGCGAGGATCTGCGCGCCGGGCGGCTTTACCTGCCCACCGACTGGGTGGCGGACGCGGGGCTGACGCCCGCGCACCTGCTGGCCAACCCGGTCCCCTCACCCGCGCTGTCGCAGCTCACGCGGCAGCTTCTGGCCGAGGCGGATCGGCTTTACTGGCGGGCCGAGGCCGGGATCGCCGCGCTGCCGCCCACCAGTCGGCCCGGCATCATGGCGGCCCGCCATGTCTACGCCGCCATCGGCAGTGCGGTGGCGCGCAACCGCTACGATTCCGTCACCACCCGGGCGCGCACCTCGCGCGGGCGCAAGCTGGGGCTGATGGGATTGGCCATGGCCCAGACAGGGATGACATTCGTCATGCCGCGATCCGCGATCCTGCACGCCGACCCCCTGCCCGAGACCCGGTTTCTGGTCGATGCCGCAAGCCGCCCCGCCGCGCGCGAACGGGGGCGCGGCGAACGGCTGATCACGCTTCTGACCCACCTCGAGGCGATGGACCGGCGCACCCCTGCGGCCTGAGGCAAGGCGCCCCCTACAGACGCACCACGACCTTCCGCGCCGACACGCCGCGGCGCTGTATCTCCAGCGCGGCGGGGATCGCATCCAGCCCCTTGCCCGCCAGCAGGGGCTCCGGTGCGGCAAGGTGGCGCCCCTCGGCCAGCGCGCGTGGAAGATAGTCGCGGTAGATCATCGGCCCCGTCGCGGTGGTCAGCAGCGCACCGCCCCAGATCATCCGCAGCGTCACGCCCCGGCGCCGCGCCGCCAGC
>DAIEJF010000207.1 GCA_027351005.1 Paracoccaceae bacterium | reverse complement strand
ACACGGTAGAACCCGGTCCAGTCGAACCGGTCATCGGCCCAGTGCACCTCGCAAGCCACGGTCGCCATCAGCGCCACCGGGTCTGCCTCGCCCTGGGTCAGGGCTGCGATGCGGGCCGAAAGCGCGGCATAGTCCACCCTGCCGCCGGTCGGGATCATGTCCATCGGGTCCTCCTGAGCCTGCCCCTGCATACCGAATGGTAAGGATTGCCGTCTAGTCTTGGCCAGGGCGGAAGAAGGACGGCAGCATGAACATTCAGTCGGAACAGACGGTGGGCGGATTGGTGGTGCGGGTGGCCGAACCCCGGATCGACGCGGCTGTGGCCATCCGGTTCAAGGACCGGATGCGGGAACTGATCGCCGATCCCTCGCAGAAGGTGATCCTTGATCTGTCGCAGGTCGGGTTTCTCGACTCCAGCGGTCTTGGCGCGGTGGTCGCGGTGATGAAGATGTTGCCACCCGACCGCCCGCTGGAGCTTTCGCACCTGACACCGCCGGTGCAGAAGGTCTTTCGCCTGACGCGGATGGATCGTGTCTTCACCATCCATCCAGACGGGGCGGACCCCGCCGATGCAGCCTGAACCCGGCGATCTGCAACTGGAGCTTGACAGCTCGCCGCTCGCGGTTCGCGGCGCGCTGACCGAGATGACGGCCTATCTGCGCGGACGCTGCCCCGAAGAGGGGCTGGCCGTGGTGGAGATCGTGCTGGCCGAGGCGCTGAACAACATCGTGGAACATGCCTATGTCGGGGGCAGCGGGCGCATCACGCTGTGCCTGCGCGCACATGCGGGCGATGTGCAATGCTGCATCGCAGACCACGGCCTTCCGATGCCGGGTGGCGCCGCCCCTGCGGGCCGTCTGCGCCTTCCCGTGCCGGGCGGCGCCCTGCCCGAAGGGGGATTCGGCTGGCACCTGATCCGCAGCCTGTCGCAGGACGTGGATTACCGGCGCGTGTCGGGGCGAAACTATCTTTCGCTGCGGGTCCAGGCTGGACAATAGGGCGCCAAACCCACGAACGTCCGCACATGGGAAACGGTGCCTTGAAAATGCCGCCGCTCATGCACATCGCGGCCCCAACGAACCCGGATACAGGTTGTGTAGCTGCACAGGCTTCCCTCGGCGCCGCGATAAAAAGCCCCCACCCAATCGCGGCGCCGAGGTCTCTGCCGCTTGGAAATCCCCACAGCACAGCCTAGGCTCCGCCTCAAACGGGAGGATCTGATGCGCGATTTCCAGAAACCGGGCCGGTCTGCGGTCTATTCGCTCAATGGCATGGCCGCCACGTCGCACCCGCTTGCGACCAAGACGGCCATCGACTTGTTGCAGGCGGGCGGCAATGCCGTCGACGCGGCGATCGGCGCCGCCGTGCTGCTGGGGATCTGCGAGCCGCAGATGACCGGGATCGGCGGCGACTGCTTCGTGCTGCTGAAGCCCGCGGGCGAGGATCGGGTCATCGCGCTGAACGGGTCGGGTCGCGCACCGGCCGGGTTGTCGGCGGCGGCGCTGCGCGCGCGCGGGCTGACGGCGATGCCGGTTGGCAGCGCCGACGCGGTGACCGTGCCCGGCGCCATCGACGCCTTCTGCCGCCTGTCGGCCGACTGGGGCCGGGCCGGGCTGGCGGCCAGCCTCGCACCTGCCATCCGCTATGCCGACGAGGGTGTGCCGGTCGCGCCGCGGACGGCCTTCGACTGGGCCGAGGCCGCAGACCGGCTGCAGGGCGACGCGCGGCGGTTCTACCTGCACGATGGCGCCGCGCCGCGGGTGGGTCAGGTGTTCCGCGCGCCCGGCCAGGCCGAGGTGCTGCGGCGGCTGGCGCGCGACGGGCGCGCGGGGTTCTACACGGGCGAGGTGGCCGAGGACATGGTGACCTCGCTGGCCGCGCTGGGGGGCAGCCACACGCTCGCCGATTTCGCGGCGACCGCCTGCGACTATACCGACCCGATCTCGGGCGCCTATGAGGGGATCGAACTGGTCGAGCATCCACCGAACGGCCAGGGCGCGACTGCGATCCTGATGCTGAACATCCTGCGCCACTTCGATCTTGCCGGGCTGGATCCGTTCGGGGCAAAGCGCGCGCATCTGGAGGCCGAGGCCGCAAAGCTGGCCTATGACGCGCGCAACCGTTTCCTGGCGGACCCCGACCACATGACGCGGCTGGCCCACATGCTGGCCCCCGAAACCGCGGCGCGGCTGGCCGCGCTGATCGATCCGACGCGCGCGATGGCAAGCCCCGCGGCGCTCAGCGAGGCGGTGCACCGCGAGACGGTCTACCTGACGGTGGTGGACCGCGACCGGATGGCCGTGTCGCTGATCTACTCGGTCTATCATTCCTTCGGCGCGGGCCTTGCGTCATCGCGGTTCGGGATCAATTTCCAGAACCGCGGCGCGGGTTTCACCCTGGCCGAAGGCCATCCGAACGAGGCGGCAGGGGGCAAGCGACCGATGCACACGATCATCCCCGCGATGCTGCGCCGTGCCGGGCGGGTCGAGATGCCCTTCGGCGTCATGGGCGGCGCCTACCAGCCCAACGGCCATGCCCGGGTTGTCACCAACCTGGTGACCTACGGGATGGATCTGCAGGACGCGCTGGACGCCCCGCGCAGCTTTTCGGGGCCCGACGGGATGATGGTGGAACGCGGCTATCCGGATGCGGTGCGGGCGGAACTGGCCGCGATGGGCCATCATGTCGCCACCCCGGTCGAGCCGATCGGCGGGGCTCAGGCGATCCGCCTGCGCGAGGACGGTGTTCTGGAAGGCGCATCGGACCCGCGCAAGGACGGCTGCGCGCTGGGCTACTAGTTCAGCTGCACCTGCAACGGGTAGCGCCCGTTTTCAAAGTCACCGAAGAGATCCGGCAGGTCGGGGTGATCCACCGGCTCGCCGGTCTCGTCCGGCACCAGGTTCTGTTCGGACACATAGGCGACGTAATAGCTTTGGTCGTTTTCGGCCAGAAGGTGGTAGAAGGGCTGGTCCTTGGACGGGCGGCTCTCTTCCGGGATGGCCTGATACCAGTCTTCGGTGTTCGAGAACATCGCGTCCACGTCGAACACGACCCCCCGAAAGGGGTGCTTGCGGTGCCGTAGCACCTGCCCAATGGAATACTTGGCTGCGGTTGCCATCATCTTTTTGTCCCCCGAAATTGTTTAGTAATCCCGCAGGCGCCGCCTTGTCCATCCGGGTTAAGGGAAAAAGCCGGGGGCGATTGTGGTGCTGCGCCTGACAGTTCACGCGAATGTCAGCCGCTAATGCCGCGGCGCAGAAAGAGGATTTTTGACCGACTGCGGCGCCATCGCCATTTCCCCCGCAGCCGTTTTGGCCTATCCTGTCCGCAAAACAAGACGATGTGAGGCAGATGGGCAAGTTTCCGATAGCAGCACTTTTGCTGCTGATTCTTGCGTCGTGCGGCAGCTACAGACCGCCGAGCAATATCGACGATGCCTGCGCGATTGCCGAAGAACGGCCTGCGTACCTGCGCGCCATGCGCCGGGCAGAGGACCGCTGGGGTGTGCCGATCGCCGTGCAGATGGCCACGATCCGGCAGGAATCGGCCTTCAAGGGCAATGCGCGGACCCCCTACCGCTGGGCGCTGGGCATCATTCCCATGGGGCGGGCCTCGTCGGCCGTGGGCTATGCGCAGGTGCTCGATTCCACCTGGGAGGACTACAAGCGCGAGACCGGGAACTATGGCGCCAACCGCAAGAACATCGGCGACGCGACCGATTTCATGGGCTGGTACATGGACAAGGCCTACCGCACGGCCGGGATCCCGAAGACCGATGCGCGCAACCAGTACCTTGCCTATCACGACGGCATCCGCGGCTACATGCAGGGGTCCTACAACAGCAAGGCCTGGCTGATCTCGGTCGCGGCCAAGGTGCAGACGCGCGCGGTGACCTATGACCGCCAACTGGCCAGCTGTGGCATCCGCTAGGCTCAGCGCCCCGATCGGTGGCTGGCTTCCGCGCTGATGTCGAACAGCGAGTCGGGCAGTGATTGCCCGACCTGCAGCGGCGCCAGCGTCACCGTCGTCTGTCCGCCCGTCTCGTCGGTGACCACCCATTGCCTGAGTGAGATGGGCTGCGGACTGAACACCAGCGCGATGGTTCCGTATTCGGGGTGGTCTGGGTCTTCGGCCACCACCACGGTGTTGCCGTTCACCTCGCTGTGCGACACCACCATCCGTGCGCGTGACAAGTCGATCTTGCGGGCAAGGATCAGGTTCAGCGGCGTGCGCGCCAGCGGATACTGTTCGGGCGGCTGGTTCGACTTCGGATCGAAGATCGCCACCGCATCCGAGGCCGCGATGACAAGGCTGCGGTTCGGCGGATCGTATTCGAACCGGGCACGTCCGGGCCGGTGGATGTAGAGATGCCCTGTCGAGGTGCTGCCATCGGCATTCCGCTGGGTGAACCCGGCCGAGGCCGTGGACAGCCCGTTCAGATAGGCCGAGATCTGGTCAAGCGGAATTTCGACCGCGGCGGCCCGCAGGGGCAAGGCGGCCAGCGCGAGGGCGGCAAGGGTGCGAAACATGGTCATGCCCCCGATCTAGGCGCAAGGCCCGCGCCGCGCCAGAGCCCCGGCGCGACACGGGCGATCATATTGCGGCGAACCGCCTAGTGCTCGGGGACCAGGATCTCGCGCTTGCCCACATGGTTCGAGGCCGACACCAGCCCCTGTTCCTCCATCTGTTCCACCAGCCGGGCGGCCTTGTTGTAGCCGATCCCCAGCTTGCGCTGGATGTAGGAGGTCGAGCACTTGCGATCCTTCAGCACCACGGCAACCGCCTGATCGTACAGCGCATCGTCGCCATCGGTGTTGCCGCCAAGGCCCAACACCAGGTCGATGTCGTCGGCCTTGTCATCCTCGGGGCCGTCGACCACCCCGGACTGGTAATCCGGCGGGCCATAGCTCTTCAGATGGGTTACCACCTCTTCAACCTCTTCATCGCTGACGAAGGGGCCGTGGACGCGGGTGATCCGGGCGCCGCCCGCCATGTAGAGCATGTCGCCCATGCCCAGAAGCTGTTCGGCCCCCTGCTCGCCCAGGATGGTGCGGCTGTCGATCTTCGATGTCACCTGGAAGCTGATCCGGGTGGGGAAGTTCGCCTTGATCGTACCGGTGATGACGTCGACCGACGGGCGCTGCGTCGCCATGATCAGGTGGATGCCGCTCGCCCGCGCCATCTGCGCCAGACGCTGGATGCAGGCCTCGATCTCCTTGCCCGCCACCATCATCAGGTCGGCCATCTCGTCGACGATGACGACGATGTAGGGCAGCGACTTCGGTTCGAATTCCTCGGTCTCGAAGACGGGATCGCCGGTATCCTCGTCAAAGCCGGTCTGGATCGTCCGGCGGAACAACTCGCCCTTGGCCAGCGCCTCGCGGACGCGGCCGTTGTAGCCCTCGATGTTGCGCACGCCCATCTTGGACATCTTGCGGTAGCGTTCCTCCATCTCGCCCACCACCCATTTCAGGGCCACGACGGCCTTCTTGGGGTCAGTCACGACAGGGGAAAGCAGATGCGGAATGCCGTCATAGACGGACAGTTCCAGCATCTTGGGGTCGATCATGATCAACCGGCATTCTTCGGGCGAAAGCTTGTAGAGCAGGCTCAGGATCATCGTGTTGATGGCCACCGACTTGCCCGAGCCGGTGGTGCCGGCGATCAGCAGGTGGGGCATCTTGGCCAGGTTGGCCACCACGGGTTCGCCCGCGATGTCCTTGCCCAGTGCAAGCGGCAGACGCATGTTGCTGTCGCCGAAGTCGCGGGCCGAGAGGATCTCGCGCAGAACCACCTTTTCCCGCGTGGTGTTGGGCAGTTCGATCCCGATCACGCTGCGCCCCGGCACGGTGGACACCCGCGCGGACAGGGCAGACATGCTGCGGGCGATGTCATCGGCCAGGCCGATCACCCGGCTTGCCTTCAGCCCCGGCGCCGGTTCCAGTTCGTACTGCGTGACCACGGGCCCGGGGCGTACCGAGACGATCTCGCCCTTGACGCCATAGTCATCCAGCACCGATTCCAGCATCCGCGCGTTTTCTTCCAGCGCCTCGGCCGAGGGCGTGTGGCGCTTGATCTCGCCGGGGTTGGTCAGCAGACCCAGCGGCGGCGCCTCGTAGACCGGCGCGCTGTCCTCGAACATCAGGCGAGGCTGCGCCTCGGCCAGCGCCTGGCGCGACGGCTCGGCAGGCTTGCGCGCCACCGGCTGCACCACACGCTTCGGCTCGGGCGCTGCCAGGAAGCGGGACGGCTCGGGGCTGGCATATTCCTCCGGCAGGTCACCCAGCGGGGTCAGCGCATCGAACCCGTCCTCGGGCATCTCGTCGTCGTCGGTCATCTCGATGAAGGGCGCGGGCCCCTTGGTCAGCGGCGGCTGGGTCGGCAGCGGCGTCTCGGCGGCG
>DAIEJF010000154.1 GCA_027351005.1 Paracoccaceae bacterium | reverse complement strand
GGCAGGTCTCGGCCCGCCACACCTCATCCTTCGAAGACCGCGCCGCCTATGACGCCGACTATGCACGCACCCTCAGCCTCACCGAAGACCTCCGCATCATCGCCCAAACCCTCGCCGTCGTCCTCGCCGCAAAAGGCGCGTAAGCCAAACAACATCCCGGCCAAAAGACACCGAGCACCCCAAGACGGTGGCGCCCGCGCGGCGCAGGACCTAGGATGCGGCACGGCGGCCCCGCCCCCCGCGGGCACCCCGCATCCCGCGTGACCGCAGGCAGGACCATGCCCACCCTCCGCCCTCTTGCCGTGCTTCTTCTGGCCGCCGTTCTGGCGCTGTCTGCCTGTTCGTCGGCCAAGGAGCGGGCGGCGCGGCATTACCAGGCGGGGGTGGCGCTGCTGCAGAAGGGCGACGTGGCCCGCGCGATGCTGGAGTTCCGGGCGGTGTTCCGCAGCGATGCCACCCATCACGATGCGCGGCTGGCCTATGCCGATTTGCTGCGCCGCCAGGGCAACCTTCCAGAGGCCTATGCGCAATACCGCCTGCTGGTGGACCAGTATCCGCAGGACCTTGCGGGCCTGAGGGCGCTGGCCGAGCTGTCGCTGGCGCGCGGCGACCTGCCCGGCGCGCGCGCCCAGGCCGCCGCGGCGCTGGCGGTGGCACCGAACGATCCGGGCGCGAGGGCGGTGCAGGTGGCGCTGGCCTATCGCGATGCGCTGAACGCGGTCGACCCGAAGGCGGCGGCTGCGGCGGCGGCGCAGGCGGCGGCGATCCTGGCGACCGATCCGGGCGCCCTGCCCGCCCGGCGTGTGGTGATCGACGACCGCCTTCGGGCGCAGGACTGGGACGGGGCGCTGGCGGCGGCGGATGCGGGGCTTGCGCTGGCCCCGGCCGACCGCGACCTGGCGCAGGCGCGGCTGGCGGTGCTGCTGCATCGGGGCGACGCGGCAGCGATTGCGGCCGAACTGCGGGCGATGATCGCGCGGTTTCCGCAGGATGCAGGCCTGCCGCAGACGCTGGTGCGCTGGGAGCTTGCGCGCCACGACCCCGACGCGGCCGAAGCCTTCCTGCGCAGCCGGATCGACCCGGCCGCGGCAGACCCCGCGCCGCGGCTGGCGCTGATCGATTTTCTGGCGGCGGTGCGCGGACGCGATGCGGCGGCGGCCGAGGTGGCGGCAATCCTGGCCGCGCCTGCCCCCGCCGACAAGATGCCGTTCCGGCTGCTGCAGGCGGGCTTCCGTTTCGATGCGGGCGACCGAGCCGGGGCGGTGGCCGAGCTGCGGGCGATCCTGGCGGACGCGCCCCCCGGCCCTGCGACCGAGGCGGGGCAGGTGGCGCTGGCGCGGATGCTGGACGCCCAGGGCGACCGGGCAGGGGCGCAGGCGCTGGTTGATGCGGTGTTGGCGGCCGACCCCTGGCGGCTTGATGCTGTGGTGCTGAAGGCGGGCTGGCTGACCGATGCCGACCAGACCGATGCGGCGCTGGTGCTGCTGCGGGCGGCGCTGGGGCAGTACCCCGACGATGCGGGGCTGATGACGGCGATGGCGCGGGCCTATGCGCGGGCGGGTGCGCCCGAGCTTGAGGGCGAGATGCTGGCGCGGGCGGTCGAGGCTGCGGGCCAGGCACCCGAGGCCGCGGCGCGCTACGCCCGCTTCCTGATCGCGGCGGGGCGACCGCAGGCGGCCGGGCAGGCCCTCAGCGCGGCGCTGGCGGTGACCCCTGACGACCTGGGGCTGCTGGCGCTGCGCGGCGCGGTGGCGCTGGCCCAGGGCGATCCG
>DAIEJF010000101.1 GCA_027351005.1 Paracoccaceae bacterium | reverse complement strand
ACGGCTTCCTTCTGCAATTCGACCGCCGCATGGGGCTGGCCATACCATTTCTGGTAGTCCTCCGGGTCGCGCAGCCGGAAATCGGCCGACAGGTCCACCACCTTCAGGTCGCGCGGCAGGTCCCTGATCACCGCCTGGCTGGTCGCATGCGGCAGCGCGCAGAACACCAGATCGATGCCGTCGAGGTCGATCTCCTCGATCTTGGCAAGCCGCGGCAGGTCGAGGTGGCGCAGGAACGGAAAGACCTCGGCCATCGCCATCCCCGCCTTTCGGTCGCCCGACAGCGCCACGATGCGCATCGTGGGATGCGTGGCGATCAGGCGGACAAGCTCGGCCCCGGTGTAGCCGGACGCCCCGAGAATGGCGATGCGATGGGTCATGGGTCTCTCCACGGTCAGTCGCGGCACACTTGGACCCGGAACGCCCCCGATGCAAGACCGAAGGCGGCCTGCGGCGGCGCGCGGGTGCCGCGTCAGGCCGCCTCGAACCGGATCGGGCGGCGCAGGAACTGGGTGGCCTTGTCCGAGACATAGGCCGGATCGCCCGTGGTCAGGAATTTCGACTGCGTGCCCGCCCCGCGGAATTCGGGGCGCCGCTGCAGGTAGTCGGCCAGGCTTTCGGCCACCAGATTGGCCTGCGAGAACACCTTGACCCCCGGCCCCAGCGCCTCCTGGAAGGCGCGCTGCATCAGGGGATAATGGGTGCAGCCCAGGATCGCCGCCTCGGGGTGGGGCATCCGGCGCTTGAGCGATTCGACATGGCTGCGCACCAGCGCCTCGGCCAGCAGTTCGTCGCCCTGCTCGATCGCATCCACCACGCCCGCGCAGGGTTGCGCCTCGACATCGACGCCGATGGCCCGGAACGCCAGTTCGCGCTGGAAGGCGCGGCTGGCTACCGTGGCGGGGGTGGCGAACAGCGCCACATGCTTTACCGCCACCTCGCGCGGGGGACTGTTGTCACCCCACTGGCGTTCGGTCAGCGCCTCGATCAGCGGCACAAAGACACCCAGCACGCGCTTGTTGGGCGGCACCCAGGTGTCCTGCATCCGCTTCAACGCGGCCGCGCTGGCAGTGTTGCAGGCCAGGATCACCAGATCGCAGCCCTCGGCCCAGAGCCGTTCCACCGCGGCGCAGGTCAGGTTGAAGATATCGTCCGGGGTGCGCACACCGTAGGGCGCGTGGGCATTGTCGCCGAAATAGACAAAGGGCACATCGGGCAACCGCCGGGCCACCGCGTCCAGCACCGTCAAGCCGCCCAGCCCGCTGTCGAAGATCCCTACCGCCATCGCCTGCCCGCCCTTGTCCGGTGCCATCGGCCCCGCATAGACCCTGCGCCGCCGGTCGGAAAGGCCCTGCACGGGCCTGTGACCGGCGCGCTGGCTCAGTCCTTGTACTTGGCCTCGAACTCGTAGCCGTAGTCGAAGCTTTTCAGCGGCCGCGGCGACAGTTCATAGGTCGACCGGCGCAGGAAATCCATCATCGCCCGCGCATCGCCCTTCAGCGGCTCCAGCCGCGCCGAGGCGATGGGCTCGCCCACCACGATGCGCACCGGGCCGTTGATGCGGCGGCGGAATTCCTTGATCAGCAGCGCGACCCGCAGCGTCGGGTGCAGGTGGCTGACAAGCTGGAACAGGCGGCTGTTGTGCCCGTCGAAGAACACCGGCACCACGGTGGCATCGGATTTGGCGATCATCTTGGCGGTGAAGTTGCGCCAGCCCGGGTCCATCGGCTGGCCGAAGGGGCGCGCCGCGGTCGACACCGTGCCCCCCGGAAAGACCCCGATGGCGCCGCCGTTTCCAAGGTATTTCAACGCCTTGGCCCGGGTGTCCAGGTTCAGCCGCGTCGCCTCCTTGGTCTCGTCGAAGGAAATCGGCAGGATCACGTCATCCAGTTCGCGCGCGCGGCGGAAGACGTTGTGGGCCAGGATGCGGAAATCGCCGCGCACCCGGTCCAGCAGCAGGCCCATCATCAGACCGTCCAGGATGCCGAAAGGATGGTTGGCGATCAGCACCAGCGGCCCGTTTGCGGGCACATGGCTCAGCGCGCCGCCCACCACCTCGAGCGACAGGCCATAGCGGCTGGCGATCACCTCCCAGAAACTGCGGCCGCTGGCCACCTCGCGGTCATAGCCGCTGGCGCGCTTGATCAGGCCCAGGCGGCCAGTCGTGTTCTCGATGGCGCGGATGATCGCCCGGCCGCCCCGCGAGCGTGCGGAATAGGCGTAGCTGATCTCTCGTGTCACCTGACTGTTCTGCATACGCAACCCCGAAACAAGCACGCGTCCGCATAGCGCGGTTCGCCGAGTCTGGCCAGCGAAGATGAAGGAACTGCGACAGCGCAGCCCCTACTCTGCCGCCTGACGGGCAGCCGGTACGCCCCCTGCGCGGAAAGCCGCCAGAATCTGCGCGCGATGGCTGGCCAGCTTTTCGGCATTGGCGGCCCGCACCGGGCCGAAGCCGCGCAGTTGCAGCGGCAACTCGGCCAGTTGCACCGCCAGATCCAGCGTGTCGGGCGTGACCTGGCCCAGCACCTCGGCCATGTCGGCTTCATACTGGCGGATCGCGGCGCGTTCGGCCCGGCGTTCGGCGGTGTGGCCGAAGGGGTCGAAGGGCGTGCCCCGCAGCCGCTTCAGCCGCGCGAGCAGGCGAAAGCCCTTCAGGATGCCCGGCCCGAAGGCGCGCTTGACCGGCCGCCCCTCGGGGCCCATCCGCGACAGAAGCGGCGGCGCCAGGTGGAAGGTCATGCGGAAGTCGCCGTCGAACTCGGCCCGGGCCTTGGCCTCGGTCTCAAGATGCAGCCGGGCGACCTCGTATTCGTCCTTGTAGGCCAGCAGCTTGTGATAGCCCTTGGCGACCGCCTCGCGCAGGCGGGGATCGGCGGCGCGATCGACCAGCCGACGGTAGCGCGCGGCGTAGCGGGCGGACTGATAGGCCACCAGATGCGCGGAACGGAAGGCGATCTTCTCCTCCAGCGTCCGGGGCTTTTCCACCACGGTCGGTGCCAGGACCCGCGCCGCCTGTTCCGGGAAAGCCGCCGCCCAGCGGCCAAGCGCAAAGGCGCGGCTGTTGCGGTCGACCGCGGCCTTGTTCAGCGTGATCGCGCGCAGGATCGCGGCCTCGCTCAGCGGGATCAGCCCCATCTGCCAGGCCGCGCCGAACACCATCATGTTGGAATAGATCGAATCCCCCAGCAGCACGCGCGCCAGCTCGCTGGCATCGAACAGCCGCAGCCGATCCTTCAGCCGCGCTTCAAGACCAAGCTCCAACCTGTCGAACGGCAAGCGGAATTCGGTGTTGCGGGTGAACTCTCCGGTGATGATCTGGTGGCTGTTGACCGCCGCCCCCGTGCGCCAAGTGGTCATCAGCCCCAGCGTCTTGGCACCAGCCGTTACCACCAGATCGCCGCCGATCACGGCATCCGCCTCGCCCACCGCGACGCGGATCGCGCTGATGTCCTCGGGGCGGTTGGCGATGCGGCAGTGGATGTGGACGGCGCCGCCCTTCTGGGCCAGGCCCGCCATTTCCATCATGCCCGCGCCCTTGCCGTCGAGATGGGCGGCCATGGCCAGGATCGCGCCTACCGTCACCACGCCGGTGCCGCCGACGCCGGTGATCACGACATTCCAGGTGCCGTCGATGGCGGGCAGCGCAGGCACAGGCAGGTCGGGGATGTCCACCGCCTGGGTCGCGGCCTTCTTCACCGTTGCGCCTTCCAGCGTCACGAAGGACGGGCAGAACCCCTTCACGCAGGAAAAATCCTTGTTGCAGCTCGACTGGTCGATCGCGCGCTTGCGCCCCAGTTCGGTGTCCACCGGCACGATCGAGACGCAGTTCGATTGCACCCCGCAGTCGCCGCAGCCCTCGCAGACATCGGTGTTGATGAAGACCCGCTTGTCCGGGTCGGGAAAGGCGTTCCGCTTGCGCCGCCGCCGCTTTTCGGCCGCGCAGGTCTGCACATATATAATGGCCGACACACCCTTGATCTTGCTGAACTTATCCTGCACGGGCATGAATTCGGCCCGCTCGTGGATCTCGATCCCCTTGGGAAAGCGGGACAGATCCAGCCCTTCCTTCTCGTCATGCACGACCGCGATGTGGCGCACGCCCATCGCCTGGATCTCGCGCGCGATCTGGTCGGCGGTCAGCCCGCCTTCGTTGCTCTGGCCGCCGGTCATGGCCACCGCGTCATTGAACAGTATCTTGTAGGTGATGTTCGTCCCCGCCGCCAAGGCCGCCCGGATCGCCTGCACGCCCGAATGGTTGTAGGTGCCGTCGCCAAGGTTCTGGAACACGTGGTCGCGCTTGGAAAACGGCGCCTCGCCCACCCAGTTCGCGCCTTCGCCGCCCATCTGGGTGAAGCCCATGGTGGATCGGTCCATCCATTGCACCATGTAGTGACAGCCGATCCCGGCATAGGCGCGGCTGCCGTCGGGCACCTTCGTCGAGGTGTTGTGCGGGCAGCCCGAGCAGAAGTACGGAAGCCGCGCCGCGATATCCTTGGCGTTATCGGCTTTTCTAACCTCGTCAATGCGTTGCAGTGCGGCCTTGATGCGATCCGTGCCGCGCCCCTCTTCCGTCAGGATGGTGCCCAGCCGGTCTGCGATCAGGATCGGGTCCAACGCGAAACGGGTCGGGAACAGTTCGACCTGACGGCCGTTTTCCCAACTGTCGCCCTTGTGCCAGCCATAGACGCGGCGGCCGTGGCGATCGTCGAAGATCGCCTCTTTCACCTGCACCTCGATCAGCTTGCGCTTTTCCTCGACCACCACGATCAGGTCCAGCCCCTCGGCCCATTCGTGAAAGCTCGTCATGTCCAGCGGGAAGGTCTGCGCCACCTTGTAGGTGGTGATCCCCAGCCGATCCGCCTCGGCCGCGTCGATCCCCAGCAGCGACAGCGCGTGCATCAGGTCCAGCCAGTTCTTGCCCGCGGCGACAAAGCCGATCTTGGCCCCCGGCTTGCCCCAGACCCGCCGGTCGATCCGGTTGGCGCGGGCAAAGGCCTCGGCCGCGAACCGCTTGAAGTCGATCATCCGGGCTTCCTGCAGCACCGGCGTATCCACCAGCCGGATGTTGAGCCCGCCGGGCGGCAGCGCGAAATCGGGCGTCACGAACGAAAGACGGTGCGGATCGCCGTTCACCACCGACGTGGCCTCCACGGTGTCCTTCATCGTCTTCAGCCCGACCCAGACCCCCGCGAACCGGCTGAGCGCCCAGCCGTAAAGGCCAAGGTCCAGGATCTCCTGCACCCCGGCGGGGCTGACGACCGGCATGTAGGCATCCACCATCGCCCAGTCCGACTGGTGCAGCGTGGTCGAGCTTTCGCCGGTGTGGTCGTCGCCCATCGCCATCAGCACGCCGCCGCGGGGCGAGGTGCCTGCCATGTTGGCATGCCGCATCACGTCGCCCGAACGGTCCACCCCGGGGCCCTTGCCGTACCACAGGGCAAAGACGCCGTCATATTTCCCCTCGCCGCGCAACTCGGCCTGCTGGGTGCCCCAGACGGCGGTGGCGGCCAGATCCTCGTTCAGGCCGGGCTGGAACAGCACGTCGGCGGCGCGCAGCTCGGGCTCGGCGCGGGCCATCTGCTGGTCCACCGCGCCCAGCGGGCTGCCCCGGTAGCCGGTGACATAGCCCGCCGTGTTCCACCCCGCCGCCGCATCACGCGCCTTCTGCATCAGCATCAGCCGCACCAGCGCCTGCGTGCCGTTCAGAAGCACCGGCGATTTGGTCAGGTCGAAGCGATCCGAAAGCTGGATGTCCTGCAGGCCCATGGTGTTTTCCCCCTCGTCTTTGGCACCATGATAGGTCACCAACGCTGACCTACAAAACACATAATTCGAAAATTGTCATTTACATGCGAGAAATCCTGTCTAGGTAAGGACCTTCGATGTTAGCGTATGACAGCATTGCAAGAGTTGCATGATGGATTGGGACAAGCTGCGAATATTTCACGCCGTTGCCGATGCCGGCAGCCTGACCCATGCGGGGGATTCGCTTCACCTCTCGCAATCGGCTGTGTCGCGGCAGATCCGGGCGCTGGAAGAGAGCCTGAACACCACCCTGTTCCATCGTCATGCCCGCGGCCTGATTCTCACCGAACAGGGCGAATTGCTGTTCGAGGCGACCTCGGCCATGGCCAAGCGGCTTGATGCCGCCTCGGCCCGCATCCGCGACACAGAAGACGAGGTGATGGGCGAATTGCGCGTCACCACCACGACGGGCTTCGGCACGCTGTGGCTGGCGCCGCGGCTGTCGGCGCTTTACGCGAAATACCCGGATCTGAAGATCGACCTGATGCTGGAAGAGCGCGTGCTTGACCTGCCGATGCGCGAGGCGGATGTCGCCATCCGCATGAAGGAACCCAGCCAGGCCGACCTGATCCGCAAGCGGCTGATGAACATCCGCATGCAGCTTTACGCCTCGCGCGCCTATGTCGAGGATCGCGGCCTGCCCGCCCGGCTGGACGAGCTGTCGCAGCACCGGCTGATCTGCCAGGCCCCGCAGACGCCGCAGGTGGCCGCAGGCGCGGCGCTGGTGCAGACGCTGATGGCCTATGACATCCCGTCGACGCTGAAGGTGAACAACTACTTCGGCGTGCTTCAGGCGGTGTTGTCGAACCTTGGGATCGGGGTTCTGCCGGACTATCTGACCGAGGATTTTCCCAATCTCGTCCGCGTGCTGCCCGATGTGGAAAGCACCGAGGTGCCGGTGTTCCTCGCCTACCCCGAGGAACTGCGCCATTCCAAGCGCGTGGCGGCCTTCCGCGACTTCGTGACCGAGGAAATCTTCGCCCACCGTCAGCGGCGCGACCCCGCCTGAGAGCGGTCGCCCGTGGCGGATCTGCACATATGCGGATCATGCATAGCGGCCATGACAGAGGCCTGCGTCATTTCCCTTGAACGATGACGCGGCCAACCCTATCTGCACCGCAGAAGGATTTGATCGACACTGTCTCAAAGCCTTCTACCTCCCTGTTGGACTTGGGCCGAGCTTTTGCTCGGCCTTTTTTTTCGCGCGGTCGCTGCGATGCAGAAAATGCCTGTCGCTTGGGCGTCCGCGGGGCGGCCTGCGCAGTGCGGCGGCGCAGCGCGAACGCGGCCCTCCCGCCCCGGCGCCGAATCGCCGCCGCGGCGGCCCG
>DAIEJF010000080.1 GCA_027351005.1 Paracoccaceae bacterium | reverse complement strand
GGGTCGGCCGCTGCCTTCCCGCCCCGGCGCCCTGGGCAGCGGCGCGCGGCTTGATCTGGTGGCGACACTGGCCGCCGCCGCCCCCTGGCAACGTCTGCGCAAGGGGGCCGGGGCCGCGCCCCTTCCGCTGGCGCTGCGGCGACAGGATTTCCGCCTGCGCCGGTTCGAGGAGCGCAGCGACCGGCTGCTGATCTTCGTGGTCGATGCCTCGGGCTCGGCCGCGGTCGCCCGGCTGGCCGAGGCCAAGGGCGCGGTGGAAATCCTGCTGGCCGCCGCATATGCCCGGCGGGACCATGTTGCGCTGATCGCGTTTCGCGGGGGGGCGGCCGACATCCTGTTGCCACCCACGCGTTCGCTGGTGCAGGCGCGACGGCGGCTGGCGGATTTGCCGGGCGGCGGCGGAACGCCATTGGCCGCCGGGCTGGTCGCCGCAAGAGGGCTGGCGCAGCGGGCCCGCGCGCAGGGCATGACGCCCACGCTGATCTTGTTGACCGACGGGCGGCCGAACGTGCGGCTGGACGGTACCGGCGCCCGCGGGGCCGCGCAGGACGAGGCGATGCGGCTGGCCGGGATGATCCGCGCGGATGGAACCGACGCGCTGGTGGTGGACGCCGGGCTGCGCCCACACCCCTGGCTGGCGACGCTGGGGGCCGCGATGGGCGGACGCACGCTGCCCCTGCCGCGCGCCGAGGCCCGCGGGCTGTCGGCCGCAGTCGCAGCGGCCCTGGACGGCTAGCGTGATGGTGGCAGCACCCCCGGATGTGCCGGCCGACTGGCCCAACCGCGCATTGTCGCGCGGGATCGAGACCCCCGCGATCCGCTGGCATCTGCAGGACACGGGCGGGGCCGGGCCGGTGCTGCTGCTTCTGCATGGTGCGGGGGCCTCGAGCCATAGCTGGCGCGACCTGCTGCCGATCCTGGGCCGTCAGCGGCGGGTGATTGCGCTGGATCTTCCGGGGCAGGGGTTTTCCCGCCTGCGCGGGCGCGGCGGAACCGGCCTTGCCGAAATGGCCACGGCGATCCGCGGCCTGATCGCGCGCGAAGGCTGGGACTGTGCGGCGGTGGTCGGTCATTCCGCGGGGGCGGCGGTGGCGCTTCAGCTGTGCCTTGACCCGGTGCCACCGCGCGCGGTGATCGGGATCAACGCGGCGCTGGGAAGTTTTGAAGGCGTCTCGGGCCTGCTGTTCCCGCTGATGGCGCGCGTGCTGGCCGGAACGCCGATGACGGCACGGCTGTTCGCGGCAACGGCCTAGGCCGCCCGGGCGCAGCGCCTGCTGGCCGAAACCGGATCGCGGATCGGCCCCGAGGGCGCCGCGCTTTACCTGCGGCTGATGCGCGATGCCGGGCATGTGGATGCCACGCTGACGATGATGGCGCGCTGGCGGCTTGACGCGCTGAGCGCGCGGCTGCCCTCGATCGGCCTGCCGGTGCTGTTCATCGTGGGCGATGACGACCGTGCGGTGCCGGCCTCGGTCTCTGTGGCCGAGGCGCGGCGGATGCCGCGGGCCGAGGTTGCCCATATGCCGGGGCTTGGGCATCTGTGCCATGAAGAGGCGCCCGAGGCGACCTGCCGGATCATCGAGGCCTTCCTGAGCCGCGCGGGGGTCTGAGCGGCTCTGTTGCGCCACGGGTTCCACTCCTGATAAACAGGCCGTGTCGCCGCGCACGGAGGCGAGGGAATGGACGACCTGGAATTTGAATTTCGCAGCGCCCTTTCGGGAAGCTGCGCAAGCTGGTTGCTCGACCGGCTGAGAGCGACGGTCGAGGATGTGACCGCGGCAGAGGGGACGACCGGGCGGACCCTGATCGGCCATGGCGGCGAGATTGCGGTGCTGGAAGCCTGCCTGCGCCGTGGCGATGTCGATACTGCCGAACATCTGTGTCGGACGCGCGGGAAGGACGTGCAGGGCGCGATCCCGGCCTTCGGGCTGATCCTTGAGGTGATCCACAGGATCGAACGCGACTGGCAGGCCGAACCCGCGCCCGACGGGCCGCTGACCTTCGCCTTCTGGAACGTCCAGAACCTGCTGGACCGGCTGCGCCGCCCCGAGGTTCCGGCGGCCGCGGCCCCGCGCGGGACGGTTCTTGTTGCGCTGCCCGAGGGCGAGGGGCACCAGTTTGGCGCCCGGCTGGTCGCGCAGGAGCTGCGTCGGCAGTCATGGAACGCCGAGGCGGATCTGACGGCATCGAACGCGGCGCTGCTGGCCCGCGTGGCGCGGGACTGGATCGACGTGATAGGGCTGTCGGTCGGCCATGACGGCGCATTCGCCGATCTGGCCCATTTCATAACAGATGTTCGCGAGGCCTCGCTTAACCGCGGGCTTCGTGTCATGATCGGCGGGGCAGCCATCGTTGCAGCACCGCGGGCCTATGCGTTCTTGGGGGCCGATTGTGTGGCGGGCGAAATTGCGACCGCGGCCGCCTATCTTGACAGTGTCCGCCCCGGGCGCCGTCTTCAGGATTGGAACTGAACGATGAAACCGGTCAAAGACCCGCATCCGGCCCGTGGCGCGGACGCCAGGTCTGCCAATCTTGTGCCGACCGAATCGGTGTTCGACATCGTGATCCTGCTGGACTCGGATCTGCGGGTGACGGAACTGAGCGCCGCGGTCGCCCCCGGCGCGAACGGGCTGGGGCACTGGATCGGACGGCCGGTCGTTGATCTTCTGAGCCCCGAATGCGTGCCGAAGCTGCCGCTGCTGCTGGCGGATGGCGGCCACCCCGAAACCGCACGCTGGCGCCACCTGAACTTTCTGGATGGCGGCGATGTGCTGCCGTTCCTGGCCAAGTATTTCCCCCCGGCACAGCCGGAACGGGCCCAGCGGCTGCTGGGCCTGCGCGACTTGCGTTCGATCAGCGAGATGCAGAAAAGCTTTCAGTCGTTGCAGACCGAACTGGAAAGCTTTCGGGCCCGCGCGCAGGATGCCGCCGACGACAGCCGCAACGTTCTGATCTCGGCCGCCGCGCGCGACGTGGGCCGCAAGAGCCTGTCGCGGATTGTCGAGGAAACGGTGCAATCGCTGGAACGACGCTGCCTTGCCGATGCGATCGAGATGTCGGCGGGCGACCTTGCCGCTGCCGCCCGGCTTCTGCGGCTGAGCGAGGACGCACTGATCGAGAAGGCGGCCGGGCTGGGATTGCCGCTTGCGCTGACAATGTCGCGCCGCCTGTGACGCAGGTCTAGGGCAGCGTCAGAGCCACCTCGTTGCGGCGGTTCCACGGCAAGGTGAAGGGCGAATCGTAGAAGATGTAGACGGGCGCGCCGACCGTCTTCAGGCCAAGCCGTTCGACAGCCTGACGCAGCGCCTCGACCTGTCGTTCCAGCGCCGAGGCGGTCGGAAACCCGGAAAACCGCAGCACCGCCATCCGCGCCTTCGGAAGTTCGACGAACCGGATGTTCGGATCGTTCGGGCGCGGCAGCGTGGAAAGGCTCCAGCCCGAGGGGATGCCAAAGCGGATGGTCCAGCGGCCCTCGCCCGCGGCGGGATCGGCGGGCGCTTCGGTGACGGGGGTTGTCATCGCGATCTTGGCAGACCCGTCGTTGCCGCCGAAGATGTAGCCCGCCAGCACCCTGAACCCGCGCGACGCGGCCGTCGAGCGGTCGCCGTCGACCGTCACCTCGGCCACGAGCTGCGCGGGATAGCTGCGCAACTCGATGCCCTCGACGCTGCGTTCAACCGTGTAGGCGGGCGTTTCGTATCCCTTGTACTCTGCCACCTGCGCCTCCGCCGCCCGGCCCGAACAGAGGGCCAACACGACCGCGATGGCCGACCAGAGCCCCCTGTTTCCGGTGATCGTCATGGTATGGCCCAAGCCCCCCGGCACCCCGGCTATTGCGTGAAGGCCCAGAACAGGATGACCGGGATTCCGAAGCCGCAGAGAATGCAGAACAGTTGCGCCGTATGCGCAAGACGGGCCAGCGGGCCGCGCGTGGCGCCATCGGCAAAGGCTTCGGTCGCAACCGCGATGGCAAGGCTGGGGGCGCTGCGTTCGATCATGATGCGGCGCTCGAGTGCCGCCATCCGGACGGTCGGGTCAATCTCGGACATGTACTGGTTCCTTCCTGGCTCTTCCCTGCCGATGAACATGGCGCGCGGGGGGGGCCGGTCAAGGCCGGCGGGCCCAGAGCGGCCTTCCCGCGAACGAAAGGGCGTGAACGAAGGGGCGTAAGCGGCTGCCCCCGGACAACACGATGCGGCCTGCGCTGGAGACACAGGCCGCATCGCGCCCGCGCGGCCCGGGCCCGGGCGCGACGGCGGGTGGGTTCACAGGGGCAGGTCTTACGACTTCGGCCCGACGCTTTGCAGATAGGCCCAGACGCTAGCCGCGTCATGGGTCAGATGGAAGCTCATCTTGGCATGCGCGTTCGGGTCTTTGGTATAATCGGTCAGGAACTGCTGCGGGTTCGCCACATAGGTCGTGAAATCGGCCTCGTTCCATTTCAGGCCCATCTCGCCCGCCTTCTTCATGGCGTCGGAATACTGGAAGCCCGGGTAGGTGCCCGCCTGACGGCCGACCACGCCGTAGAGGTTCGGACCTATCACGCCGCCCTTGTTGATCGGCGTGCCATCGGCCCCGATGATGCTGTGGCAGGCCTTGCACTGGTTGAAGATCTGCTGCCCCTTGGCCGGGTCGCCTGCGTCCTGCGCCAGGGCCGGTGTGGCCAATGCCAACAGGGCCGCGGCGGCCAGACTCGCTCTTGCCTTCATGTTCTTCCTCCCTGATCGTCCGGCGCATGCCGGACTTTTCCCGTGGTTTTGATACGCACGGGCCGACCCGGCGGATGCGGGTCGGCCTGCATATTCCGTTCACGTTCGCGGCACCACCGGCGGGTCAGGCCACCGCGCGGGCCAGCGCGCAGCGGCGCCAGAGCGTGCCGAGCGCCTCGGCCAGCCGATCGACCTCGGCGTCGCTGTGCATCGGCGAGGGGGTGAAGCGCAGCCGCTCGGTGCCCTTCGGCACGGTCGGGTAGTTGATCGGCTGCACATAGATGCCGAAATCCTGCATCAGGATGTCGGCGATCTGGCGACACTTCACCGGATCCTTGATCATCACCGGCACGATGTGGCTGGGGTTGCGCAGATGCGGGATGCCCAGCCGGTCGAGCGCGGCCCGCAGCCGCGCCACCTGCCGACGTTGGCGCTGCCGTTCCGTATCGCTGCCCTTCAGATGCCGGATCGCCGCGCAGGCCCCGGCTGCGATCGCGGGCGGCAGGGCGGTGGTGAAGATGAAGCCGCTGGAGAAGGAGCGGATGAAGTCGCAGAGCGCGGCAGAGCCCGCGACATAGCCGCCCATCACGCCATAGGCCTTGCCCAGCGTCCCCTCGATCAGGGTGATCCGCTTGGCCAGCCCCTCGCGTTCCGAGATGCCGCCGCCGCGCGGGCCGTAAAGGCCCACGGCATGCACCTCGTCAAGGTAGGTCATCGCGCCGTGGAGTTCGGCCACCTCGACGATCTCGGCCATCGGGCAGATGTCGCCATCCATCGAATAGACGCTTTCGAAAGCGACGATCTTCGGGCGGCCGGGCTCGATCGCGGCCAGCTTGCGGTCCAGATCCTCGGGGTCGTTGTGGCGCCAGATGACCTTGTCGGCGCGACTGTGGCGGATGCCTTCGATCATGCTGGCGTGGTTGAGCGCATCCGACAGGATCACCGCGCCGGGCAGCCGTGCGCCCAGCGTGCCGAGAGCGGCCCAGTTCGAGACATAGCCCGAGGTGAAGATCAGCGCCTCATCCTTGCCATGCAGGTCGGCGATCTCGCGTTCCAGCAGGCGGTGATGATGCGTGTTCCCCGAGATGTTGCGCGTGCCCCCCGCCCCGGCGCCACAGGCGGCGATGGCGGTCGTCATGGCCGCCAGCACATCGGGGTGCTGGCCCATTCCAAGATAGTCGTTCGAACACCAGACGGTAACGTCGCTCTGCTGAGCACCCTCATAGCTGCGGGCCCGCGGAAAGGCGCCACAGGCCCGTTCCAGTTCGGCAAAGACCCGGTAGTTCCCCTCGTGCTTCAGGGCATCGAGCTGGGCCTGGAACAGGGCGTCATAATCCATGGGCATCCTCCTGTGTCAGCGTCTTGGCAGGTTTCGGCAGCATCCAGCGCCACAGCCGCTCATCGGGCAGCGGCAGCGCCATCAGCCAGTGTTCCAGCAGCGCAAGCGCGGTGATCGCGGCAAGCAGCGAAAAGCCCACCGCCTCGGCCGGGCTTGCGGCGGTGTGCAGTCGTTCCAGCCAGCAGCCAAGCGCCAGCGTGATCAGCGTGACCGACAGCGCGAAGGGCCAGGTGGTCTGCCGGATCCGGAAATGGCTGGGAAGGTGGCGCAGGGGTTTGGGCAGGAACTCGGTATGGATCTTGCGGACCCCGAAGAAGAGGTTGAGCTTGGCGCTCACCCGGGCCAGGAACAGGACGATGAAGGTCCAGAACCCGAAGCCGTGCGGCGCCTCGGCCGCGGCCAGGGCCGCCACGACGGTCGCGGCGATCAGCAAGATCTCGTGATAGGCGATGGTGCCCCAGGCCCGCACGAAGCGTTCCCATTCGGGCGCGCCCGGGGGGCAATCGCGGCGGTTGGGGCCGGTGATGATGCCCGACAGGAAGGCCATCTCGATCCAGCCCCAGACCGAAAGGGCGGCAGCGAAGCCCAGGTAGGCGGCGGCCACCGTCGTGTCGTGCCGGGTGCTGGCAAGCCCCCACAGGCCGAAGGCCAGAAGGGGCAGGCCGAGGATCACGGTCCGGCGATGCGCCTGCAGGCCGCGCTGGTCGGCCCAACGGACGGCCACCAGGATCGCCCCGGTGGAAAACCACCAGGCGAAGACCGCAATGGCTGCCGCGATCCATCCAGACGCCATGTCAGTAGGCCGGCTGCAGGCGCGCGTTCTGCGGCACCTGGTTGGGCTTGACCGGCACCAGATAGAGACCCGCAAAGGCCAGCGCCGAGCGTGCCGCCGCCCCGACCCGCGCGATCCGTCCGCCGATCCCGCCGCGCGCCCGCGCCGCCGCCAGATCGACCATCGCGGCGCGCAGCCGCAGCATGTTGCGGCCCCAGGCGGGGTTGTCGATGTCGAGCGTGAAGGGGAACACCTGGCGCGAGATCTCGGAGGTCTTGCGCAGCACCTCGTGGTCGTACCATTCGATGTCGATGCCAAGGGCCTTGTGGAAGGCCGGGCGGGCATGGTCGCGCACGCACATCGTGCCGTACACGGCCACCAGGAAGAAACGGATCCACAGCCGGTTCAGCCCCGAGGTCAGCTTCGGGTCGGTCTTCATCAAGAGCGCGAAGGCTTCGCCGTGGCGGAACTCGTCATTGCACCATTGCTCGAACCACTTGAAGATCGGGTGGATGCGGTGTTCGGGATGCGCCTCGAGGTGGCGGAAGATCGTGATGTAGCGCGCGTAGCCGATCTTCTCGCTGAGGTAGGTGGCGTAGTAGATGAACTTCGGCCGGAAGTAGGTGTATTTCTTCGCCTTGGTCAGGAAGCCCAGGTTCAC
>DAIEJF010000072.1 GCA_027351005.1 Paracoccaceae bacterium | reverse complement strand
AGCCGTGCGCCGGCAAGCTGCAAAAGCTGTTCGGTGCTGGCGGCGGCGGCGGGTTTGCGTAGCAGGAAACGATCGGAAAAGGCCGCGCCGCGCGGGTCGTCGCCCATCACCTTGCGCAGCGTGGGCCCAAGCCCGGCAATCCGCCCCGCCGCATCGATCCACAGGAACAGCGGCATCAGCCGCGCCAGCGCCGCGACATCAAGGCACAGCGCGCCATCCCGCCCCTCAGCCATGCCCGACCCCCCGGATCGCCAGCGGAAACGGCCGACCCACGGCAAATCGGGGCTCCAGCAGGTCGATCGTGATCGTCTCGACATCCGCGGCCGAGCCCGCGTGTTCCAGCACAGCCAGCGCCCCGTAATCGTCGGCCATCGCGCGCAGGATGCCCACCATCACATGGCCATAGCCGGGCCAGGGGCTGCGGCAGGTCAGGCGGAACTGCCGGTCGGAAAGCGCCGCCAGGTCGAGTTGCGGCATGTCCAGTTCCGGCACGGCCATCCGGGCGCGGCCGGGCAGGTCATCGAGCGATTGCAGGAAATCGGCGAAGGTCACGCCGCCGAAGCGCAGCAGGCGGCGCAACGCCTCGAGGTTGGGATGCGAGACAAGGTAGTTGCCCAGGTCTTCCAGGATCACCTCGCGCGGGCGGGCCAGGCGCCGGGCGGCGGCGCCAAGCACCGCCTCGGTCGTCGCGTCGGAATAGGTCTGCATCGTCTCGAAACTGGTGAACCCCAGCCGCGCGTCCTGGGTCACGCGCAGCCAAAGATCCGCCCCGTAGGTATCTCGCAGAAAGCTCTGGATTGCGCGGTTGACGAGCCCGTGCATCTGTCTTTTTCCCCTTCTCGTTCCCGCGAGACTAGGAGCAGAGTGTTAAGAATTGCCTATCACGGGGCGGGCCGGATGACGATCTGGTCGCCGCCGAAGCTCAGCGCGTTCAGCCGCGCGGGCGCCACGTCCAGCGCGCCGTCCAGCGCCGCGGCGATCAGCCGGTCGGCCGCCTGCGGGACAGCGTCGGCAGGCAGAAGCTCGGCGGTATCAAGGCGCTGGAAGCCCAGCTCGGGGTCAAGTGCCGCGGCGTCGGACCTGAGCGCGCCGGTGGGGGCGCGGTAAAGCAGGATCGCCTGCGCGCCGCCCCGGTCGGGCAGGTAGGCGCCGAACACCAGCGCGCAGCCCGGCCGCCCGTCGGGCAGCGACCGCGCGCAGGCATCCAGCCACAGCCGAAGCTCGTGCGGCGGGGCGCGGTAAAGCAGCGTGTCGCGCAGATGCAGCGCATCGGCCCCGGGCTTGGGCGGAACAAGCGGCAGCCGGGCCTTCAGCGCGGCGCGCAGGCCGACAAGCGAGGCTTCCTCGGTCGCGTCGGCTGCGGCGGCAGCGGCCAGGCGCGCCTTCAGCGCCTCTTGCCCCGGCTGGGCCGACAGCGCGGTCAGTTGCGCCAGCGCGGCTGCCCCCGCCAGCCCCCAGTCGTCCTGCATCGCCTGCAGATCGAGGTCGGCCACCCCCAGCGCACCGCTTGTATAGCGCACCATCTGGCTGGTGGCCGAAATCCGCTGCGCGTCAAGCGCGGGCGTGAAGGTCAGCGCCACCCCCGCCAGCACGACCAGCGCCATGGTCCCGTTGCCGCGCCGGATCCGCGCCGCCCAGCCGACGCCGCGCAGGACCGCCTGCGCATAGATGACGCCATAGGACAGGGCGGCCGCCGCAACCAGCGCCGAGGCGATCCGCGGCGGGGTCCAGCCGTATTGCGCGACCCGCAGGGCCACGCCCCAGGCCCCCAGCGCCGCCAGCACCGGCAGGACCAGCGCCAACCCCTGCGTCGCCCGCGGCATCACCTTCCCGCGCACTGTCAGCGCATCGCTTTCGCCCACGGCCGAACTGACCAGCAGGATCGCCGCCACCGCCATCGCCAGCAGCGTCTGGGTGGACGAGACCCCGCCGTAGATCGTCGACAGCCCGTGCACCGGCAGCGCCAGCAGGAACAGAACCGACACCGCCAGCACCGGCACGACCAGCAGCCGCAGAAGCCGCAACGCGAGATCGGGCGACACGAGGTCGGAAAACTCGTTGCCGACCGCAAGCCCCAGCCCCAGGATCGCGCCGGTCAGCGCCCAGGGGACACCGGGCGTATCCAGCGCCTGCGACAGCACCGCCACCTTCACCAGCGTCAGCAGCGTGTCCGACAGCCAGATCACCAACCAGATCAGCGCGACGAACAGCCAGGCGCCGAAGACGCGCATCGCCAGCGTCCAAGTCTGGGTGAAGAGCGTGGGATAATCCAGCCAGTTGCCGCGCGCCTGCGCCACCGCATAGGGCAAGGGCAGCGTGGCCAGGATCAGCGCCGCCGCCATCCGTTCGGGGCTGGCCAGAAACGCGGGCAGGTGCAGGAAGCGCAGGCTGGCCCAGGTCAGCAGCCCCGCCACCACCAGCCCAAGCAGCAGCGCGGCCAGCATCGCCCGCCAGAGCGGCAGCGGCCCCTTCAGCACCAGCGTGCCGCCGAAGAACACCGCCGCCAGCGCCGCGCCGAACAGGTAGCCCTGCGGATGCAGGTCCATCAGTGCCTGATGACGGACCAGTGCCCAAAGGGCGAGCCCCGCCGCGGCACCGATTGCCGTCAGCAGCCCGCGGGCAAGAAAAGTCGTTCCGATCCGCAGCATCCGCGCCTTTCCTCAGTCCGGGCCCTTGTCCGGGTCGAGGCGAGCCTAGCGGGCCGCGCTGCCGGGCGCCAGAGCGGGAACGCGGCTTAGAAGTCGGTCGGCGCGCCGCCCTCGGCCTTGCGGCGGGCGACGAAATCGGCAAGCGCCTCGCGGTGGCCCTCGTCCATCGGCGGCGGGACGAATTCGTTCAGGATCGCCTTGTAGATCCGGTGCGCGCGCTCGGGCGTCCAGACGCTGCCATCCAGTTCCCAGGCCTCGAAGTTGCGCCAGTCGGACGCGATCGGGGCGTAGAAGGCGGTGGTGTAGCGGTCTTGCGTGTGCTGGCAGCCGAAATAGTGCCCCGATGGCCCGACCTCGCGGATCGCGTCGATGGCGATGTCGGCCTCGGTCGTCGCGTAGGTCTGCTGCTCGAAATAGCGCTGGATCATCTGCAGCACTTCGCAATCCATCACGAACTTCTCGGGGCTGGCGATCAGCCCGCCCTCCAGCCAGCCTGCAGCGTGATAGACGAAGTTGGTCTGCGACTGCACCGCCGCCCAGAGCGAGTTGCAGGTTTCCCACATTGCCTGCCCGTCGGGCACGTTGGCCGCGCAGACGCCCGAGGAGCGCAGCGGCAGCTTGTACTTGCGCGCAAGCTGCCCGGTCATCTGGGTCGCGCGCATGTATTCGGGAGTGCCGAAGGCCGGGGCGCCCGACTTCATGTCGACGTTCGAGGTGAAGGTGCCGATCATGCAGGGCGCACCCGGCGCCACGAACTGGATGAGCGCGATCGCCGACAGCGCCTCGGCGATCGACAGCGCGACCGCCCCCGCCATCGTCACCGGCGCCATGGCGCCGGCCAGCGTGAAGGGCGTCACGATCACCGCCT
>DAIEJF010000056.1 GCA_027351005.1 Paracoccaceae bacterium | reverse complement strand
AGGACCTGGACGGTCGATCTCACCAGCGCCGCCCCGCAGCCCGACCGCGCGCGGCCGATCCCGGTCCACAGATGCGGTTCCACATAGCCGAACTGGTCGGCCAGTTCGCGCACCCGCGCCTGATGCGCCACGCCCAGGCTTTTCGCGTCATGCGCCCGTTCGCGGATCAGCTTGCCGTATTCGTCGTTCAGCTTCGACACCAGGCTTTCGGCATAGTCCCGCGCCTCGGCCTCGGTGTCGCGCACGATCATGTGGACGCGCAGGCCGTAATCCAGCGTGCGCCCATGCGCCGCCGCACGGGCATGCACGGCGCGCATCCGGTCGGCCAGTTGCTCCTTCGTCTCGGGCCACATCAGGTAGACATCGCAATGCTCGGCGCACAGCTCCAGCGCGTCGGGCGAATAGCCGCCGAAATACATCAGCGGCCCGCCGTTCTGCTGGTAGGGCTTGGCGGGCTCGGTCGGCACGCCCTTGAACTGATAGACCTCGCCCTCGTGGTCGATCGTGTCGCGCGACCAGGCCTGCCGCAGGATCTGCACCACCTCGCGCGACCGCTGGTAGCGAAGGCGGCTGTCGGCCACCTCGCCGGGAAAGTCGCTGCTGATGATGTTCAGCACCAGCCGCCCCTTCAGCATGTGGTCAAGCGTCGCGATCGTGCGCGCCAGCATGATCGGCTGCATCTCGCCGCAGCGCACCGCGGCCAGCAGGTTCATCCGGCTGGTGATCGGCGCGCAGGCGGCGACGAAGCTCAGCGTGTCCTGCCCCACCTGATAGGACGAGGGGCACAGGATGTTGCGGAACCCCAGCCGTTCGGCGGTGGTCACGATCTGCGAGCAATGCTCCCAACTGGACCGCAGCGCGCCGTCGGGCACGCCAAGATAGCGGTAATCGTCGGAACAGAGCGCGGCGAACCAGCTCACCTCGGCGGCGTCGAGGTCGGCGGATGTGACGGGCACGATGGTCATCGAATCTCCTCCCGGGGGGCGCATTTGCTCTTGTGTAGGGCGCACCTTGATGTAGATCAATAGTGTATCAATTTGCCCGAAGGCGCGACTCCATGCCCCATCCCGGCTCTCTGCCGCTGTACCAGCAGATCAGCGAACTGCTGATCCGCGACATTGCGGCGGGGCGGCTGACCGATGGCACCCGCCTGCCGCCCGAACGCGAGATGGCGGCGGGCATGGGCATCGCGGTGGGCACGCTTCGCAAGGCGCTGGCCGAACTGGCGGGCAAGGGGATGCTGGAACGGGTGCAGGGCTCGGGCAACTACATCCGCGCGCGCAGCGGGGTGGACAGCGTCTACGCGCTGTTCCGGCTGGAACTGCCCGAGGGCGGCGGTCTGCCCACGGCCGAGGTGCTGTCCGTCGACCGGCTGGCGAAACCGGACGGCGCGCCGCCCTTTGGCCGCGCGGCCGAAGGCCACCGCATCCGCCGCCTGCGCTTCCTGTCGGGCGCGCCCGTGGCGGTCGAGGAGATCTGGCTCGACGGGGCCTGCACGGATCGGCTGACCGCCGCGGATCTGTCGGAATCGCTCTACCTCTTCTACCGTCAGCGGCTGGGGCTCTGGATCCAGCGCGCCGAGGACCGGGTGGGGCAGGGGCCGGTGCCTGACTGGGCGCCCGCGGCCTTCGCGCCGCGTCCCGGCACGCCGGTGCCCCGCATCGCCCGGCTGGGCTGGGCGCAGGATGGCGCGGCGGTGGAATTTTCATGGACATGGGTCGACCCGGCGCGCGCGCAATACGTCGCCCGGATCAGATAGGGGGAAAGATGACCGAAACGCTGAGCTATGGCCTGATCGGCTGCGGGATGATGGGGCAGGAGCATCTGCGCAACATCGCCCTGATCCCCGGCGCGCGGGTGGCCGCGATCTACGAACCCGACGCGGGCATGCGGGCCGAGGCCGCGCGGCTTGCGCCCGGGGCGAAGATGGTGGGGTCCATCGGCGCGCTGCTGGCCCTGCCCGAGGTGCAGGCGCTGGTGATCGTCAGCCCGAACTACCTGCACCTGCGCCAACTGGAGGAGATCGCCGCGATCCGGCCCCTGCCGGTGCTGTGCGAAAAGCCGCTGTTCACCGACCCGGCCGACGCGCCGCGGCTGGCCGCCCTGCGCGCGGCCTATCCCGCGCCGATCTGGGTCGCGATGGAATACCGCTACATGCCCCCGGTGGCCCGGCTGATCGCCGAGGCCGGCGCGGTCACCGGCGGCATCCGCATGCTGACGATCCGCGAGCACCGCTTTCCCTTTCTGGAAAAGGTGGGCGACTGGAACCGCTTCAACGCGAATACGGGCGGCACGCTGGTGGAAAAATGCTGCCATTTCTTCGATCTGATGCGGGTGATCCTGCGGTCCGACCCGGTGCGGGTGATGGCCTCGGGCGGGCAGGCGGTGAACCATCTGGACGAACGCTATGACGGCCAGGCGCCCGACATCTGGGACAATGCCTATGTGATCGTCGATTTCGCCAGCGGCGCGCGGGCGATGCTGGAACTGTGCATGTTCGCCGAAGGCGCCCGCTATCAGGAGGAGATCAGCGCCGTGGGCCCCCTGGGCAAGATCGAGGCGCTGGTGCCCGGCCCGGGGCGGTTCTGGCCCGCGCATCTGGGCGCCCCCCCGGTGCCGCAGGTGATCGTCAGCCCGCGCGCGCCCAAGGGGCCGCGGGTGCTCGAGGTGCCGGTGGACCCCGACCTGCTGGCCGCGGGCGACCACAACGGATCGACCTTCTACCAGCACCGCGGCTTCAACGCCGTGGCGCGGGGGCAGGGCGCGCCCGAGGTGGGGCTGTCGGACGGCTGGTGGGCCGTGGCGATCGGCATGGCCGCGCAGCAGTCGGCCGCCACGGGGCAGGCGGTGCGCTTCGATCAGGTGGATTACGCGCCGCGCTAGGGGCGCCCGCGCGACACCGTCGCAGAACCGTCGCATCCCGGTGATAGCGGGATGCGGCCCGACCCCGGAGAACCCGATGCCGAAGCTGAGCCCCACCACCCCCTTCCTGCACGAAGGCTGCGAGATCGCAGGCTCGACCTTCGGGGCCTATGTGGAAATCGGGCAGGGCAGCCGCGTGCTGAATTCCAGCATCGGCGACTACAGCTATTGCGACCGCTACGCCGACATCGCCAATTGCACGGTGGGCAAATTCGCCAATATCGCCAGCTTCACCCGCATCGGCCCGACCGATCACCCGATGGACCATGCAAGCCTGCACCATTTCCTCTATCGTTCGGACGACTACTGGGACGACGTGGACCGCGATGCCGACTTCTTTGCCCGCCGCGCCGCCCGCCGGGCCTGTGTCGGGCATGACACCTGGATCGGCCACGGTGCCATCGTGCGCCCCGAGGTGACGGTGGGCCACGGCGCCGTGGTGGCGGCAGGCGCGGTGGTCACAAAGGACGTGGCGCCCTACACGATCGTGGCCGGGGTGCCCGCGACGCCGCTGAAGCGGCGCTACGCCGAGCCGGTGGCCGAGCGGATGATGGCGCTGGCCTGGTGGGACTGGGGCCACGACCGGCTGCGCGCTGCGCTGCCCGATTTCCGCGCCCTGACAGCCGAGGCGTTCCTTGAGAAATACGCGCGGGGCGTGTAGCGTCGCGCGATGGTCCAGCCCGATCCCGCCCTGATCCGGTCCTTCCCGACCGCCGCCGATTTCGGCGCGTGGCTGGCGCAGAACCACACCCGCGAAGGCCTGCTGTGGCTGCGGCTCTGCAAGCAGGGCAGCGGCCTGCCGACGGTCAGCAAGTCCGACGCGATCGACGAGGCGCTGTGCTGGGGCTGGATCGACGGCCAGTTGGCCGCGCTTGACGCGGTGGCGTTTCTCGTCCGCTTCACCCCCCGCAGGCCCGGCGCGGCCTGGTCGCAGGCCAACCGCGCCCGGGCCGAGGCGCTGATCGCCGCAGGCCGGATGCAACCCGCGGGCCTTGCCGCGGTGCAGGCCGCGCAGGCCGACGGGCGCTGGCAGGCGGCCTATCCGGGGCAGGGGGCGATGACGATCCCCGAGGATTTCCTGAACGCGCTGGCCACCCGGCCCGAGGCCGGGGCGACCTATGCCCTGCTGAACCGCGCCAACCTTTATGCGGTGTCCTACAGGCTGGCCACGGCGCGCACGCCCGCGGCACGGGAAAAACGCATCGCCGCCATCCTCGACCGGCTTGCCAAAGGCGAGACATACCACTGACCCGCCCGCCAGCGGCGCGGCGGCGCCCGCCGGTCACTCTGCCGCCAGCGACATCGCCTGCGTGCCGCCCGGGAACCGGCGCGCGGCCTCGCCCGCCAGATAGGTCAGCCGCCCGCCCGCAACCGTCGCCTCGATCACGCGGGTGGCGGCGTTCACCACCACCAGATCGGCGCGTCGGCCGGGCGCCAGCGTGCCGCGGTCGGGCATCCGCAGGATCTCGGCCGGGGTGGTCGAGATCATCGCCCAGGCGCGGGGCAGGCTGGCCAGCCCCTGATCGACCAGCGCCCAGACCGCCGCGGCCAGCGCGGGAAAGTGGTCATCGGACACCAGCGCATCCACCAGCCCCTGCCGCACCAGATCGGTGGCGGCCACATTGCCGTTCCGGCTGCCCCCGCGCACCACATTGGGCGCGCCCATGATGACCGGGTTCATCATCGCCTTGGCGGCGGCGGCGGCCTTGCGCGCGGCGGGAAACTCGGCCACGCGGGCGCCGATCATGGAAAACCGCTCGCGGGTTTCGCCATCGGGGTCGTCGTGGCTGCCATAGACCACGCCCAGCCGGTCGAAGGCCTCGGCCAGCCGGCAGAGATGGCGCGGCACCTCGCGCGACCGTGCGGCGGCGCGGTCCACGGCGGCCAGATGCTCTTGCGGCGTGCGGCCGACTTTCCGCGCCCAGAGCGCGAAGGCCGCAGGATCGGCGCGCCGCATCTCCAGCGCCGCGTCCAGGTGGTTGTTGAACACGACATAGCCGATCCGCGCGCGTTCCACGAGCGCCAGAAGCGCGTCGCCGCTGTCGACCAGATGCGTTTCGCAGCGGATCTGCAGGCGGATGTCGGTCAGAAGATGGGGCCGCGCGGCCGCCAGCGCCTCGGCCACGGCGGCGGCCTGAACGGGGCCGCGGTGTCCGCCCTCCCAGCTCCAGCCCTGGGCGAAAAAGGCGGTGGTCACGCCGTTCGCCGCCGCGTCACGGTCGGCCAGGTGCAGGCCCTGCGCCAGCGGGAAGGGGGCCGTGGGGTGCGGTGCGATGTGGCGTTCGAAACTGTCGCCATGCAGGTCGATGATGCCGGGCAGGATCAGATAGCCCGCAAGGTCCACCTCGGGCAGGGGGCCGGTTGTGATCCGGCCCTCGGCCAGCGCAAGCGAGCGGCGCTGCATCTGGCCGTCGCGCAGGATCGTGGCGCCCGTCAGGCGCAGGGGAGGCAACAGAGTCATCGGGGAACCGGCTGCTCGGAGGGGGCGTTTTGCCTGTGGATAACCCGAATCTGTATCGCCGGTGTGACATCCGCCCCGCCGTGGCCCCGGGGCAGGCGCGCGTCAGTCCGGCGCCACGGTCAGCGTCACACGGTCGCCCGCGAACCAGGTGGTGCCGAATTCCACCGGCCGCCCCGCGGGGTCGACGTTCAGCGCCTCGGTCCGCAGGATCGCGGCCCCCGCCGGCAGGTGCAGTGCCGCGGCCTGTGTCGCGCTGGCGGTCTTGGCGGTGATGCGGGTGGCGGCGCGGGTGTAATCGGCCATCCCCGCCGCCCGCAGCGCCTCGGTGACCGAATGGGTCCGGGCCAGCGCCGCGGGCAGGCCGGGCAGCGCCGCCGCCGGAAAGACCGACCTGAACAGCGCCAGCGGCTGCCCGTCGGCCAGCGAGACGCCTTCGTAGACATGCACCTCGGCGCCTTCGGGCAGGCCCAGCTCGGCCCGCTCGCGCGCATCGGCGTGGCGGGTTTCCAGCCGCAGGGCCTGCCGGTCGGCCAGTTGGCCCGCCGCCGCCAGCGCCTGGTGAAAGCGCACCCGCCGCCCCAGCGGGTAATCCATCGGCTTCGCCGCGACAAAGACCCCGGCCCCCCGCCGGGCATGGACAAGCCCCGTCGCCGCCAGCGCGGCCAGCGCGCGGCGCACGGTGTGCCGGTTCACCCCGAAGCGGGCCGAAAGCGCGGCCTCGGTCGGCAGCCGGTCACCGGGACGGTAGTGGCCGCGGCCAACCTCGGCGCGCAGGGTGTCGGCGATGCTTTGCCACAGGGCCGGTCGCGGCATGGCGTCTCCGTCATCAAAACTTCACCGGGCGTCGGCTTGTGTCGCGCCGACGGATCGGCTAGATGTTGTCTAGTTGTATAGATACTTCGACAACTTCGCAAGGTGTCCAGATGGCGCAAGCCTTCGACCGCAAGGGCTGGATGGGGCTGCTGGCGCGGGCGCAGCCCGAGGCGCTGGCCGCACTCTGGGACGACAGCCCCGCGCATGAGCTGCTGCGCGCCCCCGAGATCGGCGCCGTGATGGTGCAGGGCCGCCAGGGCGGGACCGGCGCGCCCTTCAATCTGGGCGAGATGACGGTGACGCGCTGTTCGCTGCGCCTGCCCACGGGCGAGGTGGGCCACGCAACCGTGCAGGGCCGCGACAAGGCCCATGCCCGCCGCGCCGCGCTGCTGGATGCGCTGTTGCAGGGCCCGCAGGGGCCCGCGCTGCAACAGGCGGTGCTGGCGCCGCTGGCCGCCGCCCGCG
>DAIEJF010000038.1 GCA_027351005.1 Paracoccaceae bacterium | reverse complement strand
GCACTCCGGTGCGCGGGGTTCGCCTGCCCAGATGAAGCAGCTGGGCGGCATGCGCGGCCTGATGGCCAAGCCCTCGGGCGAGATCATCGAGACGCCGATCATCTCGAACTTCAAGGAAGGCCTGACCGTGCTGGAGTACTTCAACTCCACCCACGGTGCGCGGAAGGGTCTGGCGGATACGGCGCTGAAGACGGCGAACTCGGGCTACCTGACCCGCCGTCTGGTGGACGTGGCGCAGGATTGCATCATCCGCAGCCAGGATTGCGGCACAGAGAACTCGATCACCGCCGAAGCCGCGGTGAACGATGGCGAGGTCGTGCAATCGCTGGCCGAGCGTGTGCTGGGCCGGGTGACGGCCGAGGACGTGCTGGTGCCGGGCACCGACACGGTGATCGTGAAGCGTGGCGAACTGATCGACGAGCGTCGGGCCGACCAGATCCACGCGGCCAACGTGCAGTCGATCCGTATCCGCAGCCCGCTGACCTGCGAGGCCGAAGAGGGCGTCTGCGCCACCTGCTATGGCCGCGACCTGGCGCGCGGCACGCTGGTGAACGTAGGCGAGGCCGTCGGCATCATCGCGGCACAGTCGATCGGTGAGCCGGGCACGCAGCTGACGATGCGGACGTTCCACATCGGCGGCATCGCGCAGGGTGGCCAGCAGTCGTTCCTGGAAGCCTCGCAAGAGGGCAAGATCGAGTTCCGCAACGCCGTGCTTCTGCTCAACGCCAATGGCGAGCAGATCGTCATGGGGCGGAACATGCAGATCGCCATCATCGACGAGAACGGTCAGGAACGCGCGAGCCACAAGCTCAGCTACGGCTCGAAGGTCTTCGTGAAGGACGGCCAGGCCGTGAAGCGCGGCACCAAGCTGTTCGAATGGGACCCCTACACCCTGCCGATCATCGCCGAAAAGGGCGGTCTGGCGCGGTTCGTGGATCTCGTCTCGGGCATCTCTGTCCGCGAGGAAACCGACGAAGCCACCGGGATGACGCAGAAGATCGTGTCGGACTGGCGGTCGGCGCCGAAGGGCAACGACCTGAAGCCCGAAGTGATCCTGATGGATGCCGTGACCGGCGATCCGGTCCGCAACGAGGCCGGGAACCCGATCAGCTATCCGATGTCGGTCGACGCCATTCTTTCGGTGGAAGACGGGCAGGAACTGCGGGCCGGTGACGTGGTGGCGCGTATCCCGCGCGAAGGTGCCAAGACCAAGGACATCACCGGGGGTCTGCCCCGCGTGGCGGAACTGTTCGAGGCCCGTCGTCCGAAGGATCACGCGATCATCGCCGAGCACGACGGCTATGTGCGCTTCGGCAAGGACTACAAGAACAAGCGGCGGATCATCATCGAGCCGACCGACGACACCTTGCAGGCCGTCGAGTACATGATCCCGAAGGGCAAGCACATCCCGGTTCAGGATGGCGACTTCGTCCAGAAGGGCGACTATGTGATGGACGGCAACCCCGCGCCGCATGACATCCTGCGGATCCTGGGGGTCGAGGCTTTGGCCAACTACATGATCGACGAGGTGCAGGACGTCTACCGGCTGCAGGGCGTGAAGATCAACGACAAGCACATCGAAGTCATCGTGCGCCAGATGCTTCAGAAGTGGGAGATCCTCGACAGTGGGGAAACCACGCTGCTGAAGGGCGAGCATGTCGACCGCGACGAGCTGGAAGAGGTGAACGCCAAGGCGATTGCCAACGGTCTGCGCCCGGCCTCGGGCGAGCCGATCCTGCTGGGGATCACCAAGGCCAGCCTGCAGACGCGGTCGTTCATCTCGGCGGCCTCGTTCCAGGAAACCACGCGCGTGCTGACCGAGGCTTCGGTCATGGGCAAGCGCGACAAGCTGGTGGGCCTGAAGGAGAACGTCATCGTCGGCCGGCTGATCCCGGCGGGCACCGGCGGCGCCACGACGCGGATCCGCAAGATCGCGACCGAGCGTGACCAGAAGGTGCTGGACGCCCGCCGCGCCGAGGCAGAAGCCGCGGCCGCGCTGGCGGCCCCGCATGAGGTGTTCGGCGAGGACATCGGCCAGGTGGACGCGCCGGAAAGCCGCGATTGATCGTGGCCCGGTGACGGATCGACATTGAAGGGCCCCCTGCCGGACGGCGGGGGGCCCTTTGCTTTTGCGGGTGCATTCAGAACCCTGGTGGGCGCCCCTGCGCGCGGATTGCCGCGGTGGCGGCGGCATGGGCTGCTTCGCAAGCTGCGTGGGCCTCGCGCACGGCGGGATGGGCCAGCAGCCCCTCGCGCAGCAGGCGCGAGCGGGGCGAATAGCGGGCGATGCTGGTTTCCGGCACCGCGTGACCCGCACGGCGGGCGAAGTAGTCCGGGGTGTGATGCGCACCCGATGGCGCGCCCAGAGGCGCGGCACCGCGGCCGCGCGCCATGCGCAGAAGGAAGCTGTCCCATGTCCGGATGGCGTAATGGTTGATCTGTGCCAGCCGGTGCCCGATCCGCGCCACCGGAACATGCCGCAGCTGCTTCCAGAGCGGCACCGCCGGGTCGGGTGCGGTCAGGCTGCCGTCACCCGCATGAAACACCATCAGCGGCGTGGTGCCCGTGTAGCGGGTCATCGAGTGATTCTGGATCAGCCGGAACCGCCGAGGATTTCGTGTCAGCGTCTTGAGCAGGCCGTTTGCCGGAAACGCGGGCGGAGCGGCCAGCGGGAACAGCTCTGTCACCAGGCCGGGGCTCCATTGGCGCTGGGGCTGGTCGGAAAAGGTTCGGGCGCAGACAGAGATGATGTCGGCGCGCGCCCCCGCGGCGGTGGTCAGGGCCCGCACGCTGTGGTCGCCCACATGAATGTTCAGCAACTCGTCCGCATCCAGCACCATCAGCCATTCGGCGGCGTCGATCGGGTGACTGGCGCGGATCCGGGCATAGGCTGTGTGCTGTGGGATCTCGCCCGGAGCCACGATGTTCGGAACATGAACGATCGCGCCCGCGGCCTGCAACGCGTCCAGCAGCTCGGCCGAGCCGTCATCGCAATCGTTGGAGGCGATGTAGATCGCGTCGAAGCCCAACGCGAGGTGATGGGCCACCCATTCCAGAAGAAACGGCCCCTCGTTCCTGATCGAGGATATCAGGACATGATCACCCGACACTGCCGCCCCCCGAACACTGCCCCCGGCCTTCGGCTATAGCAGGCGCCACCGCGGGCAGGCAATTCATGCGCCACGCCCCGAACCGCCCGGAAATCGGTCGTTTGCCTCTTGCGAGGCGGCCGGAACCCGCAGACAACGCTCGCGCAGGGGAACGCCACGAGGCGCGGGGGACGCGATGAACGACAACGCGCGCGGGGCGCTGATCATGAATGCCTCGATGGCGGCGTTCACCGTGAACGACGCCTGCATGAAGGCCGTCACACAGACGGTCCCGACGTTCGAGGCCGCGGCGCTGAGGGGCGTGGTGGTCGTGCTGGCGCTCATGCTGGTTGCACGCCGGATGGGCGGGCTGCACCTGCGGCTACCGGCACGCGAGGCCCGCATCGTGGCCTGGCGGGTCGTGGGAGAGGTCGCCTCGACCGTGACGTATCTGATTGCGCTGAAACACATGCCGCTGGCCAACATCTCGGCCATCATGCAGTCATTGCCGCTGGCGGTCACGCTGGGCGCCGCGATCTTCTTCGGCGAAAAGATCGGCTGGCGGCGGGCGTTGGCGATCGGGATCGGGTTTCTTGGCGTCCTTCTGATCGTCCGGCCCGGAACCGAAGGCTTCGACCAGTGGTCGCTGCTGGCGCTGGCCAGCGTCGGCTTCGTGGTGCTGCGCGACCTGACGACGCGGGGCCTGCCGCGCAGCGTTCCGACGGTGACAGTTGCAATCTGGTCGGCAGGGTCGGTTGGCGTCTTTTCGGCCGTGATGATGCCGTTCGACGGTGGAGCCCCGCCGATCGCGATGGCCGAACTGGGCGTTATCCTGATCGCGGCGGCCTGCCTGGTGGTGGGCTACCTGGCTGCCGTTGGCGCGATGCGTGTGGGCGAGGTCGGTTTCGTCGCCCCCTTCCGCTATACCTCGCTGGTCTGGGCGATCGCACTGGGCTGGCTGGTGTTCCGGCAGTGGCCCGCGGGCCCGACCCTGGCGGGGGCGGCCATCGTGGTGGCCACGGGGATCTTCACGCTTTACCGTGAACGCCTGGCGCGCCGGGCGGCGACGGCGCGGGGCTGATGCGGCAGGGGCAGGGGGCGGACCGTTTCGTGCCGCCCGGTTCCTGCGCGGACCGCTGCGCCCCCGGCGCCTGTTGACTTCCCCCGCGACTCTCCATATACCGCCCCCACTTCGGGCTGCGGGGATTCCCTTGCGGCCCGGGTGTCACGAACGGAAGTGGTCACGATCCGGGCTGCGAGCTCCGATCCTCTGGATTTCCACCGCGTCGCCCCGCGTATGGGGCGTCAGCGGTTTTGTGTTTTGCGAGGGTCGCAGAGCACGTCGAGAAGCGGCATCCCCGATCGGGGGTGAGTATTGACAGGCTGAACACGAGGTAAAGTGTATGCCAACGATCCAGCAGCTGATCCGCAAACCGCGGCAGCCGAACGTCAGGAAGTCGAAGTCGCAGCACCTGGAGTCCTGCCCGCAAAAGCGCGGCGTGTGCACCCGGGTCTACACGACGACTCCGAAGAAGCCGAACTCCGCTATGCGTAAGGTCGCCAAGGTGCGCCTGACGAACGGGTTCGAGGTTATCTCCTACATCCCCGGCGAAAAGCACAACCTGCAAGAGCACTCGGTCGTGCTCATCCGCGGTGGCCGGGTGAAGGACCTTCCGGGTGTGCGTTACCACATCCTGCGCGGCGTGCTGGACACCCAGGGCGTCAAGGATCGGCGCCAGCGCCGGTCGAAGTACGGCGCGAAGCGGCCGAAGTGAGGAGCTGAGATATGTCCCGTCGTCACGCTGCCGAGAAGCGCGAAGTCCTGCCCGATGCCAAGTTTGGCGATCGTGTGCTGACGAAGTTCATGAACAACCTGATGATCGACGGCAAGAAGTCGGTCGCCGAGCGCATCGTCTATGACGCGCTCGACCGGGTCCAGTCGCGCCTGAAGCGCGAGCCGCTCGACGCCTTCCACGAGGCGCTCGACAACGTGAAGCCCTCGGTCGAGGTCCGCAGCCGCCGCGTGGGTGGTGCGACCTACCAGGTTCCCGTCGAAGTCCGTACCGAGCGCCGCGAGGCGCTGGCGATCCGCTGGCTGATCACCGCCGCGCGGAAGCGGAACGAGAACACGATGGAAGAACGTCTGGCGGGTGAACTGGCCGACGCCTGCAACAACCGCGGCACCGCGGTGAAGAAGCGGGAAGACACCCACAAGATGGCCGACGCCAACAAGGCGTTCAGCCACTATCGCTGGTAACGCAAGGAGCCTCCTCATGGCACGCGCCTACCCTCTGAACCGTTACCGCAACTTCGGGATCATCGCCCACATCGACGCGGGCAAGACCACCACGACCGAGCGGATCCTCTACTACACCGGCAAGACCCACAAGATCGGGGAAGTCCATGATGGCGCCGCCACCATGGACTGGATGGAGCAGGAGCAGGAGCGTGGCATCACGATCACCTCTGCTGCCACCACGACCTTCTGG
>DAIEJF010000032.1 GCA_027351005.1 Paracoccaceae bacterium | reverse complement strand
GCCCACCGTGGCCGATGCCCGCTTTGCCAAGCCGCTCGATCATGACCTGATCGCCCAGCTTGTCGCCCATCACGGCGCGCTGATCACCGTTGAAGAGGGCGCCGAGGGCGGCTTTGGCGCGCAGGTCCTGCACTGGTTGGCCCGGACCGGGCGGCTGGATCGGGGGATCGCCATCCGCACGCTGACCCTGCCCGACCGGTTCATCGATCAGGCGAGCCCGGCAGACATGTATGCGGCGGCGGGTCTGGGCGCGGCGGACATCTCGGACGCCGTGCTGTCGGCGCTGGGGGTGGCCGCCGGGCGGTTCCGCGCCGCGGGGGCCTGAAGCCGGTAAGGGCCCGCGCGGTCAGGCGGTTGCCGCGAAGATGCTGTCGCGGTGCCGGTCAAGGTAGATCTTCAGCCAGGGCGTGAACTGCCCGGGCCTGTCGCGCAGGGCGGCCAGCAGCGCGTCCAGTGGCATCCAGCGCCAGTCCATCACCTCGGCGGGATCGGGGGCGACCACAAGGTCGGCCGCGGCCTCGGCGCGGAAGATGTCGACCACCTCGTGTTCCGTCAGCCCGCCGCCCACATCGGCGCGGTACTCGACCCGGTCGCAGAAGACGGGGGCGAGGCCGGTGATGCCCATCTCCTCGCGCAGGCGGCGCTGTGCGCAGGCGGCGGCGTCTTCGTCCCAACCGGGATGGGTGCAGCAGGCATTCGTCCAGAGACCGGGGGTGTGATACTTGGCCAGCGCCCGGCGTTGCAGCAGAACGTCCTGCCCGGCCGTCACAAAGACCGACACGGCCTTGTGCCGCAAGCCCAGCCGGTGGACCTCCATCTTGTCGAGGGCGCAGAGCCGACCGTCCCGCCAGGCGGGAACCAGCGAGGTCATGTCGCCAGCGGCGAGACCAGCCGCGTCAGGTGGGCCAGGTTCTTCAGCCCGATCTTCAGATGCGCCATGGGCCGCGCCCGGACAAGTTCCTTGTTCATGTAGGCCTCGAAGGTCAGCCGCTGCACGTCGCCGTCATGGCAGAGCGACACGAAGCGTTCGCGCCGCTCGTCAGACCGATAATACGCATTCTGCATCGCGCCAAGCACGCGGAAAACGGTCTTGTTCTCGGCCATGAACCGCTGCCGGGCCAGGCGCAGATCGCGCGCGCGTCCCGAGGACAGCGTCGCCATCGCAGCCTCGGCCGCAAGGCGCCCGCCCAGCATGGCATAGTAGATGCCCTCGCCCGACGAGGGTGCCACGACACCCGCGGCATCGCCCGCAAGCACCACGTCGCGCCCGTTGTCCCAGCGGTCGAACGGCTTGAGCGGCAGGGGCGCGCCTTCGCGCCGCAGCGTGGCGCAGCCGGCAAGGCCGCTGGCCGCCCGCAGGTCGGCGGTGGCGCGCTTGAGGTCCACATCGCCACGCGCGGTGCCCATGCCGACACTGGCGCGCGCGCCGTGCGGAAAGACCCAGCCATAGAAATCGGGCGAGATCGCGCCGTCATAGACCACGTCGCAGCGCGCGGGGTCATAGCCGCCGCCGTCCGGCGCCTCGATCACCTCGTGATAGGCGATGACATAGGGGATGCGCTCGCCGCCCGGCACCTCGGCGCGGGCCACGTCGCTGCGCGCCCCATCGGCACCGATGACCAGCCGGGCCGAAAGTTGCCCTGCCGCCCCGGTGGTCTTGTCGCGATAGGCGACATGGATGCCCGCGCCATTGCGGAACAGGCCGGTGAAGGTGCCCGCCACCAGCTCGGCCCCCGCCGCCGCCGCGCGGTTGCGCAGGAAGGGGTCGAACCGCTCGCGGTCCACCATCCCGACGAAGCCGTTCTCGATCGCAATGTCGACCCGCCGCCCACTGGGCGAGATCATCCGCGCGGTGGAAATGCGCGCGGCGATCTGGTCGTCGGGAATGTCGAAATCGCGGATCAGCCGGGGCGGAATGGCGCCGCCGCAGGGCTTGATGCGGCCGCCGCGGTCCAGCAGGGCAACCCGCAATCCCGCCTGGGCGAGATCTTCTGCCGCGGTTGCCCCGGCGGGCCCGCCGCCCACCACGATGACATCAAGACCCATGTCACTCTCCTGCTATGGGCAGCGCCGTCCGGGTGGACGGCCGTGCCTCGACCAGATGAAGCGCCAGCCCCGCCGCCAGCACGAACAGCGCGGCTTCGGCCAGGAATACCGTGGCAAAGGCCGACGGCGCGGGCCACCAGAGCCGAAGAAGGTCGGCGGCGGTCGCGCCGGTCACGCCGCCTACGGCTGCGGCGATGGCCTGCGCTGCGCCCCAGAGGCCCATCCGCGTCCCCTCGCGCCCGCCACCGCCCTCGCCTGCCAGTGTCATCATCGCGCCAATGGCGGCAACCGCGAACATGCCGTTGAAAAGCCCCAGCGCCATGGCGGCGGGCACCAGCAGCGCCCCGCCCCCTGACAGCCCCAGTGCGGCGATGGCGCAAAGCGCCGCGGCAGAGCCAAGGCACCCGGCCGCGACCCAGGACCGCATCGACCCGAGCCCAAGCCCGGTCGATGCCACGCCCACCGTCAGCATCCCCAGGAACACCCCGCCATGCTGCGCCCCGGCGAGCGATGTCGACTGCCCCGGGGTGTAGCCGAAGACCAGGCCCGCGAAGGGCTCCATGATCATGTCCTGCAGGAAATAGGCGACCATCGACAGGAAGACGAACAAGGTGAAGCGACGCGCGCGCGGGTCGGCCCAGGCTTCGGCCAGCGCGTCGCGCAGGCGGCTGCGGGGCGCGCGACCTGTGGCCGACGGGCAGGCGCGTTCGATCCCGGCGGTGGCCATGACGGTCACAACGAGGGCGATCAGACCCACGGCGCCAGCGATCCGCAGCAGGCGCGCAGGGCTGAACGGATCCAGCAGGTGGCCGACCGTCGCCGCGGTTCCGGCGATGCCCAGGATCATCATCAGCCAGGTCAGCGACGCGGCCGCGGCGCGGCGGCGTGGCGCCGTGGCGGCAGCCAGCAGCGCAAGAAGCGACGTGCCCGCCGCCCCCGCCCCCAGCCCGATCAGCCCATAGGCCAGGACCGACAGCCCGATTCCCGCGGCCAGCGCGTGCCGGCCAAGTCCGATGGCCACCGCCGCCAGCACCGCGCCTGCCGCCAGCGCGACCATGCCCGCCAGGATGTAGCGCGTGCGGGTGCCGGTGCGATCCGACCGATGGCCCCAGGCGGGGCGGCTGATCTGCACCGCGTAATGGAACGCGACCAGCAGCGCAGGCAGCGCCGCGGGCAGGCCCAGTTCCACCACCATAAGCCGGTTGAAGGTCGACGTGGTCAGCACCACCACGGCGCCGATGGCGGCCTGAACCAGCCCCAGACGAAGGATCGCAAACCAGGAAAGCCCCATCTCATGCCCCCCCGAGGCTGCGCAGCGCCACCGCCGCCACCATCATCCCCAGCACATAGAGCGAGACGCCGGTTGCATTGTACCAGGGCGCCTTCGCTTTCGGATCGCGCAAGAGCACCCGCATCGCCAGCACCTGCAGCGCCAGAAGGGCCGCGATGACCAGCGCGTGCCAGGGCAGGCCCCAGCGGATCAGCAGCCCGATCACCGCGATCTGCGGCAGCGCAATCACGACACAGGCGACCCGCGCTGCGCGCGCAGCCCCCAGCGTGACAGGAAGCGAGCGCACGCCGGTTTGCCGGTCGCCGTCCAGTGCCTTGAAATCGTTGAGCGTCATGATGCCATGTGCACCAAGCGCATAAAGCGCCGCGATCAGCACGATCGCGGGATCAGGCGCCCCGGCGGACAGGACGGCCGCGCCGGTGAACCAGGGCAGCCCCTCGTAGCACAGGCCCACCAGACCCGGCCCCCACCAGCCCGACCGTTTCAGCCGGATCGGCGGCGCCGAATAGGCCCAGGCGGCCAGAACGCCGAAGACAGTGGCCGCGAAGCCCCAGGGGCCAAGCAACGCCCCGATGGCCAGCGACAGCGCGCTCATGACCAGCGCGATCCATAGGCCCCAGCGCCCCGGCACCCGGCCCGATGGGATCGGGCGGCCGGGTTCGTTGATGGCGTCGACGCCGCGGTCGCACCAATCGTTCGCGGCCTGGCTCATGCCGCAGACCACCGGCCCGGCCAGCACCATGCCCAGCAGCACAAGCCCGGGTGCCGCAAGCGGCGAGACGCCCGAGGACACGGTGCCGCAAAGATAGGCCCACATGGGCGGAAACCAGGTGATCGGCTTCAGCAGTTCCAGCACTGCCGAAGGGGCAGGCAGGTCGGGCGCTGTGTGTTCGCTTCGGCTGACACTCATGTGTCAACTAAACACGACACCCCGAGTCTCGGCAAGCAAAAGCTTGGCCCGGCTCACTCCTCGGCGTCGGTTACGCCATCGGGGTCAAGCATCTCGAACTTGCGCAGCTTGACATAGAGGCTCTGCCGACTGAGCCCCAGCAGCTCGGCCGCAGCGACGCGGTTGTTGCGCGTCAGTTCCAGCGCCGTCTCGATGCACAGCCGTTCGACCACGTCGGTGGTTTCCGACACGATGTCTTTCAGCGAGGCAGAGCCCACAAGGTCCATCACGCTGCGCACCGAGCTTTCGGTGACCGCCACGCCCGAGCGCCGGACCGCCTCGAGCCGCGAGGCATCGCGCAGCACCAGCACGACCTGCGGCTTGGCACTTTCCTCGAGGTAGGTGGCCGCGATCTCGACGGCGACTTGCGCTCCGCTCAGCCCGACGATCCGCGCAGCATAGGCGCGCAGGAACCCCGTGCGATGCGCGGTATCCAGCAGCACGCGCGCATCAAGCGCCCCCCGTGCCAGGAAATCCGCGATCGGCCGCCCGGTCACGGCGCCGCTGTGGGGGCTGTCGACCAGGCTCAGGAAGGCCTCGTTGGCCGCCTCGACGGTGCCCGTCATGTCGACAAAGGCGATGGCGTCGATTCCGTCGTGGTAAAGCGCGGCCAGCCGGTCGCTCAGGGCATCCGGCGCGGGCTCGGGCTTGTCGAATCGCTCCAGGCGGCACAGCAGCATCCGTTCGCCCGCGGCCCGCAGGAGCGAGGGGAACAGCACGATTCGGCGGCGCGATCGGCGCGCCGTCACCTGTACCGGCACAAGGCTGGCCGAAACGGCCGTGCTGGTCAGGCTTTCGGTGAACTCGCCGCGGCGGCGCCCCTCGAACTCATGCGCGAAGGCCGCACCCGACAATTCGCGCGCCTCTGCGCCCAGAAGCTGTGCCGCGGCGCGGTTCGCGTCGATGATCTTGCCCGTCGCGACCGAGACGAACATCACCGCATCGCGCGTGGCTTCCATCAGCACCCGATAGCGGGTCTCGAACTGGCGGCGTTCCTCGTAATCCTGCTCCAGCGCAAGCTGGGCCTCGACCAGTTGCTGCTGCATCTCGGCGATGGGCTGGCGATCGCGCCCCAGCAGCAGTACCCCCGCCCGGTCTGGCAGGCTGTGGAACCGGTAGCTGACCGGCACGTCCGGGCCTTCGTCGGCAGGGTGGTTCAGTTCGACGGGCCGCGGTGTGGTGCCGTTGGCGGCAAGCGTGGCCAATTGCGCATCGAACTTGACGACGCTCTCTTCGGTCAGGGTCGCCCGGAAATTCCGCTCTGTCCAGGTGGCCACGCCCATGCGATCCGGCCGGTCCATCCGGGTCCGGGCGAATCGTACGGTTCCGTCTGGGTCGACGACGGTGACGATTTCATAGGCCTCGCCCACCGCAAGACGGGCGAGATCGCAGGAAAGGACATCCGTCAGTGCCATCGGCTCGTCGGGGAAGATCTTCGAAGTCACCGATTGGTCCCCCACGCGTGGTAAACCTAATACCATCCGCGCCGGGGTTACCGACCGCAGAACAGGCTGATACGGCCTCATACAGTCACGGCTAACGCTTCCGCAATGCTGTCGGTCGCCAAATCCGCACCCGTACGCTCCGCAACGTCCGAATGAGACGCTAATATCGGGCCACCGATCAGGATCGGGGCATCCACTGCCAAGCCTTTGCGCAGAAAGCTGACTGCCTCGGCGGCGCAGGGCAGCATGCTGGACGCGGCCGCTGAAACCATCACGAGGTCGGCCTTGAAGCCGGCGAGGCTGCGCGCAAGGCCGGCCGTCGGCTCGCACAGAGACAGGCGCACGCGATGCCCGTCGCGGCGCAGTTGCCCCGCAACCGAATGTGCGCCCAGGGTGTGCTGGCAGCCATGCGGAACCAGAACCAGGATGCGGCGTCCGGTGGCGGATGGCGCCTGCCGCAGCTGCTCCTCGCGGTCGCGCAACAGGGTTTGCAGGCGCGATACACCGATGGTGACGGCCACGAAACTGTCGGTGTCATCCAGCCAGCGTTCGCCGAAGCGCCGCGCGACCGTCGGGATCACAAGGTCGCAGATCTCGGCGTTCGTGATGCCGGAGGCTTCCAGCTCGGCGATCATCGCATCCAGCGCCTGCGGGACCGCGGCCAGAGCTGCGGCGCAGATACGGTCGGCAAGCTCGGTGGAAATCGCGGCGATCCTGCGCCGCGCGACCCGGCGCGCAACTTCCGGCAGAACACCTTGCACCATGCCTTCCAGCAACCCAGACCCGGCGCCGTGGCGCAAGGCAGTCGTTGACTGTTCTTCCAGCATTCTACCCCCTCCCTTCCGAATTCCGCGGCTAAGGACTGGGCGGCGAGGCGGCAGATCCAGCTTTGGCACTTCAAGGCAGTAGCCTGGCACACTCTACCAGCGATAACGCAACTGTGAGGGATGTTCGGCGGAATGTCAAAGAAAACTGACAGTCCTTGGCTGCGGACCGACAAGCCTGTCGGGAGATTCCAAAATAGTTAATATAAAACCAATAGATAATAGAAAAGTCTGCGGTGCACCTTTCGAACGGCCACCCCTCGTGTAACGCACATTAGTGTAAGTTTTAGTTGACACATTGCGGGTGGCAGACCTACCTTTGGGCAATACGGAATGCCCTGGGAGGCAAGGATGCGCGAAATCGCACTCGGGAGCACGAGGCCTGCGGGCCTTTACAGCCCCGAACAAAGGGCCCGGCGCGACGCGACCATCTGGACCCCGGTTCAGGCCGTGCTGGCCCCGCTGCAATTCCTGGCCTTCGCGGTCTCACTCGTCCTCGTTGTGCACTACCTGACGACCGGCACCGGCTACGGCGCCGCGACGGTGTCGATCATCGTCAAGACAGGGTTTCTCTGCGCGATCATGGTGACCGGGGCGATCTGGGAAAAAGCCGTTTTTGGCCAATACCTTTTTGCCCCGGCCTTCTTCTGGGAAGACGTGTTCAGCTTCCTGGTCATCAGCCTTCACGCGCTCTATCTCTGGGCGCTTCTGTCCGGCGGGATGACGCCGCAGGGCCAAATGGTCGTGGCCCTTGCGGCCTATGCCGCCTACGCCATCAACGCCACCCAGTTCGTGTTGAAGCTGCGCCAGGCGCGGCTGCAGGGGGCCGCGGCATGACCGAGCTGTCGTCCATCGACACCAGCCGCGGCTGCACCGACACGCCGGTGCTGCGCGAGCGTGGCCAGCGCGAAGTGTTCTGCGGCCTGACGGGAATCGTCTGGCTGCACCGCAAGATGCCTGATTCCTTCTTCCTCGTGGTCGGCAGCCGCACCTGCGCGCATCTGCTGCAAAGCGCGGCCGGGGTGATGATCTTTGCCGAGCCCCGCTTCGGCACCGCGATTCTCGAGGAAAAGGATCTTGCCGGTCTGGCCGACGCCAATGCCGAGCTTGACCGCGAAGTGGACCGCCTGCTGGCGCGCCGCCCCGACATCCGCCGTCTGTTTCTTGTCGGCTCCTGCCCGTCCGAGGTCATCAAGCTTGATCTGGCCCGCGCGGCCGAGCGGATCGGCCAGCGCCATGCCCCCCGGGTCGAGGTGCTGAACTTCTCCGGCTCGGGGATCGAGACGACCTTCACCGAGGGCGAGGACGCCTGCCTGGCCGCGATGGTCCCCGGCCTTCCCGCGACCGACGCCCGCGAACTGCTGGTGGTGGGCGCCCTGCCCGATGTGGTCGAGGATCAGATGCTGGCGCTGCTGGCCCGGCTGGGCATCGGCCCCGTCCGCCTGCTGCCCGCACGCCGGGCCGACAGCGCGCCCACCGTGGGGCCGCAGACCGTGGCGGCGCTGGTGCAGCCCTTCCTTGGGACCACCGCCGCGGCCCTTGCCGAACGCGGCGCGCGGGTGCTGACGGCGCCCTTCCCCTTCGGCGAAGAGGGGACCACCGCCTGGCTGGCCGCGATCGCCGCCGAATGGGGGGTGGATGCCGCGACCTTTGCCGCCGCGACGGACGCGCCGCGCGCCCGGGCCCGCAAGGCGGTGGCTGCCGCCGCGGCGACGCTGGGCGGCAAGCGCATCTTCTTCCTGCCCGACAGCCAGCTTGAACTGCCGCTGGCGCGGTTCCTGACCCGGGAATGCGGGATGACGGCGGTCGAGATCGGCACGCCCTACCTGCATGCCGGGCTGATGGCGGCCGAGCTTGCGCTGCTGGCCCCCGGCCCCGCGATCGTCGAGGGACAGGATGTCGAGGCGCAGCTTGACCGCGTGCGCGCGGCACAGCCCGACCTGACCGTCTGCGGCCTTGGCCTCGCCAATCCGCTCGAGGCGGAAGGGCTGGCAACCAAATGGGCGATCGAACTCGTGTTCACGCCGGTTCATTTCTACGATCAGGCGGGCGATCTGGCCGCGCTCTTCGCCCGGCCTTTGCGGCGGCGCGCGCGGCTCAACTTCGGTCCGACCGGGGGGCAGCCATGAAGCTGACCGTCTGGACCTACGAAGGCCCGCCCCATGTGGGCGCCATGCGGGTCGCCACTGCGATGACGGGGGTGCACTACGTCCTGCACGCGCCGCAGGGCGATACCTATGCCGACCTTCTCTTCACCATGATCGAACGGCGTGGCCAGCGCCCGCCGGTCAGCTACACCACCTTTCAGGCGCGCGATCTGGGCAGCGATACCGCGGGGCTGTTCCGCCAGACGTTGCAGGCCGCCTATGACAGGTTCCGCCCCCAGGCGCTGATCGTCGGCGCTTCGTGCACGGCCGAGCTCATTCAGGACGACCCCGGCGGGCTGGCCGAAAGCCTGGGTCTGCCGGTGCCGGTCATCCCGCTGGAACTGCCGTCCTATCAGCGCAAGGAAAACTTCGGCGCAGACGAGACATTCCTTGCGATCTGCCGTGCGCTGGCCCGGCCCATGCCTCGCAGCGAACGGCCAAGCTGCAACCTGCTGGGCGCCACCGCGCTTGGCTTCCGGCACCGCGATGACGTGGCCGAGATCGAAGGGCTGCTGTCCGACATGGGGATCGCCGTCAATCTGGTGGCCCCGCTTGGCGCCTCTCCCGCCGACATCGCGCGGATGGGGGCGGCGCATTTCAACGTGCTGCTTTATCCCGAAACCGCCGAGGCGACCTGCCGCTGGGCCGAACGCACGCTTGGCCAGCCCTATACCCGCAGCATCCCGATCGGCGTCGGCGCCACGCGCGACTTCCTGGCCGAGGTGGCGCAGCTGTCGGGCCTGCCCGTCCGGGCCGACGAATCCCGGCTGCGCCTGCCCTGGTGGTCGCGCTCGGTCGATTCGACCTATCTGACCGGGAAACGGGTGTTCATCTTCGGCGATGCCACCCATGCCCTGGCCGCCGCACGCATCGCGGGCGACGAGATGGGGTTCCAGGTGGTGGGCCTGGGCGCCTACAACCGCGAATTCGCCCGCCCCGTTCGCGCCGCCGCGCAGGCGCTGGGGCTCGAGGCGCTGATCACCGACGATTACCTCGAGGTCGAGGCCGCCATCGCGGCCCTTCAACCCGAGCTGATTTTGGGCACCCAGATGGAACGCCACATCGGCAAGCGGCTGGGGATCCCCTGCGCGGTGATCGCGGCGCCCGTCCATGTGCAGGATTTCCCCGCCCGCACCTCGCCCCAGATGGGGTTCGAGGGGGCGAATGTCATCTTCTACACCTGGGTGCACCCGCTGGTCATGGGGCTCGAGGAGCACCTGCTGACCATGTTCCGCGACGATTTCGAGTTTTCCGATGAGGCGGGCGCGTCCCATCACGGCGGGCATGGCGCCCAGCCCGCCCCGCTTTCAGCCCCGTCGCCCACCGAGGCCGCCGCCCTGCCCGCGGGCAGCCCCACCTGGCTGGCCGAGGCCGAGGCCGAACTGCGCAAGGTGCCCTTCTTCGTGCGTGGCAAGGCCCGCCGCAACACCGAGGCCTTCGCCGCCCTGCACGGCATGGCCGCCATCAGCGTCGAAACCCTCTACGAGGCGAAAGCCCATTATGCGCGATGACGTCACAAGATCCGCGTATCGCATCGCGCTGGTGACGCTTGACAGTCACGCGGCCGGCCCGGCCTTGCGGGCCTGCAACCGGCTGGCCGATGCGCTGCCGGGCCTCAGTGTCACCATCCATGCCGCCGCGGAATGGGCCGAAACCCCCGCCGCGCTGGACGAGGCGCGGGAAGCGGTGCGGCAGGCCGATCTGGTCGTGGTGACGCTGCTTTTCCTCGAGGAACATCTGCGCGCCATCCTGCCCGATCTTCAGGCGCGCCGGGCGACCTGCGACGCGATGATCTGCTGCATCAGCGCGCCCGAGATCGTTCGCCTGACTCGGATGGGCGATCTGGACATGTCAGTGCCCTCGTCGGCGGCGATGAAGCTGCTGAAATCGCTGCGCGGGTCGCGCAAGCCCTCGGGGTCCAGCGCGGAACGGCAGATGTCGCTGCTGCGGCGGTTGCCGAAGATGCTGCGGTACATCCCGGGCAAGGCGCAGGACCTGCGCGCCTGGTTCCTGACGATGCAATACTGGCTGGGCGGGTCCGACGACAATTTCGAGGCGATGCTGCGCTTCCTTGTCGGCCGCTATGCGCAGGATGCCGCGATGCGCCGGGGTGGCGCTGCGCCCTCGCCCGTCGAATACCCCGAAGTGGGTCTCTACCACCCTGCCCTGCCCGGCCGCGTCGCGCTGACGGCTGCGGCGCTGCCGCCCGTGCCCGGGGCCCGCGGCACCGTCGGGCTTCTGCTGATGCGCAGCTATGTGCTGGCCAGCGATACCGCCCATTACGACGCGGTGATCCGCGCGCTCGAGGCCGCGGGGCTGCGCGTGCTGCCCGCCTTTGCGGCCGGGCTGGACGGGCGCCCGGCGATCGATGCGTTCTTTTCCGGGAAGGACGGGGTGCAGATCGACGCGCTCCTCTCGCTCACCGGGTTCAGCCTGGTGGGCGGGCCCGCCTACAATGACAACGCGGCCGCGGTGGAAACCCTGTCGCGGCTGGACGTGCCCTACATTGCCGCGCAGCCGCTGGAATTCCAGACGCTTGGCCAGTGGGCAGGCAGCGCGACCGGCCTTGGCCCGGTGGAAACCACCATGATGATCGCCCTGCCTGAAATCGACGGCGCGGCGAACCCCACCGTCTTTGCGGGCCGCCTTGGTCCCGACGGGTGCCGGGGCTGCGCGCTGGCCTGCCAGGGCCGTGCCCCTGGGGCCGAGGATGCCCGCACCATGGCCCCCTGCCCCGAACGGGTGGCCCGCCTTGCCGCCCGCGTCGCGCGTCTGGTCCGGCTGCGCCGCAGTCCGGTGGCCGACCGGCGGGTGGCGATCACGCTTTTCGGCTTTCCGCCGAACGCCGGTGCGGTGGGCACCGCCGCGTATCTGTCGGTGTTCGAAAGCCTGTTCAACGTTCTGACCGCGATGCGTGCCGCGGGCTACCGCATCGATCTGCCCGCCAGCGTCGAGGCGCTGCGCGCCGCCGTGCTCGAGGGCAACGCCGCCCGCCACGGCCAGCCCGCCAATGTGCTGGCCCGGGTTGAAACCGACACGCTCGTCCGCCGGACCCCCTGGCTGCCCGAGATCGAGGCCGTCTGGGGCCCGGCGCCCGGCCGTGCCCAGTCCGACGGGCGCGGCGTCTTCGTGCTGGGCGCAAGCTTCGGCAACGTGATGGTCGGCGTGCAGCCCGTCTTCGGCTACGAGGGCGATCCGATGCGCCTTCTGTTCGAGAAGGGCTTCGCCCCCACCCATGCTTTCACCGGGTTCTACCAGTACCTGACCGAGGACTTTGGCGCCGATGCGGTGCTGCATTTCGGGATGCATGGCGCGCTGGAATTCATGCCGGGCAAGCAATCCGGCCCGGGCGCGGGCGACTGGCCCGACCGGCTGATCGGCGCCCTGCCGAACGTCTACCTTTACGCCGCGAACAACCCGTCCGAGGCCACGCTTGCCAAGCGCCGCTCGGGTGCGGTGATGGTCACGCACCTGACCCCGCCGCTGACGGCGGCCGGTCTTTACAAGGGGTTGGCCGAGCTGAAGGACAGCCTGGCCACCTGGCGCGCCCTGCCGCCCGAAGCCGCGCGCCGCGATGCCCTGGCCGAGCTGATCGCGGCCCAGGCCGAGGCGGTCGACCTGGGCGGTACCCCGCCCGAACTGCTCTGGGCCCGCGTGCTGGAGGTCGAAGAGGCGCTGATCACCGACGGGCTGCATGTCGTGGGCCAGCCGATGTCGCCCGCCGCACGCGCCGATTACCTGCGCCTGATGCCGGAGGGCGAGGCCCGCGACCGCGCGGCCAGTCTTCTGGCGTGCGACAGCGAGACGCCCGCGCTGCTGCGGGCGCTGGCGGGGCGCTACATCGCCCCGGTGCCCGGCGGCGATCTGGTCCGTGCGCCCGAAATCCTGCCCACCGGGCGCAACATCCATGCCTTCGACCCGTTCCGCATGCCGACCGCCTTTGCGATGGTCGAAGGCGGTCGGCAGGCAGGCCGCCTGATCGCCGCCGCGGCCCGGCCGCCGCGCAGCGTGGCGATGGTTCTCTGGGGCTCCGACAACATCAAGTCAGATGGTGGCCCGATCGCGCAGGCGATGTCGCTGATCGGGGCCCGCCCCCGGTTCGACAGCTACGGTCGCCTCGGCGGGGCCGAACTCGTGCCGCTGGCCGAACTTGGCCGCCCCCGGATCGACGTGGTGATGACGCTCTCGGGCATCTTCCGCGACCTCCTGCCGCTGCAGACCCGCATGCTGGCCGAGGCCGCCTGGCTTGCCGCCACCGCAGACGAGCCCGAGGCCCTGAACCCCGTACGCGCCCATGCCCTTGCCTATGTCGAGCGCGCGGGCTGCGATCTGGCCACCGCCGCCCTGCGTGTCTTTTCGAACGCCGAAGGCACCTATGGGTCGAATGTAAACATGCTGGTCGACAGTGGCGCCTGGAACTCGGAAGACGAGTTGGCCGATGCCTACCAGGCACGCAAATGCTTTGCCTACGGGCGCGATGGGAAGCCCGCCCACCACCCCGGCCTGTTGGGCGAGGTGCTGCGCGATGTCGATCTGGCCTACCAGAACCTCGAGTCGGTGGAACTGGGCGTGACCTCGGTCGATCACTACTTCGACACGCTCGGCGGGATCGCGCGGGCGGCCAAGCGTGCCCGCGGCGCCGATCTGCCCGTCTTCATCGGCGACCAGACCCGGGGCGAGGGCAAGGTGCGCAGCCTGTCGGACCAGATCGCGCTGGAAACCCGTTCGCGCACGCTGAACCCCAAGTTCTATGAGGGGCTCCTGCGCCATGGCGCCGAGGGTGTGCGCCAGATCGAGGCGCATGTGACCAACACGATGGGCTGGTCGGCCACCGCCGGACGGGTGGAACCCTGGGTCTACCAGCGCCTGACGGAAACCTTTGTCCTTGATCCCGAGATGCGCCGCCGCATCGCCGCGCTGAACCCGCAGGCCGGCGCGCGTCTGGCGAACCGGCTGATCGAGGCCCACGAACGCAACTACTGGCACCCCGATGCCGCAACAATGGCCGCGCTGCAAGCCGGGGCCGAAGAGGTCGAGGACGCTCTCGAAGGCGTCACGATGGCGGCTGAATAGGCCGGGAAAGGCAACAAAGATGAGCCCCTATGACCACACCACACCGCCGCCGATCCTGCAGGGTCAGGATGGCGAAGGCTCTGTCCAGGTGCATCAGGATACCGATCTGCGGATCGAGGGCGCAAAGGTCTTTTCCGTCTATGGCAAGGGTGGGATCGGCAAGTCGACGACCTCGTCGAACCTGTCGGCGGCTTTCGCGCGGCAGGGCAAGCGGGTGTTGCAGATCGGCTGCGACCCCAAGCATGACAGCACCTTCACCCTGACCGGGCGGCTGGTGCCGACCGTCATCGACATCCTCAAGGGCGTGGATTTCCACGCCGAGGAACTGCGCCCCGAGGATTACGTCTTCGAAGGCTTCGGCGGCGTGCGCTGCGTCGAGGCGGGCGGCCCCCCCGCGGGCACCGGCTGCGGCGGCTATGTCGTGGGCCAGACGGTGAAGCTTCTCAAGCAGCACCACCTGCTGGAAGACACCGACGTGGTGATCTTCGACGTTCTGGGCGACGTGGTCTGCGGCGGCTTCGCGGCCCCCCTTCAGCATGCCGACCGCGCGCTGATCGTGACGGCGAATGACTTCGACTCGATCTACGCGATGAACCGCATCATCGCGGCGGTGCAGGCGAAATCGGCGAATTACAAGGTGCGCCTTGCCGGTTGCGTCGCCAACCGCAGCCGTGCGACCGACGAGGTCGACCGCTACTGCGACGCCGTGGGCTTCCGCCGCATCGCCCACATGCCCGATCTCGACGCGATCCGCCGGTCGCGGCTGAAGAAAAAGACCCTGTTCGAGATGCCCGAGGACGATGACGTGCACGCCGCCCGCGCGGGCTATCTCGCGCTGGCCGAGGCGCTGTGGTCGGGCACCGACGCGCTTGCCCCTGCCCCGCTGCCCGATCGCGACATCTTCGAACTTCTGGGATTTGACTGATGACCAGCTACGCCACCACACGCGACCGGCTCGAAACCTACTTCGACCGCACCGCCGCCCAGACCTGGGAACAGCTGACCTCGGACGCGCCCGTCAGCCGCATCCGCCAGACGGTACGCGCGGGCCGCGACCAGATGCGCGCGCTCATGCTGTCGCGGCTGCCCGCCGACCTGGGCGGCGCGCGGGTTCTGGATGCGGGCTGCGGCGCGGGGCAGACGGCAATCGAACTGGCCCGCCGCGGCGCCGAGGTGGTGGCGGTCGACATCGCGCCCAGCCTGCTCGAGGTCGCGGCGCGGCGCATGCCCGCGGCGCTTGCCCCGCGCGTCCATTTCCTGGCGGGCGACATGCTTGATCCTGCGCACGGGCGCTTCGACTATGTGATCGCGATGGACAGCCTGATCCATTACCACGCCCCCGACATCGCGGCGGCGCTTGGCGGGCTGATCCGGCGGACCGGCGGCGCGGTGGTCTTCACGCTGGCGCCGCGCACGGTCCTGCTGCAACTGATGCATGCGGCCGGAAAGGCCTTTCCGCGCGCCAACCGCTCGCCCTCGATCGTACCGCATCGGGCCGACCGGATCGCCGACGCGCTGGCCGCCGCGGGCACCGGCGGCACGCTTCGGCCCGTCGGGCGCATCAGCTCGGGCTTTTACATCTCGCAGGCGATGGAGCTTCGGCCATGACCGCGCACACCCGGCCCCTGCCCGGCAAGCTGACGATGGTGCTGACCAAGGTGCTGCCCTTCGCGGACGCCACCTCGGAGGGGCTGCCGCTGAACCAGCTTCTGCGGCTGTCGCTCTTTCAGGTATCGGTCGGCATGGCAACGATCATGCTGATGGGCACGCTGAACCGTGTGATGATCGTGGAACTGGGCGTGCCCGCGCTGGTCGTGTCGCTGATGATCGCGCTGCCGATCGTCAGCGCGCCGTTCCGCGCGCTGCTGGGGTTCCGGTCGGATAACCACCGCTCGGCCATCGGCTGGAAGCGCGTGCCCTACCTCTGGTTCGGCACGCTCTGGCAGTTCGGCGGCCTTGCGATCATGCCGGCCTGCCTTCTGGTGCTGTCGGGACAGCAGACCTACGGGCCCTGGTGGGCCGGGCAGGTTCTGGCCGCGATCGCCTTCCTTATGACCGGTATCGGGATGCACATGACCCAGACCGCTGGCCTTTCGCTTGCCGCCGACCGCGCCTCGGACGAGACGCGGCCGCGGGTGGTCGCGCTGCTCTACGTCATGTTCCTTGTGGGCTCGGGGATCTCGGCCCTCGTCGTCGGCTCGCTCTTGCGTGATTTCACCCCGATCCGACTGATCCAGGTGGTTCAGGGCACCGCGGTTGCGACTGTCGTGCTGAATGTGATCGCGCTGTGGAAACAGGAAAAGGTCCGCCCGATGACGGCGGCGGAACGCAGCGAGCCGCGGCCCCGCTTCGTCGACGCCTGGGCCGATTTCGCGGCGGGCGGTCTGGCCGGGCGGCTTCTGCTTGTGGTCGCGCTCGGAACGATGGGCTTCAACATGCAGGACGTGCTTCTGGAACCCTATGGTGGCCAGGTGATGGGCCTGTCGGTCTCGGCCACCACGCTGCTGACGGCCAGCCAGGCCGCGGGGGCGCTTCTGGGCTTCGCGCTGGCCGCGCGCTGGCTTGCCCGCGGCATCGCCCCCTTCCGCATGGGCGCACGCGGCCTTGTCGTGGGCTTTGCCGCCTTCGCCTGCATTCTCTTGTCGCATCCGGCCGGATCGGTCTTTCTGATCTTTCTTGGCACCGCGCTGATCGGCCTTGGTGGCGGGCTCTTCTCGGTTTCGACCCTGACCACGGCGATGAGCCTTCCGGTCCGCGGTCAGGCCGGGCGCGGCCTCGCGCTTGGTGCCTGGGGGGCCGCGCAGGCCACCGCGATGGGCCTTGCGATCATCATCGGCGGGGTCGTGCGCGACGGGCTGAACGGCCTTGCCCTGTCGGGCGCGCTCGGCCCTCGGCTGACCGGGATCGCGACCGGCTACGACGCGGTCTACCTGCTCGAGATCTGCCTTCTGGGCGCCACGCTTGTCGCGGTGCGCTCGCTCGTCCGCAAGCTCGATTACCCGTCCACCGCCGCAAGCCCCCGCATCGGGCTGGCGGATTTCCCGACCTGACCCAACCCCTGGGGGAACTGTCCCATGCACGCCAACATCTTCGGAAACTTCGATCTGGTCTCGCTGACGCTCTGGATGTTCTGGATCTTCTTCGCGCTGCTCATCTACTACCTGCAGACCGAAAACATGCGCGAAGGCTTCCCGCTGGAAAGCGAGGATGGCACGGCCTCACCCAACCAGGGGCTCTTCCCGGTGCCGGGGCCGAAGACCTTCCGCCTGCCGCACGGCCGCGGCGAGGTCACGGTGCCCAATCGCGATGGCGAACGCCGCCCGATCGCCATGCACCGCGACAGCCCGTCCTACGGCTTCCCGTTCGAGCCGCAGGGCGACCCGATGGCCCTTGGCCTCGGCCCGGCTTCCTATGCGATGCGCCGCGACGCGCCCGAGCTTGACGGCCACGGCCATCCCAAGATCGTGCCGATGTCCGGGCTGCCCGATTTCGGCATCTCGGCCGGGCGCGACCCGCGCGGCCTGCCGGTGCAGGCAGGCGATGACACGGTGGTCGGCGTGATCTCGGACATGTGGGTGGACCGGCCCGAACAGCTGGTGCGCTACCTCGAGGTCACGCTCAGCGAGGGGCGCGGCAAGCGCCTGATCCCGATGCAGCTTGCCCGGCTCCGGCGCGACCGGGTCAAGGTGCGCACGCTCTTCGGTGCGCAGTTCCCGGGCGTACCGGAAACCCGTTCAGCCACTCAGGTGACCCTGCTCGAGGAAGACCGGATCTGCGGCTACTTCGGTGGCGGCGTGCTTTATGCCAGCCGCGACCGGCAGGACCCGCAGTTGTAGGAGAACGGCCGTGACGCACGACGATTTCGCATTCGAACCGATCCGGGGCCTGCCAGAGATCCCGCCCGAGGGCGAACGCATCCTCTGGCAGGGTGCGCCCGACTGGTGGGCCCTGGCGCGCAGCTCGATGGGGTTGACCTGGATCGCGGGCTATTTCGTCGTGCTCGCGCTCTGGCGGGCCGCCTATGTGGCCGAAAGCCATCCGCTGTCGCAGGCGGTGCTTTCGGCGCTGCCGTTCCTGTTGCTCGGGGCGGCGGTGATCGGGCTTTTCTGCCTGATCGCCGTCGTGCTGGCGCGGACCACCGTCTACACGATCACGACGCGCCGGGTCGCCATGCGGATCGGCGCGGCGCTGACTGTCACGCTGAACCTGCCCTACCGGGCGATCCACACCATCGGGCTGGATCTGCGGCGTGACGGAACCGGCACGATCGCGCTGGAACTGCCGGACACCACGCAGCTTTCCTACCTTGTCTGCTGGCCCCATGTCCGCCCGTGGCGGATGGGGCGTACCGAACCTGCGCTGCGCTGCATTCCCGATGCGGCGCGTGTGGCGGGGATACTGGCCGAGGCGGCCGAGGCGCGGGTCAGCCAGCCCGAGGTCGGTCGCCTGCACCTTGCCCCCCTCGCAGCGGAGTAGAACCATGCCACGCTATACCGCCAGCCTCGGCCCCGCCCGCCGCACCGACAAGGAGATGATCCCCCGCGTCCTGCTGCGCGGGATGCTGGCGATGGTGCTCGCCAGTTCGGCGCTCGTGGTCTACGCGCGCATCGTCGATCGCCCGGTCGAGTCCGCGCCGACCGGCGTCGCGATCCAGGTCGAACGCCCGCTTGTTCTGGCGGGCAAGACCGACGGCTCGGCCGTGGTCAGCGCGCCCGATGGCACGCTGATCCAATCCTATGACAGCACGCATGGTGGCTTCATCGCGGGCATCGCCCGGGCCATCGCGCGCGAACGGCTGATCGACGGGGTGCCGCAAGACGCCCCCGTCCGGCTGGTGAAATTCGTCGACGGTCGCATCGCGATCCTTGACGACACGACCGGGTGGCGGGCCGAACTGATCGGCTTCGGCCCGGACAACACGAGAGCCTTCGCCAGGCTTCTCGACTGATCGAGAAAGGGAACGCAATGGGACTGTTCACAAGATCGACCGAAACCGTGCCCTGCACGGTCGAGGTAAGCCACCGCTTCGAAAGCCTTCATGCGCATGTGCGCTTCAACAACGGTGCCGTCGTCTTCCCGGGCGACGAAGTGCTGGTGCACGGCTCGCCCGTCCAGGCCGCCTTCGGCGAACTGGTGGTCGAGGACCGCACCGCCACCATCAGCCGCGCAAGCGGGCTGGAGCGGGTCTGGACCCGCCTGACGGGCGACACGGGCTTCATGGACCTGTGCGAATTCTCGTTCAGCGACGAGGTGCTGCAATGAACCGCGCCAGCCATGACATGACCAGCGCCGCCGAGGTGCTGCCCGCCGCCAACGCCACCACCGAACGCGCGGCGCAGACGACGCTGCTCGA
>DAIEJF010000022.1 GCA_027351005.1 Paracoccaceae bacterium | reverse complement strand
CGCTGCCTCCCGCGTGGGGCTTCCGTCGTTACAGCCCGTTTGTGCGAGGCGCGTCAGGAGGCCCTGTCCCGCGGACCGTTAGCCAGCCGCGTTTGGCGCGGGATGAGGTGCTGGGCGGTCAATTGAGGCGGGAGGCGGACGGTCGCCGCGCCACCCGCCCCCCTCGCTTAAGCGGCGGCGATCTTCTTCTGGGGATCGTAGAAGGGCCGCTCGACCAGCCGGGCCCGGGTCGGGCCGGCGGCGGTGATGACCTCGACCTCGGTGCCAAGGACCGCATGGTCAACCCCGACCATGGCCAAAGCGATGTTCTGCTCAAGCCGGGGCGAGTAGACCGCCGAGGTGACCTTGCCGATCGTCTCGCCGTGCTTGTTGATCGCCCAGAAGGTGGTGTTGGGCCCCTTCAGCGGCGCCCCCTCGATGATCAGGCCGACCTGCTTGCGGCTCACGCCTTCATCGCGGATGCGGCGCAGCGCGGCCTTGCCGATGAAGTCGGCCTCCATGTCCAGGTTTACCAGCCGGTCAAAGCCCAGCTCGAACGGGTTGGTGTGGATGTCGGCGTCGGCATGGTAGGACAGCATCCCCCCTTCGATCCGGCGAATGGACGAGGTATGACCCGGCTTCAGACCCAGGGGCATCCCGGCAGCCATGATGGTTTCCCACAAGGTATCGCCCCGCGCGCTGTCGCGCAGGTAGATCTCGTAGCCCAACTCGCTCGACCAGCCGGTGCGCGAGACAATCAGCGGGATGCCATCGAGTTCGACCTCGCGCAGCCAGTAATATTTCAGGTCCATGATGCTGTCGCCAAAGAGCGCCCGCATGATCTCGCCCGACTTGGGGCCCTGAAGCTGAAGCGGTGAGACATCGGGCTCGCAGATGGTGACGTCAAGTCCCGAATGCACGGCCACGCCCTGCGCCCACAGCTGGATGTCGCTGTCCGCCAGCGAGATCCAGAAATGGTTCTCGGCCAGACGCAGCAGGATCGGGTCGTTGAGAATGCAGCCCTCGGCATTGGTGATCAGGATGTATTTGCACTGACCGACCGCCATCTTCGACAGATCGCGCGGCGTCAGCATCTGGACGAAGCGCGCGGCATCCGGTCCGGTGATCTCCACCTGCCGCTCGACGGCCACGTCGCACAGGATGGCATCGTTCACGAGGTTCCAGAAGTTCTGTTCCGGGTCACCGAAGTCCCGCGGAATATACATATGATTGTAAACAGAAAATCCCTTGGCGCCCCAACGGACGGTCGCATCGAAATACGGGGATTTGCGGATCTGCGTGCCGAAGCCGAAGTCTTCCGACTGCATCATGTCTTGCGCCCTTCCTGGCCGACGCACGGGGGGCCGTGCGGTGTCTGAACAAGGCGAGATGTAGCGGCGCAGTCTTGCGCGATCGGACCGAAAAAATGGCACTTCTCCGACTGATCGGGCCAAAATTCCCGACCGGCGCAGACCTTTTGGTCTGCCGGATCTAAGACACCTCGCGCGCCAGCAACCGGGCAAGATTCGGTTGGCCTGTTTTCACCTGACGGACGGCGATGTAGGTCATGTATCGGTCGACCTCGACCTCGACCGAGAACAGCCTGTCCAGTACATCCTGGAAGGCGGTCAGGTTTGCGCAGACCACCTTCATGACGTAGTCCATGCCCCCACCGGTCGCGATGCAGTCCACGATCTCGTCGAGGGCGCGAACATGCGCTTCGAACCGTTCGAAGTCGGCTTTCCGGTGCTGGCCGAGGGACACGGTGACAACGACCGTCGTGAAGTCACAAAGCATGTTCAGGGCGATATCCGCGCGATAGCCGGTGATGAACCCTGCGGCCTTCAACCGCGTCAGACGCTCCCAGCACGGAGTGGGTGACAGGTTGACGATCTCGGCCAACCGCGTCTTGCTGAGTTGGCCATTGCGCTGCACGGCCGTAAGAATGCGGATGTCGGTCGCATCGAGGCCAATCTTCTTCATGCGCGCGCGTCTCACCTATGCCATGAGCCATTCGACGTCCGGCGGCCCCAACGCCGTCTTCGTCGTCCGATTCCGTAGCATGTCTCCAAGGCAGATTACCGGATCGAGCGACCTGTCATCATACAAAGGCGTCCGATATCACGGCGGGGGCAAGCGAAACCTTCTGACGGCCTCTCGGGAAAAGGCGCCGGACCCCTTCCGGGTTACACTGCCATTGCCCGTGCCGGGGCGACAAACCACGACGCGATCCATCTCCGGCACCCGGGGGGCAGGGCAGTTAGCAGGTGAACCCCCCCGGGCTTTCTACTCCGCTATCGGGCGCGTTGCTGCCAAAGGCACGGCCCCTGACCGATGCCTTGCTGCGCAAGAGCGCCTGCACGTCGTCGGATCGTCGCGCTGTGGGCCGACCTGCGTCGCGTCCGGCACCACGCGCAGCCTGCGCAGGTCGCGGTGGATTCCGGCCCACACATCGGGGCTGGGCGGCTGTGGATCGACCGCAATCGCGACCAGTTCCGCCATGCCTGCGCGAGTGTCTTCGGCAATACCGCTATCCCGGCCCCCGCCGACGGTGCCGGGCCTGAGCCCCGTCCTCGCACCGAAGATGGGGAGGGGCCTTGGTTGGCAACTGATGCACCCAACGTAACTAAGGCCACCGCCCCTGCGGGGCGATGGACGTCATCCGCGGATCAGTCGGCAAGGCGGTGGTGGGGCCTACTTCTGCCGCGCCTTGCGATCGGCATAGCGCCGGTCACGTTCGGCTTTCCGCGCGGCCTCATCCTTTATGACGCGGGCGATCAGGCCATTGACCCTCTCGCGGCGCTCTCGTTCCGCCTGCGCAAGCGCATCGGCCGCGGCCTGATGTTCTGCCGCTTTGGCTTCGATACGCCTCTGCTCCTCCTCACGCTCCTCGCGCTTGAGCCTATCCCGCTCTGCGTGCCGTTCGTCTCTGGCCGCCGCGATCGCGCGCCGCTCTTCCTGCCGGGCCAGCCGCGTCGGCTCGCCTGCCGCCATGATGGCGCGGTAGGATTGAAGGAGGGCGGCCTTTGCGTCGGCAGCAGCACCGCGACGCTCGGAAAGATCATTGGTTTTGGTATTTAACAAATCTGCATCCTGTAGGATTTCACGCGACCTGAACGTCAGGCCTTCTCGCTTCGTTTCGTCGCCAAGGCGGTAGTGGTCGCCTCGGCCAGATCTTTTTGTTCCTTTGCCAGGCGGGAATTCCGCAGCCCCAGGGTCTTTTCCCTGCGGGCCTCCGCGATGGCGTCAAGTTCGTCCAGGGCGCGCGCTCGCGCCCGAAACGTCGACTGCGCCTGTGCAAATGCGATCTCGGCCTGCTGGCGCGGCCTGCTGAATGTCTGCGTCATCGCGGTTCAACCCCGAATGCGTGTCTCGCCGATCGGCAAGAAGAGGGGCCCGGCAGGATTGCCCGGCCTCGATCAGAACACCGCGCCGCATGATGCCTGCGCGTTCCTGCGCGGGCAGGATAGCGCGTCACGTCCGGACGCCCGGCCGTTGCAGGTCGACATCTTGCCAGACCGGGGTTCGGATGCTGTGCCGTGAGGATATGGAACGAACACTCCATCCCCTGTTGGCCTATGCCAAATGCGCCCGAATTGCGAGGATATTACCCGCGCTGGTCAATATATCTTTCAAACCACTGATCCGGTTAGCTTTATTCCGCGCGGCCTTTCTGGCGTCGGATCACACCAGATCCGGGGCAGGGCAGGCGGCGGGCTCGACCGGTGACGTGGGCGCGTTTGGCGTGGCCGCGGGGCGTCGGTTCCAGGCGGGCCTGCGCCCGGACTGGGGCTTGGCCTTCTGGCTGAGAAATTCGGTCAGGTCGAGTGGCTTCTTCGGGGTCGAATATCCCATGGTCTGGTCCTTGTCGTGGGAGGGGGCGAAAGCTTTCGCAACGGCGGGCAGCCCGATGGTCCGAGGGCGACGGCAAAGGCAAAGGGTCTGAAATTCCGGGTCGAGCCGCCCAAGGCGATCGGCGGTCAAATGCGTGCAAGCGAAGAGCCTTGATGCGGGTCGCGGTTCAGCGGGGAAATCCCGGCCCCGTACAGCGCCCATCACTGTCATATGGGGGGCCAGGCGACGAAAAACCAGAGGGTTCCGCCCGGCCGCGTCGGTTTCTGACAGCGCGTTGCCCCGGATCGTCGCGCAGCGTCAACGGCGTTGTCGGCTCGGCGCGGGCGTGGTCCGCAGCCTGTGCGCGCGTTGGCTCGGACGGGTTCGACAAGAGAATCGCGTTTATTCCGTCTCGGGCCTTGTAATGGCCCCGGTCGATGGTCACCTTGGTCAGGCAAAGTCTTTTCTTTCGACCTTCTGTCTCCTCACGGCTTCAGTTGCGACTCTGACGACACTG
>DAIEJF010000325.1 GCA_027351005.1 Paracoccaceae bacterium | reverse complement strand
GAGGATCACCCCGAAGCCTCGCAACGCTTCGGCATCCGCGGCATCCCGCTGTTGATCCTGTTCCACAAGGGGCGCGAAGTGGCGCGCCTGACCGGCGCGCGGCCGGCCGCCGAGATCGACCGCTTCGTGCGCGATCACGTTGCGCTGGCGGCCTGAGGATTCTGCCGGGGGGCGCTTGACATCCCCCCGGCCTTGCGCCAAACACCGCGCCCATGGGGCTGTAGCTCAGTTGGGAGAGCGCATCGTTCGCAATGATGAGGTCAGGGGTTCGATCCCCCTCAGCTCCACCAGAAACCACCGGGTTTCAAAGGGATAAGGGCGCCGCAGGGCGCCCTTTCCTTTTCCGGTGCATTCCCGTCGGAATCGTGCGATGCTGCGCTGCGGCGTAAGTGGAGGCGGCATGGCGGGCAAGGTCATCACGGTGGCGCAGCAGAAGGGCGGCAGCGGCAAGACCACGCTGGCGGTGAACCTTGCGGTGGCCTTCCATCGGCGGGGCATGGCGGTCGCGTTGCTCGACACCGATCCGCAGGGCAGCCTGGGCCGGTGGTTCATGGCCCGGCGCGACCGGCTGGGTGAGGCGGGGATGGAGTTTTCCACCGCCTCGGCCTGGGGGGTTTCCTATGAATGCGAGAAACTGCGCAAGCAGGTGGATGTGGTGCTGGTCGACACGCCGCCAAAGGTGGATGCCGACCTGCGCCCCGCGCTGCGCGAGGCCGACCTGATTCTGGTGCCGGTGGCGGCCAGTCATGTCGACCTTTGGGCCACCGAGGGCGCGCTCGATCTGGCGGCGCGCGAACGGCGGCGGGTCACGGTGGTGCTGAACCGCGCCAAGGCGGGCACCCGGCTGGCCGACGAGGTGGCCGCGGCGGCGGCCGGGCTGACCGCGGATCTGGCGGCAGCGCGGATCGCGAACCGGGTGATCTATGCCGAGACGCTGGGCCAGGGTCTTGGCGCGCAGGAAGGCGGGCGCAGCGCCGCACGGGACGAGATCGACGCGCTTGCCGACGAGGTGCTGGCCCGGTTGGCGCCCTAGGCTTTCGGGCCGCGCAGGATCAGCATCCAGAAGGCATAGAGGCCCGCGGCCGCGAACAGCGCGGCCCAGCCGGTATTGCCGCGCACCGCCTCGACGGCGGCCCAAGCCAGCGGCACCAGCGCCGTGGCCCAGCGGCGCCACACGGGGCGGAAGAACGGATCGTTCGGATCAAGAAGCTGCATGGCGCGACCCTATCCGGCCGTACCGTCCGGAGGAAGGGGCCCGCGTGACACCGCGCCCTGCAGACGCTTCCGCATCCCGCCGACCCGCTCTAAGGTCGGCCGCAACCGGTGGAGGGCGCGATGATCGAACTGGCGGCAGAGGGTGTCTATGTGGGGCGGGCCTGGCAGGCCGGGGTGGGGCCGGTGCTGGTGACGCCGCGGGCGGGGATGCTGATCGACATCACCAGCCGCGCCGCGCCCACGCTCAGCGCGCTTTTCGACCTGCCCGATCCCGCCGCCCATGTGCGGGCGGCGGCGGGCGTCGTGCTTGGTCCGCTGGCCGGAATCGCCGCGGCCTCGGTCGAACCCGTGGCCGAGGTCACCCGGCTTCTGGCGCCGTCGGACCTTCAGGCGCTGAAGGCGGCGGGCGTCACCTTCGCCCGCTCGATGATCGAACGCGTGATCGAGGAACGCGCCGGCGGCGACCCGGCGCGCGCCGAGGCGATCCGGGCGCGGGTGGCCGGCGCGATCGGTGATTCGCTGCGCAACCTCGTACCCGGCTCGCCCGCCGCGGCCGAGGTCAAGCGGCTGTTGCAGGCCGAGGGGCTCTGGAGCCAGTACCTCGAGGTCGGGATCGGCCCGGATGCCGAGGTCTTTACCAAGGGCCAGCCGATGAGCGCGGTCGGCTGGGGCGCCAGCGTCGGCCTGCACCCGGTCAGCCACTGGAACAACCCCGAACCCGAAGCCGTGCTGGCGGTGGACAGCCGCGGCCGGATCGTGGGTGCGACGCTGGGCAACGATGTGAACCTGCGCGATGTGGAGGGGCGCTCGGCCCTGCTTCTGGGCAAGGCCAAGGACAACAACGCCTCGGCCGGGCTGGGGCCCTTTGTGCGGCTGTTCGATAGCGGCTTCACGCTGGACTCCGTGCGGCGGATGGAACTGACGATGACCGTCGAGGGGCAGGACGGGTTCCGGCTGACCGGGCGATCCTCGATGGCCGAGATGAGCCGCGACCCTGCCGATCTTGTGGCCCAGGCGCGCGGGCGGCATCACCAGTATCCCGACGGGCTGATGCTGTATCTGGGCACCATGTTCGCCCCGGTGCAGGACCGCGACGCGCCGGGGCAGGGCTTTACCCACCATCCCGGCGACGTGGTGACGATCTCGGCGCCCGAACTCGGGGCGCTGGTGAACACCGTGCGGCTGTCGACCGAGGCGCCGGAATGGACCTTCGGCACCGGCGCGCTGATGCGCAATCTGGCCGGACGGGGGCTCATCTGACGGGTTGACACCGGCCGCAGGCGGGCGCCCTTTTCCCGCACACCGCCGGAGAGACCCATGCGCACCGAATTCGATGATGCCCTTGCCGACCGCCTCTGCCGCTATGCCGCGGTGGATACCCAAAGCGACGAGAACGCCGACGGGTCCCCCAGCACGGCGATCCAGCTGACCCTGCAGCGGATGCTGGTGGAGGAACTGACCGCGATCGGCGCGCAGGACGTGACGTTGACAGACTACGGCGTGGTGCTGGCCACCATTCCGGGCAATATCGAAGGCGTGCCGGTGATGGGCTGGCTGGCCCATGTCGACACCGCCCCCGCTTACAACGCGGCCGGGGTCAAGCCGCGGCTGCACCGGGGGTACAACGGCGGGCCGATCACCTATCCCGATGCGCCGGGGCTGGTGCTGTCGCCCGAGGTGTCGCCCTATCTCGCGGACAAGATCGGCGATGACATCGTTACCGCAAGCGGCGCGACCCTGCTGGGGGCCGATGACAAGGCAGGCGTCGCGATCATCATGACGGCCGCGCAGCACCTTCTGGCCAACCCCGAGCTGCCGCACGGCCCGATCCGCATCGCCTTCACCCCGGATGAAGAGATCGGCCGCGGCGTGGACCCGCGCCTGCCCAAGGATCTGGGCGCGGCCTTCGCCTACACGTTCGACGGCGGCGCCGCGGGCGAGGTGGAATACGAAACCTTCTCGGCCGATCAGGCGGTGGTGACGATCACCGGCGTGTCGGCCCACCCGGGCACCGCCAAGGGCAAGATGGTGAACGCGCTGCATCTGACGGCCAAGATCGTGCAGACCCTGCCGCAGGACAGCCAGACCCCCGAGACGACCGAGGGCCGCGACGGGTTCCTGCATGTCTACGAGATCACCGGCACCACCGCCGCGGCCGAGATGCGCTTCATCCTGCGGGACTTCGAGCGCGCCGGGCTGGCGGCAAAGGGCGCGCTGCTGAAGACCGTCTGTGCGGCGGTTCAGGCGACAGAGCCTCGCGCGACCATCGCGGTGGCGATCCGGCCGCAATACCGCAACATGCGCTACTGGCTGGAAACCGACATGCGCCCGGTCGAGCTTGCCTTCGCGGCAACTCGCGCAGCGGGGATGGAGCCCGTTTCGGTGCCGATCCGCGGCGGCACCGACGGTTCGCGCTTGACCGAGATGGGGGTGCCCACGCCGAACCTGTTCACCGGGATGCAGGAAATCCACGGCCCGCTGGAGTGGGTGAGCGTGCAGGACATGGCGGCTGCAACCCGGATGGCGCTGTCGCTTGCACAACTTGCGGCGGAATGACACGGGCTGATTGCAAAGCCTTTTCTCTTTGCCAAACATCTTGCGCTTCGTGAAAAAACACCTCAGGGTTGCGGTGTGGCCCCTACGGGGTGGATGCGAGCGGGGACGCCGTCGTGGCGCAAGGCGTGTTGGTTCCTGTCACCGGACAGTGGTGGCAGGGCAGGGTAAACGGTGGTGATCTCCCGAAGGTGCGCGAATGAGCGCCGATCGGGGCCGTCCCATGAGCTTTCAGCCAGAGGCCGAGCCGCCCGCCTCCCTGCACCCGGTCGCGTTTCCCTCCCTCGGCACCGATCTTGCCAACGCCATCGAGGCGATGGGGCTTGGGCTTGCCGTGCTGGACCCCGCGCGGCGCATCCGCTGGGCCAGCACCGCCTTCTGCGCGCGCATCGGTGCCGTCGATTCGGCCGCGCCCGCCGGTTTGAACCTTCCGCCAGAGTTCCGGCTGCTGCCTCTGCCGGGCGGCACCGGGTTTGCCGCGCTGATGCCCGATACGGCATGGCGCATCCCCCCCTCGCCCGATCGAGCCGCGCTTGGCATGGTGCTGGAGCGGGCGCTGGCCGCGGGCGAGCCGTCGCGCAAGCTGATCCGCCTTGATCTCGACGCGTTCCGCAATGTGAACGACAGCCTCGGGCAGCGGATGGGCGACCGCGTTCTTGATCTGGTTGCCGTGCGGCTGGAGCAGACGCTGACCCCGGCCGACACGCTGCTGCGGATGCCGAGCGACGAATTTGCCGTGCTGACCGCGCCGGACGGCGCCGGAGTCGCGGTGGAAAAGTTGCTGGAGGCGGTCCGCGCCCCCTTCGACCTCGAGGGGCAGCGGCTTTACCTGACCGCCAGCGCAGGGATCGCGCTTTGGCCACAGGACGGGATGACGGCGGAAACCCTGCTGGCCTGCGCGGACATGGCGCTGAACCAGGCGAAGGCGCGGGGCCGCAACCGCTGGGTGGCGTTTTCGCCGGCGCTGCGGGCCCGCATCCTGCGGCTGATCGAGGTGACACAGGCGCTGCGGCGGGGCTGGCCGACCGTCATCTGCGGTTGGTGCTGCAGCCGCGGCTGGATCTGGCACGCGGGCATTTGTGCGGGGCCGAGGCGCTGTTGCGCTGGTCTGATCCGGTGCTGGGCGAGATCGGCCCGGAAGAGTTCATCCCCCTTGCCGAAACCGCCGGTCTCATCCGGGCCGTCGACATGCAGGTGGTGGAACTGCTGGGCGCGATGCTGGCCCGCTGGCGGCGGCACGGGGGCGGGCCGCCGGTGTCGTTCAACCTGTCGGCCCGCAGCCTTCACGGCGAGCAGTTCGCCCGCATCCTGCTGGACCGGTTCGCCGCGGCGGGAATCCTGCCTGGCGAGGCGGTGATCGAACTGACGGAAACCGGGCTTGTGGATACGGTCGAACCGATCCGGCGGAACCTGGCGGCGCTGCGCGCGGCGGGCTTTGCCACCGCGATCGACGATTTCGGCACCGGCTATTCGTCGCTCAGCCATCTTCAGCATCTGCCGTTCAGCGAACTGAAGATCGACCGCAGCTTTACCGCGCGGCTGGGCCAGGGCGACCGCGCCGCCGACAGCATCGTTGGCGCGATCCTGGCAATGGCGGGCGCGTTGGGCATGCGGACGGTGGCCGAGGGGGTGGAAACCGCGGTTCAGCGCGACTGGCTGGCCGCGGCAGGCTGCGTCGAAGGGCAGGGCCTCTTCTTTGCGCCCCCGCTGGAAGTGGCCGCCTTCGAGGCGCGCTGGCTCTGATCAACCGGGGGCGATCTCTGGCCCGATCTCTGGCCCGATCTCTGGCTCGTCGGCCAGTTCGCGGGCCAGGAACCGTTCGAAGGCATCAAGGTTCACCGGCTCGAACTGGCCGAAGCCCTGCATCCAGACCGAGGCCGCGCGCATCGCGTCGGGTTCCAGCTTGCACCACTTCACCCGGCCGCGCTTTTCCTGGCTGATGAGGCCCGCGTCGGCAAGGATGGCTAGGTGCTTCGAAATCGCGGCCAGCGACATCGCGAAGGGCTCGGCCACGTCCGTCACCGCCATGTCGTCTTCCAGCAGCATGGCCAGGATGGCCCGGCGGGTCGGGTCGGCCAGCGCGGCAAACACAAGGTCAAGCGGATCGGTCATGGCCTGATGTTCCGCCCTGCGTCGCCCGCCGTCAACCGCTTGCGCCGCGATGTTCAACCGGCTGGTTGAATGTGTCACAGGGGGCCGGAGCGGCCACAAGGGGCATGATCGGGTCTGCGACATTCCGGGCGTCATTCGGAAAAGACGTTCATTTTCAAAGCAATAACAATTTTCCTCAACCCTTCGTGACTGCTTGACTCGGGCACGCCCCCTCCGTAGGTTCCGCCCGACCGTCCAACGGGGGGCTATGGCATGGCCGAGACGCCGGATGACGAGCCGCTGAAGCAGCTCGACGCGCGGATCGCCGAGGCGAAGAAAGCCATCGCGCCGAAGCCCCGCAAGGACGACCATTACAGCCAGGCGAGCATCGGCTGGCGGATGGTGACAGAGCTTGTGGCCGGGATCGGAATCGGCTTCGGCATCGGATACGGGCTGGACACGCTCTTCGGAACGCGTCCCCTGCTGATGGTGCTGTTCATATTGCTGGGCCTGGCGGCCGGGGTGAAGACGATGCTTCGCACCGCCGCCGAGCTGGAAAGATCGGCGGGAACCTCCGCCAGGGACGAAGGGGAATGACCGTGGCGACGGACCAGGCTGCAGAAGCGTCGAGCAAGCTATCTTTGCACCCGATGGAGCAGTTCACCGTGCGTCCGCTGTTCGGCGGCACGGAAATCCACTGGTATACGATCACCAACGTGACGCTCTGGATGGCGATCGCGGTGGTCTGCACCTTCTTGCTGCTGGTCTACGCGACCCGCGCCCGCGCGCTGGTGCCGGGCCGGGGCCAGTCGATCGGCGAGGTGGTCTACGGCTTTGTGCGCAACATGGTGGTGGATGTCGCCGGTGAAGATGCGCTGGCCTTCTTCCCCTATATCCTGACGCTCTTCATGTTCGTGGTCTTCGCGAACTCGCTCAGCCTGATCCCGATGAGCTTCGCCACGACCAGCCACTTTGCGGTCACCGGCGTTCTGGCCATCGCGGTCTTCCTGACAGTCACCATCGTTGGTTTCGTCAGGAACGGCACCAGCTTCCTGGGCCTGTTCTGGGTGACCTCGGCGCCGTTTCCGCTGCGGCCGGTTCTGGCGATCATCGAGCTGATTTCCTACTTCGTGCGCCCCGTCAGCCACTCTGTCCGTCTTGCGGGCAACATGATGGCGGGTCACGCGGTGATGGAAGTGTTCGCGGGTTTTGCCATCGTTCTGTGGATCTCTCCGCTGTCGATTGCCGCGATCACCGCCATGTACGGCCTCGAGATCATGGTGGCCGTCGTTCAGGCCTATGTGTTCACCATCCTGACCTGCGTCTACCTCAAGGATGCGCTGCATCCGCACCACTGACGCCGGCCATCCCACCAGACCCTTATTCACGCTCTCATCCACGAAGGAGACTACCATGGAACTCATCGCTGCTGCCGCGCTCGGCAAGTTCATCGGCGCCGGCCTCGGGGGCATCGGCTCGGGCATGGCCGCCATCGGCGTGGGCAACGTCGCCGGCAACTTCCTGGCGGGCGCCCTGCGCAACCCGTCGGCCGCCGCCGGTCAGACCGCGACGCTGTTCATCGGCATCGCCTTCGCTGAAGCGCTGGGGATCTTCTCGTTCCTCGTCGCGCTTCTGCTGATGTTTGCGGTCTGATCCAGCAGAACCGCTCCTGCGGCCGGGGGGGTCGATGACCCGTCCGGCCTGGTGTGAGGTTCCTGGAGGACAGAATGGCGACTGAAGCGATGCAGGCTGCTGGCGAGGCCCACAAGGCGGGGATGCCGCAGCTCGATTTCACCACCTATGCCAACCAGATCTTCTGGCTGGTGGTGGCTCTTGTGCTGATCTACCTGATCGTGTCGAAACTGGCTCTGCCGCGGATTGGCGGCGTGCTGGCCGAACGCAAGGGCACCATCGAACGCGACATCGCGGCGGCGGAAGAGCTCAAGCGCAAGGCGCAAGCGGCCGAGGCGGCCTACAACCAGGCGCTGGCGGATGCCCGTACCGAGGCGGCCAAGATCGTCGCGGCGGCCAAGGCCGAGATCCAGAAGGACCTCGACGCGGCAACCGCCAAGGCGGATGCCGAGATCATGGCCAAGGCGGCAGAGTCCGAAAAGCGCATCGCGGAGATCCGCGACAGTGCGCTGGCCAGCGTGACGGAAGTGGCACGCGACACGGCGGCCGAACTGGTCACGGCCTTTGGCGGCGCTGCGGATGCGGGCGCGGTCGGTGATGCCGTGGCTGCGCGGCTGAAGGGGTAAGGCGATGAAGAAACTGTCGATCCTTGCGATCCTTGCGGCGTCGCCTGCGATGGCTGCCGAAGAAGGCGGGCCGTTCTTCTCGCTGTCGAACCCGCCCTTCGTGGTGCTGATCGCCTTCGTCCTGTTCGTGGCGATCCTGGTCTACCTGAAGGTTCCGGGGATGATCGGCGGCATGCTGGACAAGCGTGCCGGCGAGATCCGCAAGGATCTGGAAGAGGCGCGGCTGCTGCGCGAGGAGGCCCAGATGATCCTGGCGTCCTACGAGCGCAAGCAGAAGGAAGTGCAGGCCCAGGCCGAACGCATCGTGCATTCGGCCCGGGACGAGGCGATGGCAGCCGCGGCACAGGCCAAGGCCGATCTGGAACAGTCCATCGCGCGCCGTCTGGCCGCGGCGGAAGAACAGATCGCCTCGGCGGAAACGGCGGCGCTGCGCGACGTGCGCGACCGCGCGGTGAGCGTGGCGGTGGCGGCGGCGGGCGACGTGCTGGCCAAGCAGATGACCGCGGCCAAGGCGAACGCGCTGATCGAGGATTCGATCGGCCAGGTGGCGGCGCGGCTGAACTGAGCCGCCCGCGCATGCCAGACAACGGAAAGACCCGGCCCCGCGGCCGGGTCTTTTGCATTCGGGGGGTGTGATGTCGGATTGGTTCACGGTGGCGCCGGTGGCACCTGGCATCGTGCGGCGGGAAGAACCCGCGGTGCATGACTTCTTTCGCGCGAACCTCTACACCGTGGCCGGACAGGGGATCACGCTGCAGGTGGACTTCGGCGTGGGTGTCGCCCCCTTGCGCCCGGCACTGGGGCTGGCGGGGCCGGTGATCGCGGTGGCGACCCATGCCCATGTCGACCATGTTGGCGGTTTTGCCGCCTTCGAGGACCGCGCGGGCCATGCCGCCGAGGCCGCGACCTTTGCCACGATGGACGAGGCGGGCACGCTGGCCAGTTGGTTCGCCCGGCAGAAGGCGGGCCCGTCGCTTGCCCGCCTGCCCTCGCCGGGCTACCGGCTGGCGGACTGGCGGCTTGCCCCCGCGCCACTGACCCGGGTACTGACCGAAGGCGACGTGATCGACCTAGGCAGTCGCCAGTTCCGCGTGCTGCACCTGCCGGGGCATTCGCCGGGCTCGATCGGGCTTCTGGACGAGGCGGCGGGCGTGCTGCTGGCAGGCGATGCGATCTACGACGGCGGGCTGGTCGATGACATCCCCGGCGCGAGCATTCCGGATTACCTTGCCACGATGGACCGGCTGCGGCGGCTTGACCTGGCGCTGGTGCTGGGCGGGCATGGCGCGCCGCTGACCCGGGCAGGGATGGTCACGATCGCCGAGGATTACCTGCGCCGTCGCGGCTGATCAGCGGCCCTGTTCGTGTTCGAACCGCTGGCGTGCGATTTCCTCGTTGCGGTCGGCCTTCTGCTGGGCAAAGAGCGCGGCCTCGACGTAGTTCAGATGCGCTTCCACCGCGGTGCGGGCGGCCTGCGGATCGCGCGCCTGGATCGCATCGTTGATGGCGCGATGCTGGTCCAGCAGGGCGCTGCGGGTGGTGCGCTGCTTGAACATCACCTGGCGGTTGTAGAACACGCCTTCGCGCAGCAGCTCGAACATCGACCGCATCATGTGCAGCATCACCACGTTGTGGCTGGCCTCGATGATGGCCATGTGGAATTCGGCGTCCAGCCGCGCCTCGTCGGCCGGGTTCCGTTTCTGGTGCGCGGCCTCCATCTTGGCAAAGACGCTGGCCACGACCTTCAGATCGGTCTCTGTGCCGTGGGTGGCGGCGCGTTCGGCCGTCAGCCCCTCCATGTCGCGGCGGAACGAGAGATAGTCGAACACCGCTTCGTCATGGGTGGCGAAAAGCTCGACCAGCGCGGGCGCGAAGGCCGAGCCCAGAACATCGGCCACGAAGATGCCCGCCCCCGCGCGGGCCGACAGCAGCCCGCGCTCCTGCAACTCGGCCACTGCGTCGCGCAGGCTGGGGCGCGACACGCCCAGCATTTCGGACAGGTCGCGTTCAGAGGGCAGGCGCTCTCCGGGGCGCAGGATGCCGCGCAGGATCAACAGCTCGATCTGGCGCACGACGGCGCTGGACAGCTTCTCGGGGGTCACCTTGTGGAACGGCATCGGGCACCTGTGAATTGGTCAGATCATATGACCGCATCTTGGCGCGTCAATGCCGCTCCGGAGGTTACAGCGCGTTCGGCCGGATATGAATTTCAACCCGCCGGTTCTGGGCCCGCCCCTCGGGGGTCAGGTTGCTGGCAACCGGCTGGCTTTCGCCCCGGCCGAAGGCGATGATCCGGTTGCCCGCCACGCCATCCGCCATCAGGATCTGCGCCACCGCATCGGCGCGGCGCTGCGACAGGTCCTGGTTGTGGCTGGCGCTGCCGGTGTTGTCGGTGTGTCCGCTCACCTGGATCGTGCTGTCGGGGTATTGCCGCAGGTTCTGCGCCACGGCGGCCAGCTCGCGCTGGAGCGTCGCGTTCACCACGTCGGAATCGGTCGCGAACAGGATGTCATCGGGCATCGAGACCAGAAGCTCGTTGCCGGTGTTCACGACGCTGATGTTGTCATTGCCCAGACCCGAGCGCAGGTCGCGCGCCTGCCGGTCCAGCGTTCCGCCCGCAATGGCGCCCACCGCAGCACCCGCCGCCGCGCCGACCACCGTCTTGCCCAGCGCCCCGCGCCCGCCCGACAGCGCGCCCGCCAGCCCGCCGACCACGGCACCGGCGATGGCGCCCGACCGGGCGTTGGCGTTCGGATCGTTGGGGTTGCTGTAGCCATAGCCGTAGCCGTCGGTCGAAGCGCAACCCGAAAGGGCGAGTGCGCCCGCCACGGCGAGAATCAGAGAGGTCTTCATGTGCATCTGGTCTGCCTCATTGCCCGTGGCCCCGGTCCGGGGGGCCTTGGCGCGCTTATACTCAAACCCGCAGGAGCGGACCAGATGCCCGCGTCGGCTGGCAGGATTCCGCGCATCACAAGGCCGTCACGCCTCGGCGCGGGCGGCCTCCCAGGCCAGCATGGCGCGTTTCACCGGCAGACCCCAGTGATAGCCGCCCAGCGCCCCCGTGGTGCGCAGCGCCCGGTGGCAGGGGATCAGGAAGCTGATCGGATTGCGCCCCACCGCCGTACCCACCGCCCGCTGCGCGCTGGGGTGGCCCACGGCGCGCGCAAGGTCGCTGTAGGTGGTGACATGGCCAGACGGGATGGTCAGCAGCGCCTCCCAGACCTTTATCTGGAACGGCGCCCCGATCAGGTACAGCGGCACGGGTGTGCCCGCATCGGCGCCGAAGGCCGCCAGCACCCAGGGCCGCAGCGCCGTCTGGTCTTCGACGTAGTGGGCGTGGGGCCAGCGGTGGATCAGGTCGGTCATGGTGGCCTCGGCCCCGGTTTCGGCAGCAAAGCCGATGCCGCAGATGCCCTTGTCGGTGCCCATCACCAGCGCGGGCCCGAAAGGCGTGTCGAACCAGCCCCACAGGATCGTCAGCCCCGCCCCCCCGCGCGCATAGTCGCCGGGGCTCATCGCCTCCCACCGCAGGAACAGGTCGTGCAGCCGCCCCGTGCCCGACAGCCCGGTTTCCAGCGCGGTTTCCAGCACCGTGTGCCGTTCGGTCAGCATCCGTCGCGCAAGGTCGAGCGTCAGATACTGCTGGTAGCGTTTGGGCGACACCCCGACCCAGGCGGAAAAGGTGCGCTGGAAATGTGCCGGGCTCATCTCCATCCGGCGGGCCAGATCATCCAGCGACATCTGCGGGCCGCCCTCTTCGATCAGCGTCAGGGCGCGGCGGATGACCTTGTAGTGATAGGCGGGGGTGTCGTCTTGCATCGCGGTGTCTCCTTGCCCCTAACCTAGGGGTGGCCGGGGGGCGGCGCGACCCGAAAACTGCGCTTTGCCGCAGGGCGCGCGCTTGTCTGGCGGGCCGGGGCAGGGCATACCGCGCGGATGGCACGGCAACTCGACTATCTCACGATGAAGGAGATCTTCCGCCGGTTTCAGGCCCAGGAGCCGGAACCGAAGGGAGAGCTTGCGCATCTGAACGCCTATACGTTGCTGGTCGCGGTGGCGCTGTCGGCGCAGGCGACCGATGTCAGCGTCAACAAGGCCACGCGCGATCTGTTTCCGCTGGCCGACACCCCGCAGAAGATGCTCGCGCTGGGCGAAGAGCGGCTGATCGAACACATCAAGACCATCGGGCTTTACCGCAACAAGGCCCGCAACGTGATGCGGCTGAGCCAGATTCTGGTCGAGCAGTACGACGGCGAGGTGCCCTCGTCGCGCGCGGCGCTGCAGGCGCTGCCGGGGGTGGGGCGCAAGACCGCGAACGTGGTGCTGAACATGTGGTGGCACCTGCCCGCGCAGGCGGTCGATACCCACATCTTCCGCGTCGGCAACCGCAGCGGCATCGCGCCCGGCCGGGACGTGGACGCGGTGGAACGCGCCATCGAGGACAACGTGCCGGCCGCGTATCAGGGCCACGCGCATCATTGGCTGATCCTGCATGGCCGCTACATCTGCACCGCCCGCAAGCCCCGCTGCGGCGAATGCCTGATCCGCGACCTCTGCGCCTACGAGGACAAGACAGAATGAAGACATTCCAGGTGGTCGGCATCGGCAACGCGATGGTCGACGTGATCTCTCATGCCTCGGAAGAGGCGCTGGCCCGGCTGGGCGTGCAGAAGGGGATCATGCAACTGATCGACATGCCCCGCGCGGTGCAACTTTACGGCAGCATCGGCCCGGCCGAGGAAGTGTCCGGCGGCTCGGCGGCGAACACCATAGCCGGGGTGGCCCGGCTGGGCGGGCGGACCGCCTATGTGGGCAAGGTCAAGGACGACCAGCTTGGCGCGATCTTCGCCCATGACCTGCGGGCGCAGGGCGCGGTTTATGAAACCCCGTTGGCGCCCCGGACGGCGGAACAGGAAACCGGCCGCTGCATCATTCTGGTGACGCCCGACGGCGAACGCTCGATGAACACCTATCTGGGCGTGACAGAGTTCCTGACGCCGGCGGACATCGACGAAGCCCAGATCGCGCAGGCCGAATGGATCTATCTGGAAGGCTACCGCTTCGACGGGCCGGAAAGCCACGAGGCCTTCGCCAAGGCCATCGCCGCGGCCAAGGCCGCGGGGGGCCGCGTCTCGCTGACGCTGTCGGACCCGTTCTGCGTCGAACGCCACCGCGACGCCTTCCGCAAGATGATCCGCGAGGATGTGGATCTGCTGTTCGCCAACCGGGCCGAACTGATGAGCATGTATCAATGCGATT
>DAIEJF010000319.1 GCA_027351005.1 Paracoccaceae bacterium | reverse complement strand
TGGTCGTGCGTGACATAGACCACGGTGATGCCGAGGCTTTCGTGCAGGTGCTTGATCTCGAACTGCATGTGCTCGCGCAATTGCTTGTCGAGCGCGCCAAGTGGTTCGTCCATCAGGACAAGCTGCGGCTCGAACACCAGCGCGCGTGCCAGCGCGATCCGCTGCTGCTGGCCGCCCGAAAGCTGGGCGGGCCGCCGGTTGCCGAAGGCCCCCATCTGCACCATGTCCAGCGCGCGCTTGATTTTGGCCTCGCGCTCTGCCTTGCCCATCCCGCGCACTTCCAGCGGGAAGGCCAAGTTCTCGTTCACCGTCATGTGCGGGAACAGGGCGTAGTTCTGAAACACCATGCCGATCCCGCGCTTGTGCGGCGGCACCATGTTGATCGGTCTGCCATCCAGCCGGATCTCGCCATGCGTCGCGGTCTCGAACCCCGCGAGCATCATCAGGCAGGTGGTCTTGCCCGACCCCGAGGGCCCGAGCATCGTCAGGAATTCCCCCTTCGCGATGGTCAGGTTCAATTCCTTTACGACGAGCGTTTCCCCGTCATAGCTCTTCTGAACGCGGTCGAACTCGACGAACGCGTCGCCCTTGGCTGGTTGGGCCACTGGCAGCAACTCCCTGGTTGTCGTCCCGCAGTCAGGCCGCGGTTGTGAGAGCCGACTTAAGCGGAACGAGGCATGCATTGCAACGGCCATGAACGAATTCCTGCGGACAGGCGCCAGGCGCACGGTTTTCCAGCAGGACCGCCGCGACCTGCCGGGAAACCCGGCGCATCCGACGCTGCGGCAAGGGAAAGGGGTGGTTCGCAGGTCCTCGCCTGCCCCCGCCGCGGCGCCCACAAAGCGCGGGCGCGCCATGCGACAACCTGCCGCAGGGCCCGCTGCGACGGGGCAAACAAAAACGCAGCCCTGCGGCTGCGTGTCGGGGCGGCTGCCCCCGGACGTTCAGGAAGATGGTGCGGATGAAAGGACTCGAACCTTCACGGGAGTTACCCCACAGCGACCTCAACGCTGCGCGTCTACCAATTCCGCCACATCCGCATGATTTGGCTTGGTGGCGGGGTTCTTAGCGGAGCGGCGGGGCGAAGGAAAGGGGTTTCTTCGCCCGGTGATGCCGCCTTCCGGATGGGCCAGCGAATCGGCGCACCCGACGAGGCCGGTCGATGCGGCGCACCGGCAGAGGGTTGCAAACCGCTTGTGGTTTCCCGCAAGTCTCCGGCAAGGATTTGCGGATAGACTACCGGCCCGGGATGCGCAGCACCCCGGGTGCCGCATCGGCGGCGGCGGGTCTGCGCGGCGGAGAGACGGATGATCGAATGGCGGGTGTGGGAGGGGCTGGTGCCCTATGAAACGGCGCTGGCCGCGATGGAAGATCGCGCCGGGCGAATCGCCGCAGGCACCGCCGACGAGGCTGTCTGGCTGCTGGAGCACCCGCCGATCTACACCGCGGGCACCAGCGCCCGACGCGAGGACCTGACCGACCCCGACCGGTTCCCTGTCTACAGCGCCGGGCGGGGAGGACAGTATACCTATCACGGGCCCGGGCAGCGGGTTGTCTACGTCATGCTCGACCTCAACCGCCGCGGCCGTGACGTGCGCCGCTTCGTGAGCCTGCTGGAAGCCTGGGTGATCGCCACGCTGGCCGAATTCGGCGTAAAGGGCGAAACCCGCGCCGGTCGTGTCGGCGTGTGGGTGGTGCGGCCCGACAGACCCGCCAACCCCGACGGCACGCCGCGCGAAGACAAGATCGCCGCCATCGGCGTGAAACTGCGCCGCTGGGTCAGCTTTCACGGCATCTCGCTGAACGTCGAGCCCGACCTGGGCCACTTTGACGGAATCGTCCCCTGCGGCATTCGCGAGCATGGGGTGACAAGCCTTGTCGACCTTGGCCTGCCGGTCACGATGGAGGACGTGGACGTGGCCCTTCGGGTGGCCTTCGACCGGGTGCTGGGCGAGGCGCCGCCTGACCCTTTGGCATCGTCACAGGGTTGAGATGCCGCAGATTCGCGCCAAAACGATGTAACAGGCAGTGTTCTGCCGCAATGAAAGGATGAACCGCATGAAGACGCATATCATCGCAGCGCTGGGCCTGCTGGCTCTGGCCACCCCTGCCCTTGCCGATGGCGACGCCACCAAGGGCGAGCAGGTGTTCAACAAATGCAAGGCCTGCCACTCGATCATCAAGCCGGACGGAACGCCCGTTGTGAAGGGCGGCATGGTCGGCCCGAACCTTTACGGCGTGATCGGCCGCGCTGCCGCCTCGGGGATGGCGGCGAACGGCAAGCCCTTCAATTACGGCACCGGGCTTCAGGCCATGGGCAAGGACGGCGTGGTCTGGACCCAGGCGCTGGTGGCGGAATACGTGAAGAACCCGACCGCCTTCGTGCATGAAAAGACCGGCGACAACAGCCTGCGGTCCAACATGTCGTTCATGCTGGCGCAGGGCGGCGAGGACGTGGCGGCCTACCTGGCGTCGGTCGCCCCTGCGTCGAATTGACGCTGCGCTTGCCCCGCAAATCCGCCGGTTGGCTGGACATTTCTTGATACAGATCAACGTGGGTGATTGCCGCGGGGCAAGCGACCTTCTAAAAGCCGGTGCTAGAGAGGGCGCGGGAAAGCCACCCGCGGCCCCATATCGTCAAGGGAACGGGAGGCGAGCATGGCCGACGCAGCCATACATGGCCACGACGGACACGAATCCAAGGGGTTCTTCACCCGCTGGTTCATGTCCACCAACCACAAGGACATCGGGATCCTGTATCTGTTCACCGCAGGCGCGGTGGGCTTGGTCTCGGTGATCTTCACCGTCTACATGCGGATGGAACTGATGTATCCGGGCGTGCAGTACATGTGCGCCGAAGGGATGCGTCTTTGGCCGTCGTCGGCGCCCTGTACGCCCGACGGGCACATGTGGAACGTGATCATCACCGCGCACGGCATCCTGATGATGTTCTTCGTGGTGATTCCGGCGCTCTTCGGGGGCTTCGGCAACTACTTCATGCCGCTGCACATCGGCGCGCCCGACATGGCGTTCCCGCGGATGAACAACCTCAGCTACTGGCTTTATGTGGCCGGTACGGCGCTGGCGGTCTGTTCGCTCTTCGCACCGGGCGGCGACAACCAGCCGGGCTCTGGCATCGGCTGGGTGCTGTATCCGCCTCTGTCGGTGAAGGAAGGCGGCTATTCGACCGACCTCGCGCTGTTCGCGGTGCACCTGTCGGGCGCCTCGTCGATCCTTGGCGCCATCAATATGATCACCACCTTCCTGAACATGCGCGCCCCGGGCATGACGCTGCACAAGGTGCCGCTGTTCCCGTGGTCGATCTTCGTGACGGCCTGGCTGATCCTGCTGTCGCTGCCGGTTCTGGCCGGCGCGATCACCATGCTGATCACCGACCGCAACTTCGGGACGACCTTCTTCGACCCGGCTGGCGGCGGGGACCCGGTGCTCTACCAGCATATCCTGTGGTTCTTCGGCCACCCGGAAGTGTACATCATCATCGTGCCGGCCTTCGGCATCATCAGCCACGTCATCTCGGCCTTCTCGAAAAAGCCGATCTTCGGCTACCTGCCGATGGTCTACGCGATGGTCGCGATCGCCGTGCTGGGCTTCGTCGTCTGGGCCCACCACATGTACACCGTGGGCCTGAGCCTGACGCAGCAAAGCTACTTCATGCTGGCCACGATGGTCATCGCGGTGCCGACGGGCGTGAAGGTGTTCAGCTGGATCGCGACGATGTGGGGCGGCTCGATCGAGTTCAAGACGCCGATGCTGTTCGCTTTCGGCTTCCTGTTCCTCTTCACCGTGGGCGGCGTGACGGGCGTGATGCTCAGCCAGGCTGCCGTGGACCGCGCCTACCAGGATACCTACTTCGTCGTGGCGCACTTCCACTATGTGATGAGCCTTGGCGCCGTGTACGGCATCTTCGCCGGTGTCTACTTCTGGATCGGCAAGATGTCGGGGCGGCAGTACCCGGAATGGGCGGGCAAGCTGCACTTTGCGCTGATGTTCATCGGCTCGAACCTGACGTTCTTCCCGCAGCACTTCCTGGGCCGTCAGGGCATGCCCCGCCGCTACATCGACTACCCAGAGGCCTTCGCGCACTGGAACTACGTCTCGTCGATCGGTGCGTTCATCGGGTTTGCCTCGTTCGTGTGGTTCATCGGCCTGGTGTTCTACACCCTTCTGGCCGGCCGCCGCGTGACCGAGCCGAACTACTGGCATCAGGAATACGCCGACTCGCTGGAATGGACGCTGACCAACCCGCCGCCGGAGCACACGTTCGAGGTGCTGCCCAAGCCCGCGGACTGGGATCAGACGCTGAAGCACGGGCTGCATCACTGATGCCCTACGAGTGGGTCACGACACTGCAAGAGGCCCCGGAGAAATCCGGGGCCTTTTCGCAAGCGGCACCGCACTGGGGGGCAGATGTGCCCCCGCTGGCGGAATTGCACGCCTGGCCCAACCGGTCGCTGCCGCGCAAAGGCTTCGCCACGGTCATCCTGATGGCGGCGGGGCTTCTGCTGGTGCCGCTGCTGGCGCTGCTGGGCACGCCGGAGGTGTGGTGCATCTTGCCCTTCCTGCTGGTGACGGTGGGTGGGCTGTGGCTGGCGTTCCGCACCAGCTATGCCAGCGGCAAGCTGATCGAGCAGGTCCGCTTCTGGCCCGACCGGATCGAGATCAACCGCTTCGAGCCGCGCGGGCAGCGGCGCGACTGGGCGGCCAATCCGCACTGGGTCAGGCTGAGCCTGCACGAGCAAGGCGGGCCGGTAGAGAAATACCTGACCCTCAAGGGCGGCGGGCGCGAGGTGGAACTGGGCGCCTTCCTGAGCCCGGAAGAGCGCGAGCACCTGAAGACCGAACTGGAGCGGGTGATCGCCCGGTTGCCGGGCTAGCCCCCCTGCCCTCCCCCGCGACGGCGCAGCCGCGCCTCGAGCTTGCGCAGCGCCAGCGACAGCGTGACGGTCATCGCAAGATAGATCAGGGCCACCACGTTGTAGGTTTCCATGTAGCGAAAGTTCGAGGCCGCGGCGACCTTGCCAAGCTGGGTGATGTCCGTCACCCCCAGCACCGAGACAAGGCTTGAATCCTTCACCATCGCCACGAAGTCGTTGCCAAGCGGGGGCAGGATCGTGCGGAACGCCTGCGGCAGAACCACCAGACGGAATCGCAGCCAGCGGTTCAGGCCAAGCGATTCCGCCGCCTCGATCTGGCCGCGGCCAACAGATTGAAGCCCGGCGCGGAACACCTCGGACAGAAAGGCCGAATAGGCGATCGTCAACGCAAGGATCGCGCGCCACAGCAGCGACAGGTCGCGGGTCAGCAGGGGTTCCAGCCCCAGGGGGCCCGTCACCACCGCATTCCACGCGGCCACCCCCATCGGCGCCACGACAAAGGCCATATACAGCAGAAGCACGATGATCGGCACGCCGCGGATGACCTCGACGTAGAACCGCGCGGCCTGCCGCACCGCGATCCAGCGCGCCGATCCTGCCAGCGCCAGCAACAGGCCCAGCCCGGAGGCCAGCGCAAAGGCCACCACCGTCACGAAGAGGGTCAGGCCGATCCCCTTCGACAGCGTGGCCAGCACCTGCGCATAGACCGCGTCAGACAGGATGCGGCCCAGCATGACGGCGCCGATCCCGGTCAGGATCAGCAGCCACCAGGGAAAATCCTTGTCAGGCGAAGGTGCAGGCATCGGCGGGCGGGCAGGCAGCCCCCATCGGGCTGGGGGCCGCGGGCGTCATTGATTCATCTTGTAATCGAGGAACCACTTCTTCGTCAGCGCATCAAAGGTGCCATCCGCCTTAAGCGCCGCGATGGCCGCATTGATCGGCGCCGCCAGGTGCGAGCCCTTGGGGAAGATGAAGCCGAAATCCTCGGCGCCAAGCGGTTCGCCCACGATCTTGTAGACCCCGGGATTGGCCGCGACATAACCCTTGGCGGCTGTGCTGTCCGACAACACAAGATCAACGTCGCCCGCCTTCAGCGCCTGCAACCCCGCGCCGAAGGTTTCAAACAGCTTCACCCGCGGGTTCGCCTCGTTTCCGTCCAGCACGTCATAGACGGCGGTATAGAACGGCGTGGTGCCCGGCTGCGCCGCTACCAGCAGCTTGGGGTTCGCGGCAAAGGACTTGGCATCGGTGAAACGGCTTTCATCCGCGCGCACCAGCATCAGCATTTCGGAATGCATGTAGGGGTCCGAGAAGTCGACCTTTTCCTTGCGGTCGTCGCGGATGGTGATGCCCTCCATCCCCATGTCGTACTGGCCCTGACTGACCGCGGGGATCATCGCGTCCCAGCTCGACGTCTGGTAGGTCACCTTCAGGTTCAGACGCTTGGCGATCTCGGCCATCGCATCATATTCCCAGCCGATCGGCTGGCCCGATTTCGGGTCGACGAACTGCAGCGGCGGATAGGCGTTTTCAGTCACCACGGTGATGGCCTTGCCGCCAAGATCGGGCAGGCCATCGGCATGGGCCATCGTGGTGAACGCAGCGGCCGCAAGGCCTGCCAGCAGGACGGTCAGTTTCATCGCTCACTCCCTGTCACGAAGTCGTCACCGCAGCCTAAGCGCGCGACCTCGCGGCGTCCAGCGCGCCAGGGCGGTCAGGAATGCGGCTGCCCACAAACCGGGCAATCGGCGCGCCGACCCAGCACGAGCTTGCGCGTTTCGCCCCAAAGACCATCAAAGACAAGCATCTCGCCGCGCAGCGTCTGGCCCGCGCCGGTCAGGTGCTTCACCGCCTCAAGCGCCATCAGCGACCCCATGACGCCGGGCAGCGGACCCACCACCCCGGCCTCGGCGCAGGTGGGCACCAGCCCCGGCGCCGGACGGGTGGGAAAGACGCATTCGTAGCAAGGCGTTCCCCGTGCCGGATCGAAGACAGAAATCTGCCCCTCCCACTGCGTGATGGCGGCCGAGATCAGGGGCCTTGCGGCCACGAAGGCCGCGCGGTTCACCATGTAGCGGGTGTCGAAATTGTCCGATCCATCCAGGATCAGGTCATAGTCGGGAAAGATCTCCGCCGCCGTTTCGGCGGTCAGGCGCTGCTTCAGCGGCTGGACGGTGACAAAGGGGTTCAGCGCGCGCATCTGCGCCGCGGCTGAGGCCACCTTGGCCATCCCCACCCGCGCATCGGTATGGATCACCTGCCGCTGAAGGTTGCTGGCATCGACCTCGTCATCGTCGATCACCCCGATGGTGCCGACCCCCGCCGCCGCCAGATAGAGCAGCGCGGGCGCCCCAAGCCCGCCGGCCCCCACCACAAGCACCCGCGCCTCTTTCAGCGCGCGCTGGCCGGGGCCACCGATCTCGCGCAGGAAGATGTGGCGGGCATAGCGTTCCACCTCTGCGGCCGAGAACGGCCCCTCGTCCCGCACGGGCAGAGGCCGCGAGCGCGCCTTCAGCCGCACGAGAGCCGCCCGATAGGCCGCGACCAGCGCAGCTACCCCGATCAGCACCACCCAGACCTGTGCCGAACCGCCCGTGGCCTGCCGCAGCGGATGGCCGTCGGGCAGCACCAGATTGGCCAGGATCACCCCCGCCAGCAGACAGCCGACCATCATCGCCCGCGCACGCATTGGCGCCTTCATCAGCCAGCCAAGGCCCCAGAGCCCCGCCGCAAAGGCCAGAACAAGGATCATCGCGTCCCCGTCGATCCAAAGCCACCGGTGCCGCGCACGGTCTGGCCCAGATCGTCGACCACGGCAAAGCCTGCCTGCACGACCGGCGCCACAACCATCTGCGCAATCCGGTCGCCGTGCTGGATGGTATAGGGGGCTGCGCCCAGGTTCACGATCGGCACGCCCAGGGGGCCGCGATAGTCGCTGTCGATGGTGCCGGGCGTGTTGGGCAGGGTGATCCCGTGCTTGAGGGACAGGCCAGAGCGCGGGCGCACCTGCACCTCGTAGCCTGCGGGGATTTCCATCCGCAGGCCGGTGGGGATCAGGCGGCGTTCCATCGGCGCCAGCGTCAGCCCCCGGTCGCGGTCGGCGGGCGCAAGGTTCGCGCGAAGGTCGGCCCCCGCGGCACCGGGCGTTTCGTAGCTGGGCAGGCCCAGCGCGCGGTCAGCGCCGTCGTCCCACAGGATGCGGATCACGGGCCTCATGCCAGCGCCCCGGCGATGCGGGCGGCAAGGCGGCGAGCCACGTCTTCCTTCGGCAGGCGCGGCCAGATTTCGGCGCCGTCGGCGGTGACCAGTGTCACCTCGTTTTCCGCCCCGCCCATGATGCCGGTTGCCGGGCGCACGTCATTGGCCACGATCCAGTCGCAGCCCTTGCGCAACCGCTTGGCGGTGGCATTGGCCAGCACGTCATCCGTTTCGGCCGCGAACCCCACCACCAGCCGCGGCCGCCCGGGGCCTTGCTGCGAGACGGTGGCAAGGATGTCGGGGTTCTCGGCGAAGACCAGCGCGGGCGCCCGCCCCGATCCGTCCTTCTTCAACTTCGACGCCGCCGCATTGGCCACCCGCCAGTCCGCCACAGCGGCCGCAAAGACCGCCGCATCGGCGGGCAGCGCTGCCTGCACGGCCGCCAGCATCTGCGCAGCCGTTTCCACCTTCACGACCGTTACCCCGGCAGGCGGTGGCACGGCGGCAGGCCCGGTGACAAAGGTCACCCGCGCCCCCAGCGCGGCAAGCGCGGCGCCCAGCGCCGCACCCTGCGCGCCCGATGACCGGTTGGCGATGTAGCGCACCGGGTCAATCGGCTCATGGGTCGGCCCCGAGGTCAGCAGAACATGTTTGCCCGCCAGCGGCCCCTGCCCCAGCGCGGCTTCGATGGCGGCCACGATCTCCAGCGGTTCGGCCATCCGTCCCGGTCCGTATTCGCCACAGGCCATATCGCCATCGTTCGGGCCGACCCGCAAGACGCCGTCGGCGGCAAGCGTCGCAAGGTTGCGCTGCGTCGCCGGATGCGTCCACATCCGCACGTTCATGGCCGGGGCGATCAGCACGCGCTTGTCGGTGGCCAGAAGCAGGGTCGAGGCCAGGTCATCCGCCTGCCCGCCCGCCATCTTCGCCATCAGGTCTGCCGTGGCAGGCGCCACCACCACCAGATCAGCGGCGCGTGAAAGCTGGATATGGCCCATTTCGGCTTCGTCGGTCAGATCGAACAGGTCCCGGTAGACCTTCTGCCCCGCCAACGCCCCGACCGACAGCGGCGTGACGAATTGTTCGGCCGCGCGGGTCAGCACGGGCACCACAGCCGCGCCCCGTTCGCGCAGGCGGCGGATCAGATCAAGCGACTTGTAGGCGGCAATTCCGCCGCCAATGACCAGAAGGACACGCCTGCCCGCCAGCATCTGTTCCCCCGCGCTGCTCTCGATCCGGTTCTAGGGCGCGCGGCCCGCAGGCACAATGGCCCGCGGGCGGGACCGTCAGACGAAGAACTCGTGGACCTCGCGGCTCTGCGCCTCGAGGCTCTTGCGCATCTTTGCGAAAGCCGACGCCTCGAGCTGGCGCACGCGCTCCTTGGAAAGCCCCAGCTCTTCGCCCAGGCTTTCCAGCGTCCGCGGCTCTTCGATCAGCTTGCGTTCCTGCACGATGTAGCGTTCGCGCGACGACAGTGCGTCCATCGCGACACCCAGCCACCGGCGCAGTTGAGCCGCGTCATGCGCGTCTGCGACCATCTCTTCGGCCTGCGCGCTGTCATCCTCCAGCGCGTCGATCCATTCGCGGCCCTCGTCCTCGGACGACTGCGTGGCGTTCAGCGAAAAGTCGGTTCCCGCCAGCCGCCCTTCCATCATCTCGACATCCGCCAGCGGCACGCCGATTTCCTGCGCGATCCGGGCGCGCAGCTGATGATTGTCCAGCGTCTCGCCCCGCCCCTGGGCCTCGCGCTCCAGCTTGGCCTGAACGCGCTTCATGTTGAAGAACAGCGCCTTCTGACTCGAGGTCGAGCCGGTTCGCACCATCGACCAATTGCGCATGACATAGTCCTGCACCCCTGCCCGGATCCACCAGACGGCATAGGTGGAAAACCGTACGCCACGATCGGGGTCGAACTTGTCGGCGGCCTTCATCAGGCCAAGCCCCGCTTCCTGGATCAGGTCGTTCATCGGGGCGCCGTAGCGGCGGAACCGCGCGGCGACAGAGATGGCAAGCCGCATGTAAGCATTGATCAGCCGGTGCAAGGCCGCCTGATCGCGATGGTCGCGCCATGCCAGGGCCAGTTCGCGCTCGGTTTCGGCGTCGAGCAATTCAGCCTTCATGGCCCTGCGCGACATCGTCTGATCCACCTGTCCGTCGAGTGCCATGGGCCACCCCCTTCCAGCGATCTTCGGTGATTTATGCAGACTGATACGCAGCGAACCGCCGGGCGGATCACATGCCTTCGTGATAGATATGTTCACGAAACAGCATTTTCGCGGGGCAACGGGCGCGGATAACCTTCCTGTGATCAGACAGGAGAAACACATGCCCCCGACCCTCGCCATCGGCGACCGCGCCTATTCCAGCTGGTCCCTGCGCGGCTGGCTTTTGTTCGAGGCCTTTGGCCTGCCGGTGCGGACCGAACGGGCCCAGATCTACACCGACGCCCTGCCCGCGCTTCTGGCACGCTTTGCCCCCGCCCGCACAGTGCCCGCGCTGCGGCTGGATGACGGAACGGTCGTGTCCGACACCCTGGCGATCGCCGAAGAGCTCGCCTCGCGCCACCCGGAGGCCGGGATCTGGCCCGCCGACCCGGCAGCGCGCGCCCTTGCGCGGATGATGGCGGCAGAGATGCATTCCAGCTATCCCGCGCTGCGACAGGCCTGCGCGATGGACCTGCGCCGCGCCTATGCGGGGTTCGAACCCCCCGCCGCCGCGCTGGCCGACCTGCGCCGGATCGAGGCGCTGTGGTCCTGGGCGCAGGACCGGCATGGCGGCGCGGGGCCGTGGCTCTTTGGCGCCTACTCGGCGGCCGATGCCTTCTATGCGCCCGTCGCCGCGCGGGTGGCCAGCTACGGCCTGCCGCTTGGCCCCGCGGGGGCGGCCTATGTGGCCCGGCACCTGTCGCACGGCCCGTTCCGCCGCTGGCGCGCCATGGCACAGGTCGATGGGCCCGACCAGACGATCTACCATCTGGATTTGCCGCTGGTTCCCTGGCCCGGGCCTGCGCCGCTGGCGGCACGGCCGGTGGCTGCGGGGCCTTCGGTCAATGCGACCTGCCCCTATTCGGGCAAGGCGGTCACCGACTTCCTGATGCTGGACGGAAAGACCTACGGGTTCTGCAACCCGTTCTGCCGGGACAAGACCGCGGCAGACCCCGCGGCCTGGCCGGCCTTCATGGCCATCACCGCCTAAGCCTCAGGGCTTGCCAGCCTTGGCAGCCGGATCGGTATCGGCAAGCATCTGGGTGCGGCGGGCAAAGGCATCCATGATGTCCTTTTCGATGGCGGCATAGTCGCCATCGAAATGGTGGCCGCCATCGACCTTCACCGCCTCGCCTCCCAGCGCCCCCAGCGCCGGGCAGCCGCTTTCGTCTTCGTCCGCGCCATAGACGCACTGCACCTTGGCCAGCGGCATCCGCGCCACGTCCGGCCCGGTCGGCACTGCGTTGGCGCCATGCGAGCCCATCCAGCCCGAGACCGTGATTTCCCAATCGGCCGCGGTCGACAGGCCCAGCAGGCTGACCAGCTTGACCCGGTTCTTCGCGGCCTCTGGCAACCGCGCGAAGGTGGCGGGCAACACGTCGGCGCCGAAGGAATATCCCACCAGGATCACGTTATTCACGCCCCAGGCATCGTGGTAATGCTTGATCAGGGTCGCCAGATCCCGCGCCGTTTCGTCGGGCGTGCGTTTCTTCCAGAAATACCGCAGGGAATCGAAGCCCACGACAGGAATGCCCTGGGCCTGCATGATCTGCCCGATCGACTGGTCCAGATCGCGCCAGCCGCCATCCCCGGACAGGATGATCGCCATCACGTCCTGCTTCGGCGTGGCGGGCAGGATGGTGACCGGCAGCGCGGCCATGGCGGTCCGCGCGTCGTCGATCTTCTGCGCGATCAGCGTTGCCATCGCGGCGGGGGTCACCTGAGCGTTTTCGGTGACGCTGACGCTGCTGCCCGCACTGGCCTTCAGGCCCTCGGCCCGCTGGCGCACGTCATTGGGGGCACCGGGGCTCAGCAGGACGGACACCGTATCGACCGTCTGGCCCGAGGGCAGGGTATAGACCTCGCCCCGGCTGTCGGTCAGATAGCCCGCGGGTGTGCACAGATCGTTGGAGATCGGCACGGCCGACGCCGGGTCGGCCACCACCGTGGCGCCGATCGTCGCATCGGGGGTCTGGTCCAGGATGTCGAGCGCAAGCCCTCCGCCCTGCCCCAGCCCGGCAACCACCGGCGTCACATAATCGGTCGATCCCGAGGCACGCTGCATCTGCTGGCTCAGACCCTCGATATCCGACACGAGGTAGGAACAGACCGGGTCCCAGGGGTCTTGCTTCTGGGTGACAGGCTGCATCGCGTTGATGGCCTTCACGTAGCTCGGCATATCAACGCCGACGACGCCGATCCCGTCGGCCTGCAGCCGGTCGGCAATGGCCTGTTCACGCGCGCCCCAGCCCGCGGCATCGGACAGCAGGAACGTGACCCCCTTCGCCGGGCCCGCGGGCATCATGACATGATCCAGCGGGATCATGTCGCTTTGCCACTTGGGTTCGGCAGCGGTTGCAGCAAGGGGCGCCGCGGCGAGGCACACGGCGAAAAGGCGAACGGCGAGGTTCATGAAGACGAAGGCTCCGGTAGACGTCGCACGCTTCTACACCCCCGCCGCACGGCTTGCGAGAGGGCGGGCCTGCGGCGTTGCGTCCGGCGCGACACGTTCGCGTAACCCGTTGTAACAAAGCCGCGGCGGTTGGCGGCCTTCCGCGCATTAACCTTTTTTCAATCGGAGCGTCCTAGGCGTTAACCCTGTTGCGGCAGGAGCGCGAGGCATGACGGCAAGGGCCTACACGGTGGCCTTCGAAGGGATCGACGCGCGCATGGTCGAGGTGCAATGCGCGGTCACGCCCGGGCTGCCCGCCTTCACCATCGTGGGCCTGCCGGACAAGGCGGTCAGCGAGGCGCGCGAACGCGTGCGCGCGGCGCTGTCGGCGATGTCGATCGCCCTGCCAGCCAAGCGGATCACGGTGAACCTGTCGCCCGCCGACCTGCCGAAAGAGGGATCGCATTTCGATCTGCCGGTGGCGCTGGCGGTGCTGGCCGCGATCGAGATCATCCCGCGCGACGAGGTGGCCGAGACGGTGGCACTGGGCGAGTTGTCGCTGGACGGCACGCTGGTGCCGGTGATCGGCGCCCTGCCCGCCGCCATGGCCGCCGCCCAGGAGGATCGCGCGCTGCTGTGCCCGCGCGCCTGCGGGGCCGAGGCCGCCTGGGTCGGCGCGGCGCAGGTTCTGGCCGCCGGATCGCTGGCCGAGGTGGTGCGCCACTACACCGGCCAGGCCCCCCTGACCCCGGCCGAGGCGGGCGAGGTGACCGGTGACCCCGCCGCCCGCGACATGGCCGAGGTGAAGGGGCAGGAACGCGCCAAGCGCGCGCTGGAGATTGCCGCGGCCGGGCGGCACCACCTGCTGATGACCGGCCCGCCGGGGTCGGGCAAGTCGATGCTGGCGGCGCGCCTGCCGGGCCTCTTGCCGCCGCTGTCGGCGGCCGAGGCGCTGGAAACCTCGATGATCCATTCGCTGGCGGGTCTTCTGGACAACGGCGGGATCAGTCGCGTCCGCCCGTTCCGCGAACCGCATCATACCGCCTCGATGGCCGCCATCGTGGGCGGCGGCAAGGGCGCCAAGCCGGGCGAGATCAGCCTCGCGCACAACGGCGTGCTGTTTCTGGACGAGTTCCCCGAGTTTCCCCGGCAGGTGCTCGACACGCTCCGCCAGCCGATCGAAACGGGCGAAGTGGTGGTGGCACGCGCCAACGCCCATGTTCGCTATCCCTGCCGCTTCCTGCTGGTCGCGGCCGCCAACCCCTGCAAATGCGGCTACCTGACAGACCCGGGCCGCGCCTGCTCGCGCGCGCCCGCCTGCGGCGAGGATTATCTGGGCCGCATCTCGGGCCCGCTCATGGATCGCTTCGACCTGCGGCTGGAGGTGCCGCCCGTGGCCTTCACCGACCTTGACCTGCCCGCCACCGGCGAACGCTCGGCCATCATCGCCGCCCGCGTGGCCGCGGCCCGCGCCGCGCAGGCCCGACGCTATGCGGGGGTCTTTGGCGTCCGGGTGAATGCCGATGCCGCGGGGGCGCTGCTGGATGACGTGGCCGCCCCCGATGCCGAAGGCCGCGCCCTGCTGACACGGGTGGCCGACCGCTTCGGCCTGACGGCGCGCGGCTATCACCGGGTTCTGCGGGTCGCGCGCACCATCGCCGACCTTGCCGGTTCGGACGGTGTGCGCGCGCCGCATGTGGCCGAGGCTGTCAGCTACCGGCTGACGGTGGCGGCGCTGGCGTGAGCCGGTCACGCACGAAGGCCGCCGCCCCCCGCAGGGCCGCCCGCGCCTCGGGCAGCCAGCCGTCGAAGAGATGCCAGGCATGCGGGGCGGTGGGCCAGCACGCCACCTGCACCGGCGCGCCGAAGCCGCGCAGACGGGCGGCCAGACGCCGCGTGTCGTCCCGCAGGATCTCGGTCGCCGCATGGTGCAAGAGCACCGGCGGTGCCCCCGGAAACGCGGCCAGAACCGGCGAGGCCGCCGGGTCGGCCGGATCGCCCCCGTTCAGATAGTACCCCCGCACCTATTCCACGCGTTCGACCGGAAGAAGCGGGTCGGCCCCACGGTTTTCCGCCAGCGACGGGCTGCCCAGCGTCAGGTCGACCCAGGGCGAGAAGGCAAAGACCCCGGCCGGCGGCGTGCCCGCAGCGCAGAGCCGCGCCAGCAGCGCGAAGGCCAGCCCGCCCCCCGCGCTGTCGCCGCCGATCACGATGTCCTCGGGGTCGTAGCCCGCGTCATAAAGGTGCTGCCAGGCCGCCGCAGCATCCTCGACCGCCGCAGGAAAGGGATGCTCGGGCGCCAGACGGTAGTCCGGGGCCAGCACCGGCACCCCGGCCAGTTGCGAAAGCCGCCCGATCATGCCGCGATGCGTCTCGGGCGAGCCCAGGACAAAGGCGCCCCCATGCAGGTACAGGATCACCCGCGTCCGGTCGACCGGACCGACCGAGATGCGGCTGACTGGCAATGGCCCGGCACCGCCCGGAACGATGCCTGGCAGGTCGAGCAGATAGGGCGGACTGGGCAGCAGCCCGGTGAAGGCCGCAAACGCGCGCCGAGCGGCCGCGGGGTCGCCCATACGGCGCATTCGCGGCTTGGCGAAAAGCCGCAGCGCCAGGTTCAGCGCGGAAAGCCTCAGGCTTTCTGCATCGCCCGCTTCGCCTCGATCACCTGCCATATCCGCTCGGCCGCATTGGTGCCGTCGAACCGTTCCAGTTCCTGGATGCCGGTCGGCGAGGTCACGTTGATTTCCGTCAGATAGTCACCGATCACGTCGATGCCCACGAAGACCTGCCCCTTTTCGCGCAGGACAGGCCCGATCATGGCACAGATCTCGCGGTCGCGCTCGGTCAGGCCGATCTTCTCCGGCCGGCCGCCCACATGCATGTTCGACCGCGTCTCGCCCGCCTGCGGCACGCGGTTGATGGCCCCCACCGGCTCGCCGTCGACCAGGATCACCCGCTTGTCGCCCTTGGCCACATCGGGCAGGAACTTCTGCGCGATCAGCGGCTCGCGGCTCATCGAGGTGAACAACTCGTGCAGCGACGACAGGTTGCGGTCGTTCGGGTCCAGCCGGAACACCCCCGCGCCGCCGTTGCCGTAAAGCGGCTTCAGGATGATGTCGCCATGCTCGGCCTTGAAGGCGCGGATCGTGGCAAGGTCGCGCGCGATCAGCGTGGGCGGGATCAGTTCGGGGAAGCGCAGCACCAGCAGCTTCTCCGGCGAGTTGCGCACCCAGAACGGATCGTTCACGACCAGGGTCCGCGGGTGGATCATCTCAAGCAGATGGGTGGTGGTGATGTAGCCCATGTCGAAGGGCGGATCCTGACGCAGCCAGACCACGTCGAATTCGCCCAGATCCACCTCGGTCTCGGCGCCATAGCTGACGTGGTCGCCCTTGACCCGGCGCACTTCGATCGGCCAGCCGCGGGCCAGGATACGCCCCTCGCGGAAGGCAAGCCGGTCCGGCGTGTAGAAGAACAGCGAATGTCCCCGCGCCTGCGCCTCAAGCGCGATGCGGAACGTGCTGTCTGCGTCGATGTTCACGGACCCGATCGGGTCCATCTGCAATGCCACCTTCAGGCCCATGCCATCCCCCGTGCTTCCAGCCCTAGATGGCGCAGCGGCCGGGCGGATGCAACGGGCGGCGATTCATGCGCAGAGCGCGTTCTCGAGGATCCGGACCCGGCTCTGGCCGTCGACCAGCGCGACATCGAAGCGCGACTCGGTATCCTGGCCCGCGGGTTCGCCCGCCAGGAATTCGGCCGCGGCGGCATAGAGCCGGGAAATCTGCTGCGGCAGAAGATGCGTGGCGGCCAGATCGAAACTGGCGGCCTGCTTGACCTCGACGAAGATCAGCCGGGCGCCGTTGCGGACGATCAGGTCGATCTCGCCGCCTTCGCCGCGCCAGCGGCGTGCGGCCACCGGATATCCGCCCGCCTCGTAAAGGCGGCTGACCGTCTGTTCCGCCGCAAGCCCCGCCTGATAGGCCATCGCGCCGCGCGCGCGGGCGGCGTCAGTCGCCCGTCCACCCGTCGCGCGCCCCTCAGTCGTCCGTCGCATCGTCATCTCCCCCGGGCGCCAGCTCCAGCGCCGCCTGATAGACCTCGCGCCGCGGCCGACCCAGCGATGCCGCCACGGCCGCCACGGCATCCTTGCGCGACATCGTGGCAAGCGCCGCCCGCAAGGCCGCCTCGAGGCTGCCCGCCTCGGTCGGCTTTTCGCCCGGCCTGTCGATCACCAGCACGATTTCCCCCTTCACGTCACGGTCGGCAAAGGTTGCGGCCAGTTCGCCCAATGACGCCCGCGTCACCTCTTCGAACCGTTTCGTCAGTTCCCGGCAGACCGCGGCCTGCCGGTCCTGACCCAATTGCTCGCACAATTCCCCTAACGTTCGGCTAACGCGCTTGGGCGATTCGTACAGCACGAGCGTGGCCGGCACCGAAGCCAGTTCCGCGAAGAACCGTCGCCGCGCCCCGGCTGCGGCAGGGGGAAAGCCCGCGAAAAGGAAGCGGTCGGTTGGCAGACCGGAGACGGTCAGAGCGGCGAGTACGGCAGAGGGACCAGGCGCCGCAAGGACCGGAAACCCCGCGGCGATCGCCGCCCGGGCCAGCTGGAACCCCGGGTCGGCCACCAGGGGCGTGCCTGCTTCCGAGGCATAGGCGACCGACTTGCCCTCGGCCAGGGCCGCCAGAAGTCGCGGGCGCGCCGTCTCGCCGTTGTGATCGTGATAGGCGATCAGCGGGCGGCCGCCGAGCGGGATGCCGTGGATCTCCATCAGATGGCGCAGCGTGCGCGTGTCCTCTGCCGCCAAGACCGCGGCCCCCGCCAGAATATCCAGCGCGCGCAAGGTGATGTCGCGCGCAGCCCCGATCGGGGTGGCGATGAAGTGAAGCCCTGGCGGGATGGGCCTGCTGGTGTCGATCATGGCCGCGAGCCTCTCGAAAGTTGCCAAGGGCGGGGGAAACGCATAGGCTCCCGTTGACCCGTTCCAGCCCGTGTTGCAAGGAATTCCCCATGTTTGTCATTTTGGATGCCGCCCGCAAGGGGACCTTCGCGCGGCTCGCCGCGCTTGGGATCCTTCTGGGCCTGTCGGCCTGCGGCCCGCAGGTGGCCATGGGACCCAGCACCCCGGGAGGCGGCACGGTGCATGTCGCGTTGCTGGTGCCTTCGGGGTCGGGGCAGGCCAGCGACGACCTGCTGGCACAGAACCTGGAAAACGCGGCGCGGCTTGCGATTTCGGATCTGGACGGGGTGAAGGTCGACCTCAAGGTCTATTCCACCGGCGCGGCCCCCGATGCCGCGGCCAAGACCGCGATGCAGGCGGTGGACGAAGGCGCGCAGGTGATCCTGGGCCCGGTCTATGCGCAGGCGGCCAATGCGGCGGGCGCCGCCGTGGCCAGCCGCGGCGTCGATGTGCTGTCTTTCTCCAACAACGCCGACGTGGCGGGCGGCAATGTCTTCGTGCTGGGCCAGACCTTCCGCGACACGGCGAACCGGCTGGTGAGCTATGCCGTGGCGCAGGGCAAGACCTCGATCGCGGTGGCGCATGATCAGACCGCGGCCGGCGATGCCGGGTTCCGGGCGATCCAGGCGGCGATCACCGCCAATGGAGCGCAGCTTGCAACCGAGGTGACCTATCCCTATTCGCAGCAGGGTGTGGTTGCGGCCATCCCCCCCGCGGCCCAGCAGATCAAGGGCGCCGGCGCCCAGGCGATCTTCTTCACCTCGGACACGGCGGGCGCGCTGCCGCTGGTGACCCAGTTGATGAGCGAGAACGGCCTCGATCCCGCGCAGACCCAGTACATGGGGCTGACCCGCTGGGACATTCCGGCCACCACGCTGGCGCTGCCCGGTGTGCAGCACGGCTGGTTCGCGCTGCCCGACCCCACGCTCAGCCAGCAGTTCGCCGCACGCTACACCGCCGCATATGGCACCGGCCCGCTGCCCATCGCGGGGCTTGCCTATGACGGGATCGCCGCCATCGGGGCGCTGGTGAAGGCCGGGCAGCCGCTGAATGCGACCGGCTTCACGCAGCCGTCGGGCTTTGCCGGGGTGAATGGCGTGTTCCGCTTCATGCCGGACGGAACAACGCAGCGCGGCCTTGCGATCGGGCAGATCGTCAACAACCAGGTGACCATCATTGACCCTGCCCCTAGAAGCTTCGGCGGCCCCGGCGCCTGACGGCGACGGGCTGATCTGCGCCCCCGCGGCGATCTTCGACACCCGGGCCGTTTCGGCCGACATCGCGGCGGCGCTGGCGGCGGCGCCCGATGACCGCGCGCGCCGTGCCGCGGCCGTGCAGGTGCTGGCCGAGGCGCGCAAGCGCGGCAACGCGGCGCTGGAGGCTGCATTCCGCGCAAGCCCGCGCGACGCGCGCGCCTTGGTCCGCGGCCAGGCCTACCTGACCGACGGGCTGGTGCGTGCCACGCTGGACGTGGCGATGCGCCACCTGCACCCGCTGGCCAACCCGACCGACGGCGAGCGGATCGCGCTGGTCGCCGTGGGCGGCTACGGGCGGGCCGAGATGGCGCCCTATTCCGATATCGACCTCTTGTTCCTGACCCCGTGGAAAACCACCGCCTGGGCGGAAAGCGTGGTCGAATCCATGCTCTACATGCTGTGGGACCTGAAGCTGAAGGTCGGCCACGCAACCCGCACGGTAAAGGACTGCATCCGCCTCGGGCGCGAGGACATCACGATCCGCACCGCGCTTCTGGAGCACCGTTTCATCGATGGCGACCGCGGGCTTGCGGCGGAGCTGAAGGAAAAGCTCTGGTCAGAGCTGTTCCGCAACACGGCGGGCGAATTCATCGAGGCCAAGCTGAAAGAGCGGGCCGAACGCCACAAGCGGCAGGGCGGGCAGCGCTATGTGCTGGAGCCCAATGTGAAAGAGGCCAAGGGCGGGCTGCGCGACCTGCAGACGCTGTACTGGATCGCGAAATACATCCACCGGGTCGAACGCGCGCAAGAGCTGGTGGCGCTGGGCATGTTCCGGCGCGAGGAATACGAAGGGTTCGCAGAGGCCGAGAACTTCCTCTGGGCGGCGCGCTGCCACCTGCACTACATCGCGGGGCGCGCGATGGACCAGCTGACCTTCGACCTACAGGTCGAGGTTGCGGCGCGGATGGGCTATCAGGATGGCGGCGGCCGCCGCGCCGTCGAACGCTTCATGCAGGACTATTTCCGCGAGGCGACGACGGTGGGCGAGGTCACGCGGATCTTCCTTACGGCGCTGGAAGCCCAGCATGTGAAGAAGGAACCGATGCTGGTCGGCCTGCTGCGGCGGCGCACCAAGCTGCGCGAGGGGATGGCGATCCTGCAGAACCGGCTGACGGTGGCCGACCCCGCGGCCTTCCTTGCCGACACACTGAACCTGCTGCGCATCTTCGAGGAAGGCCTGCGCAGCGGCCACCTGTTCCACCCCGACGCGATGCGGCTGATCGCGGCGAACCTGCACCTGATCGATGACGACCTGCGCGACAGCCCCGAGGCCAACCGGATCTTCCTGGACCTGCTCTTGAAGCACGGCAACCCGGAACGGGCGTTGCGGATGATGAACGAGTTGGGGGTGCTTGGCGCCTTCATCCCGGAATTCGGGCGCATCGTCGCGATGATGCAGTTCAACGTCTACCACCACTACACGGTGGACGAGCACATTATCCAGTGCGTCTCGACCCTCGCCCAGATCGAACGCGGCGAACTGGTCGAGGAACTGCCGCTGTCGTCCTCGATCCTGAAGGAGGGGGTGAACCGGCGGGTGATCTATGTGGCGCTGCTCTTGCATGACATCGGCAAGGGCAGGCCCGAGGATCACTCGATCGTCGGCGCCCAGATCGCCCGCAAGATCGCGCCGCGGCTGGGGCTGACGGCCGAGGAAGCGGAAACAGTGGAATGGCTGGTGCGCTATCACCTGCTGATGTCTGACATGGCGCAGAAGCGCGACATCTCGGACCCGCGGACAGTGCGCGACTTTGCCAAGCTGGTGAAGACCCGCAAGCGGCTTGACCTTCTGACGGTGCTGACGGTCTGCGACATCCGCGGCGTGGGCCCCGGCACCTGGAACAACTGGAAGGCCATGCTGCTGCGCCAGTTGCACCGCGACACGGCCTCGGCGCTGGAAACCGGGCTGGAGGACGTGAACCGCGAGCGCCGCGAGGACGAGGCCAAACGGCAATTGCGCGAGGCCCTGGCCGACTGGGACAAGGCCGACGTGCGCGCCGAACTGGGGCGGCACTACGGCCCCTACTGGCAGGGGCTGTCCACCGCGACCCATGCGATCTTCGCCGGCCTGCTGCGGGGGCTGAAGGATGACGAGATCCGCATCGACCTGCACCCCGACACCGACCACGACGCCACCCGCGCCTGTTTCGCACTGGTCGATCACCCCGGCATCTTTTCCCGGCTTGCGGGGGCGCTGGCGCTGGTTGGCGCCAACGTGGTGGATGCGCGCACCTATACCTCGAAGGATGGCTACGCGACGGCGGTCTTCTGGGTGCAGGACGCCGAAGGGCACCCCTACGAGATGAGCCGCCTGCCCCGCCTGAAACAGATGATCAACAAGACCCTGAAGGGCGAGGTGGTCGCGCGCGAGGCGCTGAAGGACCGTGACAAGATCAAGAAGCGCGAGCGGCAGTTCGCCTTCCCCACCTCTGTCACCTTCGACAATGACGGCTCGGACATCTACACGATCATCGAGGTCGACACCCGCGACAGGCCCGGCCTGCTTTATGACCTGACGCGGACGCTTGCGGCCAGCAACATCTACATCGCCAGTGCCGTCATCGCGACCTTCGGGGCACAGGTCGTCGATACGTTCTACGTCAAGGACATGTTCGGCTTGAAACTGCATGCCCGCCCGAAGCAGGAAGCGCTGGAAAAGAAGCTCCGCCAGGCAATCGCCGACGGGGCGCAGCGGGCGCAGGGCTGAGGGCGAAGGAAAGCCATGAAACCGATCCGTCTTGTCCGGGGGTTCCTGACCGTCGGCGCCTGGACGCTGCTGAGCCGCACCGTGGGCTTCGTGCGCGACGTTCTGATCGCCTCGTACCTGGGCTCGGGGCCGATGGCGCAGGCGTTTCTGGTGGCCTTCTCGCTGCCGAATACGTTCCGCCGCTTCTTTGCCGAAGGCGCGTTCAACACGGCCTTCGTGCCGATGTTTTCCAAGCGCTACGAGGCGGGCGACGATCCGCACGGATTTGCCGCAGATGCGCTCTCGGGGCTGGCCTTCGTCGTGACGGTTGTGTCGGTCGTGGCGATGATCGCCATGCCGCTTCTGGTCTATGCGATGGCCTCGGGGTTTGCCGGGGATGAACGCTTCTCGCTGGCGGTCTATTATGGCCGGATCACCTTTCCCTACATCCTCTTCATGTCGGGGGCCGCGCTCTTTTCGGGGGTGCTCAACGCGGGCGGGCGGTTCATCGCCGCGGCGGCGGCGCCGGTCATCCTGAACGTGGTCTTCATCGGCGCGATGCTTCTGGGTCGGCACATGGGCTGGGATACCGGGCTCACGCTGAGCTGGGCCACGCCGGTCACGGGCTTCCTGCAGATGGGGCTGGTCTGGGCCGTCTGCGCGCGGATGGGCTATCCGCTGTGGTTCCGCCGCCCGCGGCTGACCCCCGACATGCGCCAACTGGTGCGGATCGCCTTTCCATCCGTGCTGGCGGGCGGCGTGGTGCAGATCAACCTGCTGGTCGGCCGCCAGGTGGGCAGCTTCTTCGACGGCGCCATCGCCTGGCTGAACTATGCCGACCGGCTCTATCAACTGCCGCTGGGTGTGGTGGGGATCGCGATCGGCGTGGTGCTGCTGCCCGACATCTCGCGCCGCCTGAAGGCCAATGACATCGCGGGCAGCCGTTACGCCTACAACCGGGCCACCGAATTCAGCCTGCTCCTGACCCTTCCCGCCGCGGTGGCGCTGATGGTGGTGCCCGTCCCGGTGATCTCGGTCCTGTTCAAGCGCGGCGCCTTCTCGGACCTCGATGTCACCAACACCGCGCTGACGCTTGCGATCTATGGCGCGGGCCTGCCTGCCTTCACGCTGCAGAAAGTGCTGCAACCGCTTTACTTCGCGCGAGAGGATACGCGCACCCCGTTCCGCTTCGCCTGGCATTCCATGATCGTGAATGCGGGCGCCGCGCTGGCGCTGGCGCCGGTGGTGGGGTTCGTGTCGGCCGCGCTGGGCACCACGCTGGCCGGCTGGGCGATGGTGGGCCAGCTTTGGTGGGGCACCCGAAGCATGGGCGAGGCGGCGGCCTTCGACGCCCGCCTGAAGGATCGGTTGCCGCGGCTGGTGGTGGCATCGGTTCTGATGGGCGCCGTTCTCTGGGTCATGGCGCATCTGCTTGCGGTGCCGCTGGACACCCCCCGCATCCGCTACGCGGCGCTGGCGGCGCTGGTGGCGGGGGGCGCGGCCACGTTCGGGCTGGCCGCGCTGGCCACCGGCGCGCTGCGGATGCGCGACGTGCGCTCGTCTCTGCGCTAGCGGCGGCGGATCGCGTCGACCGCCCGCCCGATCCCGCCGGGGCTGACCACGAACGACAGGCCGAAGCCGGTGGCAAAACCGGCGAGGTCGGCGATCCAGTCGCGCCCGCCGCCGAACAGCAGGCCGAACAGAAGCTGCACGCCCAGGAACATGCCGATCAGGCTGAAGGCGCCGATCCGGTTCCCCCCGCTCTGGCCAAGCCGCGTCCAGATGATGAAGCTGAAGCCGCCGATCAGCCCGTAGACCGGGGGATAGCCCCCCACCAGCACCATCTGGGTACCCGACAGCAGGCCATAGGCCAGAGCCCCCACGATGCCCGAGGCGAAGAACAGCACCAGCACCGCCCAGGGCCGGAACACCTCGGCCACATATTTCCCCAGAGCCAGGATGAAGACCACAACGAAGACGGCATGGGTCGGGTTGACGTGAACGAACATGTAGCTGACGAAGCGCAGCATGTGTTCGGCCGGAAAATAGCGGTTCTCGATCATCCACTGGAAGATCGGCGGCGAAAAGGCATAGGTCTGCATCGCCTCCAGCCGCCAACCCACCGCGGCAGGCCCGCCGATCAGCCCGTAACCGGCAAGGCTTAGCACGATCTCGATCGCGGCGATCGGCAGTGCCAGAATCCACACCACCCAGGGCAGCGGGTTCAGCGGGTGGGCGTTGTGGTCCAGATCCATCGGGCGACCCTTTCATTGACGTCCTAGGGCGCCAGCGATAAGCCCGGCGAGCAACAATTTCCAGACGGAGTGACAGATGACGGAAGCGGTCCAAACGCCTCACGTCGGCAAGGCGCAGTTCACCCCCCGCGTCTTTTCGGGCATCCAGCCCTCGGGCGGGCTGACGCTGGGCAACTATCTTGGCGCGCTCAAGCGCTTTGTGGCGATGCAGGACGAGGGGATGGAAACCATCTACTGCCTTGTCGACCTGCACGCGATCACCGTCTGGCAGGACCCCGAGCGGCTGCGCCAGCAGACCCGCGAGGCCGCCGCGGCCTTCATCGCCGCGGGGATCGACCCGGTAAGATCCATCCTGTTCAACCAGAGCCAAGTGTCGGCCCATGCCGAGCTGGGCTGGATCTTCAACTGCGTGGCGCGTCTGGGCTGGATGAACCGGATGACGCAGTTCAAGGACAAGGTGGGCAAGAACGCCGAGAACGCCTCGCTCGGGCTTTATGCCTACCCCAGCCTGATGGCGGCGGACATCCTGGTCTATCACGCGACCCATGTTCCCGTGGGCGAGGATCAGAAGCAGCATGTGGAACTGACCCGCGACATCGCCGCAAAGTTCAACCACGACTACAAGGTGGATTTCTTCCCGCTGACCGCCCCGGTCATCGAGGGGGCGGCGACGCGGGTGATGAGCCTGCGCGACGGGTCCAAGAAGATGTCGAAATCCGACCCCTCGGATCAGTCCCGCATCAACCTGACCGACGACGCAGACACCATCGCCGCCAAGTTCCGCAAGGCGCGCACCGACGCCGAACTGCTGCCCGACACGCCCGATGGGCTGGACGGCAGGCCCGAGGCGCGGAACCTGGTGAACATCTTCGCCGCGCTGGCCGACATCTCGGTGGAAGAGGTGCTTGCCCAATACGCGGGCCAGGGCTTTGGCACCTTCAAGCCCGCGCTGGCCGACCTTGCCGTGGCCAAGCTGTCACCGATCTCGACAGAGATGCAGCGACTGATGGCCGACCCCGCGGAAATCGACCGTATCCTTGGAAACGGCGCCGAGCGGGCCGACGCGATCGCCCAGCCGATCCTTGCGCGCACGCTGGACATCGTGGGCATGATCCGCTCGCGCCGGTAGGCGCCCTGCGGGTGGGGTGGCGAGGCCCGCCCCGCCCGATGCGGCACACCTGGCGCCTCACTCCCGCTGCACCGCACGGGTCAAGCCGGGGTGCAGCAGGCGTGCCGGACGATCAGATGATGCGGACCTGGGTGCCCACCTTCGCGTATTTGAACAGCGTGGTGATATCCTCGTTGTAAAGCCCGATGCAGCCGTCGGACGAGGCGCGGCCGATCTTGCGCGTATCCTGCGTGCCGTGCACCCGGTAATACTGCCACGAGAGATAGAGCGCGAAGGGCCCCAGCGGGTTGTCCGGGCCCGGGCCGACAACCGGCGGCAGCCAGGGCATCCGCACCCGCATTGATGGGGTCGGATGCCAGGTCGGGCCGACCACCTTCTCGACCACCCGCGTCATGCCCTTGCGGGTCAGTTCCGGCGCGGTAGGCACCGACGAGGGGTAAAGCAGGTAGACGCTTGCGTCTTCATTCCAGAAGTGGACCGCGCGCGAGGTGGTGTCGGCCAGGATCACGCCGTTATTCAGGTTTTCGAAATAGTCCTGCCAGCGCTTCGAGGTGAAGCTGGAAATGTTGTGTCGCGGGTCAGCGGCGGGGTCAGTGACATCGGCGGGGTTGCCGGTCAGTTGATCTGCGCGCGCGATGGCCGGGCTGGCCAGTGCAGCGGCCCCCAGCGCAAGCAACCGCCGACGATCCAGAGTGGGTCCGGGCATGACATTCTCCCATTGGAATATTTGCGCCGCAACCTTTCGCAGGCGCGCGGAATGCGCAAGTCAACTCGGCGTGCATCCGCCCGGCGACGCGCGTGTGTCGCCAAATCTCACCAACCGGATCTGTTTTGGCGCGAGGCGCGACGGAAAACCGCGGCACCTGCGTATGTCATGGGTGGCCCGTGTCCACCGGCCGTCCGGGCGCAGTATCGCCTTCCCCACCTGGCCTCTGTCAGGGGTACGGGGCCCGGACGATGGCGGTTCGTCGCCGATCCGGCAAGACCGCGACCCCCGGCCTCGCGCCGGGGGTTCCTTGCCGCCGCGCGCCACCCCCGACGGGCTTGCCAAGGGGCTTGCGGTTCGGCGATGATCGGCGCGTCCGGAGGGATGATCATGCGCAAGTTCCTCGTCGTGCTCGACGACAGCCGCGAATGCCTGAACGCGATGCGCTTCGCCGCCCTGCGCGCGGCGCGGACCCACGGCGGCGTCCAGATCCTGTCCGTCATCCCGCCCGAGGAGTTCAAGTACTGGACCGGCGTCGCGGATCTGATGCGGGCCGAGGCCCGTGAACGGATCGAGGCGCATTTCTAGGTCTTCGCAAAATGGATGCGCTCGGGTCACGGGGTGGAGCCGGAACTGGTAATCCGCGAGGGAGAGCCGGTGACCGAGATTCTGGCCCAGATCAAGGATGATCCGCAGATCGGCGTGCTGGTACTGGGCGCGGGAACCGACAAGAGCGGGCCGGGCAAGCTGGTCACGCACCTGTCGCGCGCCTCGGGCACCCTGCCGATCCCGATCACCATCGTTCCCGGCGAAATGTCGAAGGAACGGCTGGAGGCGATCACCTGACCGTCGTGCGCGATGGCGCCGATGAAAACGGGCGGCGCAAGGCGCCGCCCGATGTCGTTCGTGCGATTGCCGGTCAGGACGCGCGGCGGCGGCGCTTCAGCAGGCCGAACCCGGCCAGACCGCCCATCAGCAGGACACCCGCCGCCGGAACCGGAACCGTCGCCATCCCCTGAAGGATGCTCGGGTTGCCGTTCGTTGCCGCGTAGATGATCCGATAGGCGCCGCCAGTGGCCGAGAAGGCATCCGTCACCGCCGAGGTCGGTGCCGAATGGCCCGAATCGCAGGTGGCCTGGCAGAAGCTCACGCCATCGTCATGCGTCAGCGAGACGCTCGTCGTGGCGTTGATCAGCAGACCGCCCGTGATGTCGAACAGCGTTGTCAGCGCGAAGCTCGGCTGGCTGAGCAGGTTGCCCAGCGCCGAGGCGCCCGAGTTCACCACATAGCTGCCGGTCCCTGTTCCCAGGAACTGGGCGATCGTGGTGCCGGACTGGCTCTGCGGCAGGTTCACCGCGAAATCCAGCAGGCCCGTGTAAGTGACCGACGATGTCATCGTCGAGCCTGACACGTTGCTCTCGGTGGCGCTCGTGCCCGCAGCGCCGCTGTAGATGTTGATATGGAAGACGCCCGACAGAGGCACCATGGTCGACGCCTGAGCCGTACCCGCAGCAGCACTCAGCGCAAGCGCCGAAGCTAGGGCAAATGCTTTCATCATTTCTATCACTCCCTGAACATGCCGAGCCTGCAAAAATCCCAGGCCCAATCCACTCGCCTGAACCGCCGCGAGGGTCGCCCTGTAATAGATGTGCGCGGGGGACGCGCCCCTTAGCCATCGCCCGATTTATGCCACAATTTTCACTAAATTTCGATGCTTTTCCGGGATGCGCGGAAAATGCCGCCATTTCGAATAGTTGTCTTGACAAGTTGAAGAGAATTGGCGCAGCGCCACCCCGCTCCGGGATCCTTAGCGACAAGGCGCGGCGCGGGGCGTCGGCTGCGCGATTCGGGGCGACGAATGGCCCAGACAGGCTGCGCCGACCTACCGCAATTGACTTTCGTCACCGCCGCGCGCATATCCGAGTGTAACAGTCGGAGATTTCCAATGTTCATCCAGACAGAATCCACCCCCAACCCCGCCACGCTGATGTTCCTTCCGGGTCAGACCGTGCTGGAAACGGGCACCGCCGATTTCGCCTCGGTCGATGTGGCGGCCAGTTCGCCGCTCGCCCGCCGGATCTTTGCGGCGGGCGGGGTTGCCGGTGTCTTCCTCGGGCGCGACTTCGTGACCGTCACCAAGGAAGACAGCCGCGAATGGTCGCATGTGAAGCCCGCGATCCTTGGCGCGATTATGGAGCATTTCCAGTCGGGCGATGCGGCCATCGAGGGTCCGGCCGCGGCCGAGCATTCCGAGCAGGATGGGCCGGATTCGGAAATCGTGTCGCAGATCAAGGAACTGCTCGACACGCGCGTGCGCCCGGCGGTGGCCAATGACGGTGGCGACATCACCTTCCGCGGCTTCGACCGCGGGATCGTCTATCTGCACATGAAGGGCGCCTGCGCGGGTTGCCCCTCGTCCACGCTGACGCTGAAGATGGGCATCGAGAACCTTCTGCGCCACTACATCCCCGAAGTGGTCGAGGTGCGCGCCGTCGCCGCCTGAGCCTTGGCCGCGCCGCTGATCCTTGCCTTCGACCCCTCCGCGGCCGCATGCGCGGCCGCGTTGCTTCAGGGCGACCATGTACTGGTCGCCGCGGACGAGCCGATGGCAACCGGCCAGGCCGAGCGGCTGTTTCCCCTGCTTGACGAGATGCTGGCGCAGGCCGGGGCCGGTTGGCGCGACCTGCACGGGATTGGGGTCGGCATCGGCCCCGGCAACTTTACCGGCGTGCGACTGTCGGTCTCGGCCGCGCGTGGGCTTGCCCTGTCGCTGGGTCGGCAGGCCATCGGCGTCAGTCGGCTCGAGGCGCTGGCCGAAGGTCAGCCCCGGCCCGTCGCGGTGATCGAGGATGCCCGGCGCGGCGCCGTTTACCTGCAACGGTTCGACGGCGATTCCGCACCCGCGCTGATCGAGGCGCCCCTGCCCGATCTGGGCGCGCTGCCGCGCACGGGTGGCGGTGCGGCACTCATCGCGGGCGGGCCGATTCTGCCTGCCGCGATGCCGCTGGCCGTGGCCATCGCCCGCATTGCCGCCCGCAGGCTTGGCACGCCGCAGCCCCGGCCCGCACCGCTTTACCTGCGCCCGGCCGACGCGGCCATCGCTGCCGACCCGCCCCCGGTGATCCTGCCGTGAGCCCCGAAGACCTGGCCGCCCTGCATACCGCGGGCTTCACCACCCCCAGGCCGTGGAGCGCGGCGGAAATCGCGGGGCTGCTGGCATTGCCCGGGGTCTTTCTGGTCGGCGATACCCGCGGCTTCGCCCTGGGCCACGTCGTGCTGGACGAGGCCGAGCTGCTGACGCTCGTCGTCGCACCGGCGGCGCGCAGACAGGGGCGGGGCCGGGCGCTGCTGGCCGGATTCGAGGCCGAGGCCCGGGCCCGCGGGGCCGGTCGCGCCTTCCTCGAGGTGGCCGCCGACAATGCCGCGGCGCGGGCGCTCTACCGTCTGGCGGGCTGGTCCGAAGACGGTCGCCGCCGCGGCTACTACCGCACGCCCGGGGGGACGCAGGTCGATGCGCTCTTGCTGTCGCGGCCGCTTTGAGCGCCGCTTTGCCCTGCTTTTCCGCAAGGTAGGGCGCCGTCCCCGACAGGCGCCTGCACTCCTCAACATCTCACTTGACCGTCCGGTCAAGCTGCGTCCTTATTCGCGGATGATCCGCCTAATCGCGGCGCTGCAAACACCCCCGACCGCCCCTGTGGCGGGCGGACAGAACCACAACCGGGAGAGATTACCCATGAGCCTCATGACCAAGTTCCTCGGCGCGACCGCGGCGCTGGCGCTGACCGCCGGCGCGGCGCTTGCCGATCCGGCGATCATCTACGATCTGGGCGGCAAGTTCGACAAATCCTTCAACGAAGCCGCGTTCCACGGCGCCCAGAAATGGGCCAAGGAAACCGGCGGCAAGTTCCGCGAAGTCGAGATCCAGTCGGAAGCCCAGCGCGAGCAGGTTCTGCGCCGTCTGGCCGAGTCGGGCGCCAACCCGGTGGTGATGACGGGCTTTGCCTTCGGTGACGTGCTCAACAAGGTCGCTCCCGACTTCCCGAAGACCAAATTCGCGATCGTGGACATGGTCGTGAACCAGCCGAACGTGGAATCGATCGTCTTCACCGAAGAGCAGGGCTCGTACCTTGTCGGCCTGATGGCAGGCATGGCGTCGAAGTCGGGCACGGTGGGCTTCATCGGCGGCATGGACATCCCGCTGATCCACAAGTTCGAATGCGGCTACGCGCAGGGTGTGAAGGCGGCCAATGCCAATGCCAAGGTTCTGGTGAACTATACCGGCACCACCCCGGCGGCCTGGAACGACCCGGTGAAGGGTGGCGAGCTGACGAAGGGCCAGATCAGCCAGGGTGCCGACGTGGTCTATGCCGCCGCGGGCGGCACCGGCGTGGGCGTCCTGCAGGCGGCGGCGGATGCCAAGATCCTGTCGATCGGCGTCGACAGCAACCAGAACTACATGCACCCCGGCCAGGTGCTGACCTCGATGCAGAAGCGCGTCGACAACGCGGTCTTCGATGCGTTCAAGGCCGGCGCCGACCTGAAGCCCGGCGTGAAGGTCATGGATCTCAAGGCCGGTGGTGTGGCCGCCGCGATGGACGAGAACAACGCCAAGCTGATCACCCCCGCGATGAAGGCCGCGCTGGACAAGGCGACCGCCGGGATCGAGGACGGCTCGATCAAGGTGCACGACTACACCACCGACAACACCTGCCCGGTTCAGTAAGGCAGAACGCTCATGGCAATGGGTGATCCCCAGGGGCGGCAGGCAACTGCCGCCCCCGCCACATCCGTTCCCGTGCTGGAGCTTCGGGGAATCTCGAAGGCCTTCGGCCCGGTCCAGGCCAACAAGGACATCTCGTTGCAGGTCGCGCGCGGGGCGATCCACGGGATCATCGGAGAGAACGGGGCGGGAAAATCGACCCTGATGTCGATCCTCTACGGCTTCTACAAGGCCGACGCGGGCGAGATCCTGATCAACGGGAAGGTGACCCACATCCCCGACAGCCAATCTGCGATCCGCGCCGGGATCGGGATGGTCTTCCAGCATTTCAAGCTGGTGCAGAATTTCACGGTGCTCGAAAACGTGGTGCTGGGCGCCGAAGAAGGCGCGCTTCTGGGCCCGTCGCTGGCCAAGGCGCGCAAGGTGCTGACGCATCTGGCACAGGAATACGAACTGCATGTGGACCCCGACGCGCTGATCGAGAACCTCTCGGTCGGGCACCAGCAGCGGGTCGAAATTCTCAAGGCGCTCTACCGGCAAGCCGACATCCTGATCCTGGACGAGCCCACCGGCGTGCTGACCCCGGCCGAGGCAGACCACCTCTTCCGCATCCTTGCCAATCTGAAGCGTGAGGGAAAGACGATCATCCTGATCACGCACAAGCTGCGCGAGATCATGGAGATCACCGATTCCGTCAGCGTGATGCGCCGCGGCCAGATGACCACCACGGTCAAGACGGCCGAGACGAACCCCGAACAGCTGGCCGAGCTGATGGTGGGGCGCAAGGTGCTGTTGCGGGTGGAAAAGCAGCCCGCGACCCCGGGGCGCACGGTGCTGGAGGTGCAGGACCTGCGGGTCAAGGACCGCTTTGGCGTCGAACGGCTGAAGGGCGTGTCGCTGCATGTGCGGGCGGGAGAAATCCTTGGAATCGCAGGCGTTGCGGGCAACGGACAGACAGAGTTGCTGGAGGTTCTGGGCGGGTTTGCCACCGGCACCGGGACAGTGCGGATGAACGACAAGCCGATCGACCTGTCGGGCCGCCATTCCGATGGCCAGTCCCGGCGCCGCGACGGCATCGCCCATGTGCCCGAAGACCGCCAGCGGCTGGGCCTGATCATGGATTTCACAGCCTGGGAAAACATAGCCTTCGGCTATCACAACGATCCGGCCTATCAGAAGAACCGCTTCATCATGGACAACGCGCGCCTCTTGCGGGAAACCGCCGCCAAGATGCAGCGTTTTGACGTGCGCCCGCCAGATCCGCGGCTGGCGGCCAAGAACTTTTCCGGCGGCAATCAGCAGAAGATCGTGGTGGCCCGGGAAATCGAGCGCAACCCGGACCTGCTTCTGATCGGGCAGCCCACACGGGGGGTGGACATTGGCGCGATCGAGTTCATCCACCAGCAGATCGTGAAGCTGCGCGACGCGGGCAAGGCAATCCTGCTTGTTTCGGTGGAACTGGACGAGATCCTGAGCCTGTCGGACCGGGTGGCCGTGATGTTTGACGGCCGCATCATGGGCGAACGCATCCCCGGTGAAACCGACGAGCGCGAGCTGGGCCTGCTGATGGCCGGCATGAACGGAAAGGCCGCGTGATGGACAGACTGCCGAAATGGGCCGATGCGGTCCTTGTGCCGCTGCTCTCCATCGTCATCGCCTTCGTGCTGTCGGGCATCGTCATCGCGGCGATCGGGGAAAACCCGTTGAACGCGCTGATGATCATGATCGACGGCGGCCTGGGGTCGACCTATGGCTGGGGATATACGCTCTACTACGCCACCAACTTCATGTTCACCGGGCTTGCGGTGGCTGTCGCGTTTCACGCAAGCCTCTTCAACATCGGCGGCGACGGGCAGGCGCAGCTTGGCGGCCTTGGCGTGGCGCTGGCCTGCCTGTTCATTCCCTGGCCGAACTGGTGGCTGGCGCTGATCGGGGCCACTGCGGCCGCAGCGCTGTTCGGGGCGGCCTGGGCGGCCATTCCGGCCTTGCTTCAGGCCAAGCGCGGAAGCCATATCGTGATCACCACGATCATGTTCAACTTCATCGGCGCGGGGCTGATGCTCTATGTCCTGAAACACTTCCTGAAGCCGACAGGCTCGCAAGACCCGTCGTCGGCGGATTTCCCGGCGCATCTGGAACTGCCCAAGCTGGGCGAGATCCTGGGCGCCGTGGGCATCCCCTTCTCGAAGGACCCGCCGGTGAACGTGACGCTTCTGATCGCGCTGGCGGCCTGCTTCCTGGTGTGGGTGCTGATCTGGCACACGCGCTTCGGCTTCGCACTGCGCGCCTTCGGCAAGTCGGAACCCGCGGCGCGCTATGCGGGCATCAGCCCGGTCAGGATCACCATGGGCGCCATGCTGATTTCCGGCGCGCTGGCGGGGATGATGTCGATCAACAACGTCATGGGCGAGGCACAGCGGCTCGTGCTCAACTCGTCCGAGGGCGCGGGCTTCATCGGCATCGCGGTGGCGCTGATGGGGCGGTCGCATCCGCTGGGCGTTCTGCTGGCCTCGATCCTGTTCGGCTTCCTCTATCAGGGCGGCGCCGAACTTTCGATGTGGACCTCGATTCCGCCGCAACTGATCTGGGTGATCCAGGCGCTGGTGATCCTGTTCACCGGGGCGCTGGACAACATGGTGCGGATTCCGGTCGCGGCGGCGTTCCGCAAATTCGGCAAGCGGAGGACGTGATGTCGTTCGAAAGCTACGTCTCGATCCTCGACAGCACCGTGCGGCTGGGCACGCCCTTGCTGCTGGCCTGCCTTGCGGGGCTGTTCTCGGAACGCTCGGGCGTGTTCGACATCGGGCTGGAAGGCAAGATGCTGGTCGCGGCCTTCCTGTCGGCGGCGGTCGCCTACACCACCGGCAGCGCCTGGCTGGGTCTCTTGGCCGGGATTGCGGGCTCGCTGGTCTTCTCGGCCATCCACGGGCTGGCCTCGATCACCTTCCGCGGCAACCAGCTCATCTCGGGGGTGGCGATCAACATGCTTGCGTCGGGGATCACGGTGCTGGTGGGGCAGAACTGGTTCCACCAGGGCGGCGGCACCCCTGCCCTGTCAGGCGCGGCCCGCTTCCGCGACCTGACGCTGCCCTTTGCCAACGAACTGAGGGACGTGCCCTTTCTGGGTCCGATCTACGCCGAGCTGATCTCGGGGCATTCGGTGCTCGTCTACCTGGCCTTCCTGATGGTTCCGGCCACCTGGTGGGTTCTCTACCGGACCCGCTTCGGTCTGCGGCTGCGGGCGGTGGGGGAAAACCCGGCTGCCGTCGATACCGCGGGCGTGTCGGTGGTGGCGCTGCGCTTTGCCGCGCTGGCCATCGCGGGCGTTCTGTGCGGCATCGCGGGCAGCTACCTGTCCACCGCGCTCGCCGCAGGCTTCGGACGAGAGATGACGGCGGGCCGCGGCTACATCGCGCTGGCCGCGCTGATCTTCGCCAAGTGGCGTCCGTGGCAGGCGCTGGGCTCCACCATGTTCTTCGGCTTTCTGGCCGCCGTGTCGATCCGCTATCCCACGATCGACCTGGGCGTTCTGGTGATCCCGAACGAGTTCATGGACAACCTGCCCTACATCCTCACCGTGGTGGTGCTGGCAGGTTTCGTGGGCAAGGCCATCCCCCCCCGCGCAGGAGGCGAGCCCTATGTCAAGGAACGCTGAGGCCGTTGCCGCACTGATCCGTGAGCGGGCCGGGGCGGACCCGGTTACCCTCGGTCTGATCCTTGGCTCGGGTCTGGGGCATCTGGCCGCCGCAGTGGAAGGCGTGGCCATTCCCTACACCGATCTGCCGGGCTTTCCCCATGCGGGGGTGTCGGGCCATAACGCCAACCTGGTGGTGGGGCGTCTGGAAGGGCGCCGCGTGGCCGTGTTCGGCGGGCGCGAGCACTACTACGAGCAAGGCCGCGCCGACGCGATGCGGCTGCCACTCGAGGTGCTGGCGGCGCTGGGGGCCACCCGGCTGATCGCCACCAATGCCGCGGGGTCGCTGCACCCCGACATGCCCACAGGCGAGTTGATGCTCTTGTCCGACCATATCAACTTCTCGGGCTTGAACCCGCTGATCGGCGAGCGGACGGATGCGCGCTTCGTGCCGATGACGGACGCGCACGACCCGAGCCTGCGCGCCGCGTTGCGCGCCGCGGCCACGGCCGAGGGCGTGACCCTGCACGACGGCGTCTATGCCTGGTATTCCGGCCCCTCGTTCGAGACCCCGGCCGAGATCCGGGCGATCCGCATCCTGGGCGGCGATGCCGTGGGCATGTCGACGGTACCCGAGGTGATCCTGGCACGCTTTCTGGGCCTGAAGGTCGCGGCGATTTCCACCATCACCAACATGGCGGCGGGGATGGGTACGGAATCGATCAGCCACGAACACACCAAGGCCATGGCCCCGCTAGGCGCCGCCAAGCTGGAACGTGTGCTGCGACAATACTTGCAAAAAATGGAATAGGTGCTAGCTCTGGGGCAGATAGCACCTTTCCAGCAACCGGCCTGCCTTCCGGCGGCCCCACCGCCTGCCCCGCCCGGACGGCCCCATGCAGATTTACCTGCCTATCGCTGAGGTATCGGTCAACATCTTCCTGCTGCTGGGAATTGGCGGCGGCGTGGGGTTGCTGTCGGGGATCTTCGGGGTGGGCGGCGGTTTTCTGATCACACCGCTTCTGCTGTTCATCGGCGTCCCGCCAGGCGTGGCCGTGGCAACGGGGGCGAACCAGGTGGTCGCGGCCTCGGTCTCGGGCCTTCTTGTCCATATCCGACGCCGCACCGTCGATTTCCGCATGGGCACGGTGATGCTGATCGGCGGCTTCGCCGGATCGAACATCGGCATCTATGTGTTCGAACTGATGAAGCAGGCCGGGCAGACCGAACTGTTCGTGCAATTTTCCTATGTCTTCTTCATGGGCGCGATCGGCACCCTGATGTTTCAGGAAAGCTTCCGCGCCATCCGGCGGGCGCGCAGCGGCGCGCCTCCGCCGACGTCGGGCAGCCGCAGCCGCCATGGCTGGGCCCAGCGCGGCCCCTTCAAGGTCAAGTTCCGCACCTCGGGCCTTTACATCAGCGTTCTGCCACCCGTGGGCATCGGGCTGATGGTCGGGTTCCTGTCGGCCACGATGGGGGTGGGCGGCGGCTTCATCCTGGTGCCTGCGATGATCTACCTGCTGGGCATGAACACGCGGGTGGTGGTGGGCACCTCGCTTTTCCAGATCATCTTCGTCACCGCCTATTCGGTGATGGCCCATGCGATCACAAACCAGTCGGTTGATCTGGCGCTGGCGGTTCTGCTGATCGTGGGCGGCGTGGTGGGCGCGCAGATCGGCACCGTCATCGGCTTCCGGCTGAAGGCCGAGCAACTGCGCATCCTGCTGGCGATTCTGGTGCTGGCAGTCAGCGTGAAGATCGGGCTGGACCTGGTACTGACGCCTTCGGATCTTTACTCGATCCGCTCGGTGAACCACCCATGATCCGCGCGCTGATCCTGTCACTGGGCGTTCTGGCCGCCCTGCCCGCGCTGGCAGAGACGGCGGCACCCGCCACGCCGCCGCCCGAACAGGTGGTGGCCGGGCTCAGCGAGAACCAGATCGCCATCACCGCCACCTTCAACGGCTCTGACATCCTGGTGTTCGGCGCGGTCAAGCGGCAGACGCCACCGCCCGACAGCGCCCCCCTTCAGGTGATCGTGACGCTGGAAGGGCCGCCGAACCCGGTCGACATCAGCCGCAAGGGCCACGTCTGGGGCATCTGGATCAACACCGAGCGCGCGCGCGTCACCTCGGCCCCGGCCTTCTACGCAATCGCCACGTCGGGTCCGCTGAATGACGTTCTGAGCCAGACCGAGGACCTGCGCTACAAGATCACCATCCCGCAGGCGATCCAGGATACCGGAATTGCCAGCCAGGTACCCGACGGCGAGGCGTTCATCAACGCGCTGATCCGCATCCGCAAGGACCAGGGGCTTTATGTCCTGGACCAGGGCACCGTCGCCGTGGAACAGGCGACGCTGTTCCACACCGACATCAGGCTGCCCGCGAACCTGACCGAAGGGCTTTACAAGGCGCGCATCTTCCTGACCCGCAACGGCCAGGTGGTCGATGTGCACAAGACCGACATCCGCGTGCGCAAGATGGGGCTGGAGCGCTGGCTTTACGAACTGGCCAAGAACCAGCCGCCCGTCTACGGCCTGCTGTCGCTGGTGATCGCGATCGCGGCGGGGTGGCTGGCCTCGGCGGTGTTCCGGCTGGTGAAACGCTGATCAGCCGCGCCCGACGAAGGGCATCTTGGTGGCCATGATGGTCATGAACTGCACGTTGGTCGACAAGGGCAACGTCGCCATGTGAAGCACCGCCTCGGCAACCTCGGCCACGTCCATCATCGCTTCGGCCCGGATGCTGCCATCGGCCTGCGGAACGCCCTTGGCCATCTTCGCGGCCATCTCGGTTCCTGCGTTGCCGATGTCGATCTGTCCGCAGGCGATATCGAAGGGCCGCCCGTCCAGCGAGATCGTCTTGGTCAGCCCGGTCACCGCGTGTTTCGTCGCGGTATAAGCCGCCGAGCCCGGCCGGGGCGCATGGGCCGAGATCGAACCGTTGTTGATGATCCGTCCGCCCTGGGGCGCCTGCCGTCGCATCTGGGCAAAGGCCGCGCGGGCACAGAAGAACATGCCGTTCAGGTTCACCTGCACGGTGTCCAGCCAGTCCTGCACCGGGATCTCGTCGATCAGACCGGCGGGGCGCGAGATGCCCGCATTGTTGAACAGCGCGTCGATCCGCCCGAACCGCGCCGCGGCGGCGGCAAAGACCGACTCGACCGCCGCGGGATCTGCCACGTCGCAGGCCAGGGGCACGGCGCCCGGATGGGCGGCGGCGATTTCCTCCAGCGACTCGCGGCGGCGGGCCACCAGCCCCACCTGCCAGCCCGCCAGCAGGAAGCGCAGCGCCGTGGCCTTGCCGATGCCCGCGCTTGCGCCCGTCACGATGATGCTGCGGGTCATGTCAGAACGCCTTGAAGGTCATCGTGGTCAGGGTGCGTACGATGCCCGGGATGTCGAACAGCCGCTCGGACAGGTAGTGGCCCACGTCGGCCTCGTCGGGGATATAGACCTTGGCGATCAGATCCCAATCGCCCGAGGTAGAGTAAAGCTCGCTGACCACCTCGCGATCATAGATCGCGTCGGCAACCTCGTAGGTCTTGCCGGGGGTGCAGCGGAACTGGACGAAGACGCAGCGCATCGGGGCCTCCCTTTCGTTTGGGCGCGAGAGTAGGGCGAACGTCAGGCGCGGGCCAGAGGGTTATTCCGCCTCCAGTTCCAGCGCAGCTGTACCGATGGGCAGATCCTCGATGCCAAGGGGCGCCGCGGGCCGTGCCAGCCGGTTGCGCACCACCCACAGCAGCCGCCGCTCGGCCCGGGTGATGGCAACATAGGCCAGCCGCTTCCACAGCGGCAGCCCGGCCTCGTTGCGGCCGGATTGCGCGGCGGCGTAAAGGTCGGGGGCAAAGACCTGCACCGTGTCCCACTGGCTGCCCTGCGCCTTGTGGATGGTGACGGCGGCGCCATGCAGGAAGGCGGCCCCCATCCGCGCCGCGAACGGGATGAAGGGTTCCTCTTCGTCGGGCAGCTCGATCTTGATGATCGAGGCCGCCGACAGCCGCGGTTCTTCGGCGCCGATCACGAACAGGCGGGAAAAGCCCGGCTTGCGCCCCGGGCCCAGATAGATCACCTGCGCCCCCTTGATCAGCCCGCGGGCCTCAAGGTCGATCCGCTTCTTGCGGTGCTTCAGCGGCAGTTCGATCCCGTCGCAGATCAGCGGCTCGCCCGGCAGCAATTCGTCCGCGGGCGCACTGTAGGCGGCGCGGAAGGCCTGGATCAGCCGGATGCGGGTGGCATTGCGCCACACCAGAACGGGCGAGCGCGCCATCAGCTCGGCCTCGACCCGCTGGGCCATCACCACCCGCTCGTCGCGGCGGGCGGCGTCCTCCACCATCCGCTCGAAGGCGTCGAAGCCCACCGCAGGGTCGGCCAGCGCATGGGCAAGATCCAGGATCGGGTTGTCCTGCGTCTGGCGGTGGATGCGGTGCAGGATCAGCTTGCGGCTGTCGCCCAGCTTGTCGAAGACCATCTCGCCCGACTGGCCCACCGGGGCAAGCTGCGCCGGGTCGCCGAACAGCACCAGCGTCGGAAAGATCTCGCGCAGGTCATCGAACTGCCGTTCATCCAGCATCGAGCTTTCGTCGACAAAGCCGATGTCCAGCGGTTCTTCGCGGCGTTTCCAGCCCTTGATGAAATCCGACCCCCGCAGACCCGCCGCCGCCAGAGCGCCGGGGATCGACTTGACCGTATCGTAGAACGCCTTGGCCCGGTCCAGCGCCAGGTCGGTCAGCCCCTCGACCACGGGGCGGTCGCCCTGCCCGGCCAGCCATTCGGCGATGCGCTCGTATTCCGGGTCATAGACGGGGGTATAGAGGATGCGGTGGATCGTGGTCGCGGGAACCCCGCGGTTTCGCAACACGCTTGCGGCCTTGTTGGTGGGCGCCAGGATCGCCAGCGTCCGGCGGTCCTTGCGCCGCCGCCCCTCCCAGTCACCCGAGACGATATCGACGCCCGCCTCGGCCAGCGCCTTGGTCAGCGCCGCAAGCAGCATGGTCTTGCCCGACCCCGCCTTGCCCACCACCGCCACCACGCTGGAGCCGTCGGCGCCCTCGGGGCTCAGCGTTCCGTCATCGGGGTCCACCCCGGCCTTGCGCAGCAGATCGGCCAGGCGATCCCAGGCTTCGGCCTGATCCTCGGAAAAGGTAAGGGCGGGAACGGTCATGGCGCGGACCCTAGCCGAGGGGCGGCGGAAGGGCCAGCCGGAAGGCCGGCTTGACCGCCGCGGGCGCGGCTGTCACACCCGGGCCATGCGCCATTTCCCCCCCGAACGCATCGTCTGCCTGACCGAGGAAACGGTCGAAACTCTTTACCTTCTGGGCGAGGAACGCCGCATCGTCGGCGTTTCGGGTTATGCGGTGCGTCCGGCCCGGGTGCGGCGGGAAAAGCCGCGGGTGTCGGCCTTCACATCGGCCGACCTGCCCAAGGTGATGGCGCTGGACCCCGATCTGGTCCTGACCTTTTCCGACCTTCAGGCCGACATCGCGGCGGAACTTCTGAAACGCGGCGTCATGGTCGTGGGGTTCAACCAGCGCGACGTGGCCGGGATCCTGGCGATGATCCGCACGCTGGGCGCGCTGGTCGGGGCCCCCGGCCGGGCCGAGACGCTGGCTGCGGGCTATGAGGCGCGGCTGGCCGCCGTGCGGGCCGCCGCCGCCACCCGCCCCCGTCGTCGGGTCTATTTCGAGGAATGGGACGAGCCGATGATTTCGGGCATCGGCTGGGTGTCGGAACTTGTCGGGATCGCGGGGGGCGAAGATGTCTTTGCCCCGCTGGCGCGCGCGCCGGGCGCCCGCGACCGCATCGTCACATCCGATCAGGTGATCGCCGCCGCGCCCGAGGTGATCCTGGCGTCCTGGTGCGGCAAGAAGGTGCGCCCCGAAAAGATCGCGGCGCGGCCGGGCTGGCAGTCCGTGCCTGCGGTCGCATCGGGCCGCATCGTCGAGATCAAGTCGCCCCTGATCCTGCAACCGGGCCCCGCCGCGCTGACCGATGGGCTGGATGCGATCATGGCGGCGCTGGCCTGACCGTCATCACCGTGGGGCGCCGGGGCGCTTCCTGCGGCTGCGCATGAAGCCGCGCCAACTCCCGTTCGGCGGCCGCCATCGCCGCGCCCGCCCGCTCGGCGGTTTCGGGCAGGCCGTTCAACTCGGCATAAAGGTGCAGGTCGGCCAGAACATTGAGGATCCATTCGTGTCGCATCGTCGCCTCCGGATTAGCCAAGGCCAGCGAACGGGAAATTGATTAACAACGTGCTAAAATGGGAGCGGCCGGAGCGGAATCGTTTCTTCGGCCGCAACGATACACCTCAAAATCCGCGGCTTGCTTCCAGCACGTCCTCGAACGTACGCAATCCGGCGCGCGGCGCCTGCACCAGAACGGCCATGTTGCCCGGCTTGTGCTGGTTGCGGCGCATCT
>DAIEJF010000026.1 GCA_027351005.1 Paracoccaceae bacterium | reverse complement strand
GGCGCCGAACGTGGCGGCCTCGGCTGGGGCACCGGCCCCGTGAGCCTCGTGGCGCTTGCCTTGATCGTACTGATTGTCGGTTACCTCGCCACAACACGGGCCGATGCTGCGCCTGAGCGGAATGTGACGGACTGAGTAGCTGCGGCGCTCGCCTCCTATCGGGCCCTGATCAACGAACGCAGCGTCCGCCAGATCTTCCGAATGGGCGTGGTCCTGGAAGGCCCCCAGACGATTTTCTAATTCGCCAGCTGCGCAGCGCAGTATCCGGTCAGTTCGCGGGCGATGCCGCTTCCGATCAAGCTTCTCACTCGGTTCGAACGGACAGACACCCCGCGCGACGACGTTGCCGGTCGCCTGCTGGACGCGAAGCGACGTCACGCAGTCCTTTCACGCATCCTTAAGGGTCACTCTTGGGCTCATAGAGGCACTACTCGTCAACCTGTTGCTGCGCGAAAAGCGGAGCAGCGATTTGCGTTCACCGGCGACGCTGGGCGCTCTCATCACGGACCGGATCTTCTGTGAGAGTCGGACGCAAACGGCAGGCCACTTCGCCCTGATGGAGCCTGCCATCCTGTTGATAGGCCGGGTCCGGCAGAAGTGGTGCCTTCTGCGGAAGCAGAAGGCACCGACATCACAGGTCGCGCAGCAACCCTACAGCTTTGCGCCGACCCCCGGCATGGGTCAGGCCTACCGCCGCAGCCACGGACAGGCCTACGGCAACCAGCATCGTGGCAAGATAGACCCAAGGGATGGCAATAGCCTCTGGCGGCGGATCGAAGACCCCGCTGAGCAGCTTCACCAACATCCACGCCACTGCCGTGCCGACCACAAGCCCCAGCGTCCCGCCGATCGCGAAAACGACGCCGCCTTCGGCCCAAAGAAAGCCACGCAGCTGCGCAGGCTTCGCCCCGATCGCCGCAAGGACGGCAAACGCCCGCCGACGGTCGTTGAAGCCCAAAGCCAGCATCAGCCCGGCCGAGGCCCCCGCCATCAGAACGGCGAAGACAAGCTCGATCGCCGTCAGGCTGCCAAGGTTCACTGCCGTCAGGCTTGACCCGATGATGTGGGTGACGCTGCCGATGTCCGTCACCTGCACCCCCGGGACGCCGACCAGCCGGTCGCGGACCGCGGTGGCGAGCGCGGTCGGATCTGTCCTTGCCCGGATCAGGAGATCCTCTGCCGCGGGGTTGCCCGTCATCCTTGCGACATAGGCCGCGTTGGCGACAAGGAAGCTGTCTTTCGGCGCAGTCGGAAATTCCCGTGCGACGCCGATGAAATGGAACGGCACAGCATGGTACTGGTGGTCCGTCGCGTTCATCAGTCGAAGGTTGATCAGGTCGCCTTCGCTCAGTTGAAAGTCCTTGACCGTTTCCTCGGAGACCAGGACGCCATCAGGCGTCTGTGCCAGGCGGTCAAGGATTGCCCGTGCACTGCCACCGCGAAAGTAGGCATCGGCCAGATGCGTGACATTGCCGATGCCCGCGGTGTCGATCCCGTAAAGGTCCTGCAGGTCAGTGCCGACATAGGCGAAGCGGTGCAGCATCGGTTCCGCTGCGGCGATGCCCTCAAGTCCGCCCAGCGTGGCGGCATGCGGACCAGCGGGATTTGCGGCGGTGCCCCGCACGGCGACATCGGCGCCGTTCGTCAGTTCCGCGTCGACCCGCGCCTGGGCGGCATAGGTCGCGTTGAAGATCGCCGTCGAGGTGCCGAAGGCGATGGCAAGCGCAGTCATGGCGATGCCAAGGGTGATCCGGCGCCGCTGATGCGCCAGCGCCCGGCAGACAACGGAGGCAAGCGGCCCGGACACGCGATCCGTGATCCAGCGCACCGGTCCCGCGCTGCGGGACAGGGCCCACCCCGCCAGACGGGCAAGGAACAGCGCCGATCCGGCCCAGAACAGCGCCGGTGCGATGAAGGCCTTGTAATCAACCGCCGTGGCCGGAACCCCCTCCGCCGCGAGGACAATCTGATAGCCGCTGCTCGCCGTCTGCCAGAACAGGAGCCCGGCCGCCACCAGCAGCAGAATGTCGAGCCAGATCCGCTGCCACCACGCTGCGCCGACCCGACCGACAGGCCTGCGGGTGCCTGCGACGGCGTCACGGCGCAGCGAGCGCGCCGCAGGCAGGAGCAGCAGTGCCAGGGCCAGCGCAAAGCCGACCGCAAGGGCCGCAATCGCCGTTGGAAGTGCCGTGCCCGCCCCGAAGCCCGGCAGCGCAAGGCGTGCGAACCCGTAGGCGGCGCCAAGCGCAAGGACGCCACCGACCCCGGCGGCGAGCATCGGCTCACCCGCACCGAGCCACAGAATGCGCCCGGCGGTCGCCCCGCGGATCCGCAGCAGCGCCTGGTCAGCCCGGCGCCGGTCTGCGCCGCTGGCCGCCACCCCTGCGGTTACGGCCGCAGCAATGGCAACGCCTGGCAGGCCAAGAAAGAGGAACAGGACCGTGGCATAGAGGGAATCCCCCCGCACCGCATCGAGGCGCGCACCAAGGGTGTTGGCGACCAGCGCGCGGCCCGCGACCTGCGCCTCGAGATTGCGGGCGGCGGCGGCGACATGCAGGAACGCGGATACCGGCTGCGCAGGCAGCATCGCATGATCGAGACGAACATGCAGTTGAAGCCGCGTGCTGTCGGGCCGGTTCGCGGCCTGCGCGTCGAACAGTGCGTGCCATTGGTCCGCAGGAAGGATCAGGACGTTGTCGGGCGGCGCCTGTGGGGCGGCCTGCCGGGGCAGGCCCACCCCCTGGAACAGCGCATCCGCGTCAGGCAGGTCCACCACCCCCGCAACCGTCACGGTCACAGGCGCAAGGCCGATCCGCTCGACCGTGACCGTGTCGCCAGGACCGACATGCAGATTGGACGCGGTCTGCTGCGCGATGAGCGCGCCGCCAAGGCTGCCGGACAGCAGCCGTATCTCCTTCGGAAAGACGTTCCTGTAGTCGGCGCCTATCCCCAGAACCTTGCCGGGCCCGGTGGTCTGCACCGTTCCGCCGGTGCTTGCCTGAAATCCGGCGGTCTTCGCGTAGAACGCATCTTGCAAGGCGGCCACCGAGGCTGCCTTTGAAATTGCCGCGCGGATGGCTGCCGGGTCGGCCCCCGGCAGAACCTCGACCTGCCAGTCGATTGGCACCCCGGCAATCGCTCGTGCGGTCATGGTGCTTGAACTGCCGACGAGGAAGAAGCCGAGTGTCGCGACAAGCGATACGGCAAGGGCAATGCCCACACTCGTCCCCGCGAGGCGCGCGAAGCGATGGCGGATCAACCCGCCGAGCCAGAGGCGGATCATGCTGCATCTCCTTCGATCTTCGGCCGGATGAAAAGCGCTCCGTGGTCGATCATCCAGACCCTGTCCATCCGTCGGGCAACGGCAGGATCGTGGGTCGCAATCACGAGCGCCGCGTTGCTTTCGGCGGCAATGGCCAGCACGGTGTCGAGAAAGCCCTGCGCAGTGGCGCTGTCGAGTTGCCCGGTCGGCTCGTCGGCAAGGATAAGTGCAGGCGCGATCGACAGAGCGCGGGCCATGGCCACGCGTTGGGCTTGGCCTCCCGAAAGCTCTTCGGGCAGCTTGGCCGCCAGATCGGAAAGGCCGAAGCGGGCAAGCAGGTCGTCTGCCCGCTCCTTCGCCCCGTCGCGCCGGTCGGACAGCAGCAACGGCAGTGCGACGTTGTCGCGAACATCAAGGGGCGGATAGAGGCTGGGGGCCTGAAACACCACCTGAACCTTGCCCGGCATCAACCCGTCACGGGGGCCGAGTGCGGGCCAGGCGATCCGCCCGCAGCTCGGCTCTGTCAGTCCCGCGAAGATGTGCAGAAGGGTCGACTTGCCGCTGCCCGACGGGCCGACAAGCGCCACCCGGTCGCCCGGGGCTACTGCGCAGGAAATCCCGCGCAGCACCTCGGCGCCATCCGAGCCATCGAAACTCTTGCAGACCTCTTCGGCCTGCACAAGCACGTCAGACATCTTGTACCTTTCCATCTTTCAGTCGCACCACGCGATCCGCGCGGCGGGCCAGCGCCTCGCTATGGGTGGCGATCAGGGTGGCGCGGCCTGCCGCGCGGCGCGCCTCAAACTGGGCAATGAGCCGCCCTTCGGTCACGGCATCCACCTCGGCTGTCGGCTCGTCGGCCACCAGAATCGGTGGGTCGGCAGCCAGCGCGACGGCAAGCCCCGCTCGTGCCGTCTCACCCCCCGACAACTCGGTCGGCAGCGCCGCAGCCCGGTGCGAGAGCCCGACGCCAAGCAGAAGCCGAGAGCTGCGCTCGGCATCGAAGCCGCCTGCAAGAAGCATCTGAAAGCGCAGGTTCTCCGCGACAGACAGGTGCGGGAAGAGGTTGCCCGACTGCATCAGGATGCCGAAGGCGCGCGCCCTGAGCCGCGCCTTTTCCGCTTCGGGTCGCCGCGACATCCGGACGTTGTCAATCCGCACGAAGCCGGCATCGGGTTCGTCGAGCCCGGTCAGGCAGTTCATCAGTGTCGACTTGCCGCTACCCGAAGGGCCCATGACCGCAACGATCTCACCGGGTTCAAGCGTGAGGCTCACGCCGCGCAGGGCCGCTGTCTCCTCGTCACCGATGTGGAAGAAGCGGTGCAGTTCGCGGGCTTCCAGCAGCGCCATCATTTCCACCGGAACGATTGTGCCATCAGCCGCCACTGGTCGACGTTGTCGGCACCATAGGGAGCCGACAGGTCAAGCGTGGCGAGTTTGCCCGCACGGAAGAGAAGATAGCGGTTCGCCTCAAGCCGCACCTGCTTGCCGGTTACCGGGTTCGGCGCTGAATTGGCGCTGTAGCGGATGCGGATCGCGGGCCCCGCGGGCAGCGCAACTTCTTCCACACCGGCGACCTGCACGGCGCGACCGGACTGTTCCAGCACAGGCACGAAGACCTTGCGCACCATTTCGCGCGACAGGGGCGAGCCCTGGTCCTGCAGGGTCACCGATACCGTGTCGTACTTGTCGGCGAATTGCACATCGGGCCCGGCCTCGCTGCGCGCCCAGCCCTCGGGCACCTTCAGCACGTAACCGGCGGAGTTCGCATAGGTGACAAACACCTGGCTGTCGGGAATGTCCCCAGGTGGATTCCGTTCCGGCGCGACGGCAGCCTCGGCCCAGGCGGCGCCTGCCAGGACAAGCGGCGCACCGCCCAGCCCCGCAACGGAAACAACAACCAGGGTGATCCGCACAATGCGGCCTGGTTCGAACGATGATCTGACCATGGTGTCCTCCTTCGGTCTGCTGCGGCAGCGATGAAGGACTGGACTGACCAGAACTTTGCGGGCGATTTACAGTTTTGTAAGTCCGATGGGCATCGAGAGATCGAGGACGATCCCGACCTCGAGCCCCGGCGCGGCATCGGCGAGCCAGAGGCGCCCGCCATGCAGGTCCGTGACCGCCTTGACCAGGCTGAGCCCAAGCCCCGACCCCGGGGTGGTCCGGCTGCGCTCCAGCCGATAAAGTCGGCGCAAGACGTTCTCGCGTTCGCCCGGCGGGATACCCGGCCCGTTGTCGGTGATGCGAAGGACCGCCCGAGGTCCGTCAAGGGCAAGCTCGCACCTGATAGAGGCACCCTGCGGGCAATGGCGGATGGCGTTTTCGACGAGGTTCGCAAGTGCCTGAACCAGCAGTTCGGCGTCGCCGTTGACCCAGACAGGGACGCCCGGATCACGAAGCGCGAGCCGCATCTGCGCATCCTCGGCGACGTCCGCGTAAACCTCGGCAACCGACCTGAGCGTTGCCGTCAGATTGACCGGCGCAAAGCGAGCCTTGCGCGCACCGGCCTCGATCTGGGCAATCCTGAGCAACGCGGAGAAGGTATTGCCGATCGCGTCGCTTTCGGCCAGCGCCTGTTCGAGGACAGGCCGCGTGTCCGCCCCCTGCCCGGTCGCCTCGAGTGCCTCCGCGATGTGGTTGCGCAGCCGCCCGAGCGGGGTACGCAGGTCATGGGCAATATCGGCGCTCACCTGCCGCATCCCGTCGACGAGGGCCGCCAGCCGGACAAGCGCCGCATTCACTTGCTGCGAAACCCGGTCGATGTCGTCATCTGCATCCGTCAGCGGCAAGCGGGCGCCAAGGTCGCCCTCTGCCACCCGGTCCAGTGCCTGGCTGACCGCCGCCAACCGCCCGCGGATACGGAGCGCAATCAGGGAGCCGCCACCAAGGGCGACGAGCAGCGCGAAGAGCGACGACCAGAGCATCGCGGTCTGGATCGTCTCGCGCAGGGCGTCGAGGTCGGAATAGTCGCGGCCAACCGCCAGGCGGTTGGCTCCGACCGTGCGGACGAGGACGCGAAACGGAATGTCACCGCCCCGGCCGAGCGCCTCGGCGGGCTGGTCCGACCACCCGGCAGGAAGCGAAACGGGGGGAATGTCCGTCGCCAGAACCCGGCTACCGGGTCCAAGCAGCTGATAGACCGCATGCCCGTCCCTTGCCGCTGCGATCTGGGCCCGGACCGCCTCGACGAATTCGGCGTCGTCGCCCTGATCGGCGTTGCTGGCAAGCAACGTGAACAGCTCTTCGATCCGCTGATCCTGGCGGCGGATCAACTCGTCCCGCATCCAGACATAGGCCACGCCCACGGCAACGAGATAGGCCGCGACGACCGTCAGCGTGAAGGCCAAGGCCAGCCGCACCGGTGTCCGTCGCAAGAGGCTATCGCGGGCCACGAAGCGAATACCCCGCATTCTTGATCGTTTGAAGGAGCGATATCGGGAATGGCTTGTCGATCTTTGCGCGCAGGCGGCTGACATGCGTCTCGACCACGCTGGTCTGCGGGTCGAAGTGGAAATCCCATACCCGTTCCAGCAGCATCGTGCGTGTCACCACCCGGCCCGCATTGCGCATCAGCACTTCCAGCAAGGTGAACTCCTTCGGAAGCAGGTCGATCTGCTGCCCTCCACGCCGCGCCGTTCGGGTGACCAGATCAAGTTCGAGGTCGTAGACCTTCAGCACCGTCTGCACCTGCTGAACCGGGGGCCTACGACCGAGCGCGTTCACCCGCGCCAGCAGTTCGGAGAACGCGAAGGGCTTCACAAGATAATCGTCGGCCCCGGCATCCAGCCCCTCTACCCGGTCATCAACCCCGCCGATCGCGGTCAGAAAGATCACCGGCGTCCGATTGCCGGCCGCCCGGATCGCTCGGATCATGGCCAGCCCGTCAAGGCCGGGCAGCATCCGGTCGGCGATGATCACGTCATAATCCTCACGTGTCGCCTGGAAAAGCCCGTCCTGCCCGTCGGCCAGCCAGTCGCACACATTGCCCGCCTCGCTCAGGCCCCGGACGACGAAAGTTGCTGTGCTCTTGTCGTCCTCGACGAGGAGAATGCGCATTGTTCCATCCCTGCTCGCGGGGCTGCCCTGCCGGATGGGCAGGACAGCCCCGAGGTTCCCCAAGAGGCACCGTGAAGCCTCCCAGCCCTCGTCGCGATCACTTCTCGATCGTGACATCTTTCTGATAACCGTAGTGGAGGACAGTCATGTACACCACGATCGTCGCTATGGCCGCGAGGAAAAGGAAGCTCGTGACGATCGTTCCGAGACCCAGGCCTCCGTTTTCGACCGGCTGGGAGAGCAGGTCTCCGAACGAGGCGCCAAGCGGCCGCGTCAGGATGTAGGCCAGCCAGAAGGCCAGGATTGCGTCCATCTTGAGCACGAAATGCCCGAAGGCAATGGCGGCGATGCACAAGGCGAACAGCACTCCCGTTTGCAAATAGCCAAGGGCGAAATGCTCTGCAACCAGATCGCCCGCCGCCGTTCCCAGCGCAAAGGTGAAGAGGATGGCCAGCCAGTACCAGGCCTCACGCCGGGCCGTCATGATGCTGTGGATCGACAACGTGCCCTCGGATCGATACCAGAGCCAGAACGTGAGCCCCAGGGCGGCGGTGAACCCAAGTGCGCTGACCGGGAGCGGGACACCCGCGACATCGGTCAGATTGTCGGTGATCAGGGTTCCGACAACGCTGATCAGTACAACCGCAGACCAGTAGATTGCCGGTACATACCGCCGCCGGGCGAACTGAAGTGTCAGGATGACCGCCAGCACGAGCCCGAGGAAGATTGAAGTCCTCGTAAGGCCAAACCCCAGATCGAGGTTCATGTAGTCCGCGAACGTCTCGCCGACGGTGACGGCCATCAGCTTGATGAGCCAGAAATCAACAGTCACCGCCGGAACGCGGTTGTGCTGCGCGACAGGGGTCGCGTCGAAGATGAGGTCGGTCATGGCGCGCCTGCCCTCTGATACGGACTATTTCTTGCCAAGAAGCTTCAGCGCCTCTGCGAAGTGCTGATCCGCGCCCGTGTCGTCATCGGCCTTGCACCGGTCGAGCCCTTGCTGCTCTGCCGCCTTTGCCTTGTCGACGTCCGCAGCGGGAACCTGTGCCGTCGCGATCGCGGCCTTCACGTCCTTCAGCATCTGCTCGCACGGCATCGGTGCGGCATTCGCCGCAGCGGCAATCGCCGTGGACAGCGCAGCCGCGGCGGCAAGAACGTGCATTATCTTCTTCATCGGGAATGCTCCTGAAGCGGCTGCCTCAGCCGCTGTGACCTGCCGCGAGCGATTTCGCCCCGGCCGGGGTGTCCTCGCGGGTGCAGATCACGCCGAGCTTTCGCCAGTCTTAAAGATTTGTAATGCTGAACCGCTGGACGCGTCGTCCCACCGTGGCGTATCGCCGTCGCATCGTTTGCGACAGGCCACGGACACAGGATGCCATCACCGATCGGACTTCATCTGGCACTCGTGCTGGCGGTCGCGACCTTCGCGATCGCGCCACAGCTTGATGTGGCAGTGTCCAGCGTCTTCTATCGGATCGACGCAGGCTTCT
>DAIEJF010000225.1 GCA_027351005.1 Paracoccaceae bacterium | reverse complement strand
CCACGCACCGATGATCAGCCGCGCCATCGGGGCGCATCCCGATGTCCTGTTCAAGATCGGCATCGGCGAGGTGCCGTGGTTGCAACAGGTCACCTTCTCGATCTGGCCCGACGCGCCGGGCATGACAGAGTTCGCCCGCGGCGATGGCCCCCATCACCGTGCCATCGCCGCCGTGCGTGCGGGCGACTGGTTCCGCGAGGAGCTTTACGCCCGCTTCCATGTTCTGGGCACCTGCGGAACATGGCCGGGTGCCGGGCGCGTGCCGCGCCTCGGCCGTCCGGACTTGCCGCAGCCCACCCCTTCCAAGGACCCCTTCTGATGCCCAATGCCTTTCCCTTTGCCGCGATCGTCGGTCAGGACGAGATGAAGCAAGCGTTGATCCTGACCGCGATCGACCCCGGAATCGGGGGCGTGCTGGTGTTCGGCGACCGGGGCACCGGCAAATCCACCGCCGTGCGCGCGCTCGCGGCCCTGCTGCCACCGATCGAGATGGTCGCGGGTTGCCCGGTGAATGCACCCACGCTGGCCGACAGCCCCGACTGGGCCGGGCTGAGCGAAGACCGCCGGATCAGCGGCCCGACCCCGGTGATCGACCTGCCGCTGGGGGTGACCGAGGATCGCGTTACCGGCGCGCTGGACATCGAGCGGGCACTGACGCGGGGCGAACTGGCGTTTCAGCCCGGGCTGCTGGCACGGGCGAACCGCGGCTATCTCTACATCGACGAGGTGAACCTGCTGGAAGATCACATCGTCGACCTGCTGCTGGACGTGGCGCAGACCGGCGAGAATGTGGTGGAACGCGAGGGTCTGTCGATCCGCCATCCCGCGCGCTTCGTGCTGGTGGGTTCCGGCAACCCCGAGGAAGGCGAGCTGCGCCCGCAGCTTCTGGACCGGTTCGGTCTGTCGGTCGAGGTCGCCTCGCCCGCAGAGATCGACGCCCGGGTCGAGGTGATCCGCCGCCGCGACGATTACGACCGCGACCCTGTCGCCTTCTGCGCCGCCTGGGCCGAGACGCAGGCCGCGCTTCAGGCCCGCATTCTGGCCGCCCGGGCGCGGCTGCGCGGGCTTGCGGCGCCAGACGCCGCCCTGCGGGATTGCGCGGCGCTTTGCCTTGCGCTGGGGGCCGACGGGCTGCGCGGCGAACTGACCCTGTTGCGCGCGGCGCGTGCGCTGGCGGCCTATGACGGGGCCGAAGGCGTGGGTCGGGCGCAGATCCGGGCGGTGGCGCCTTCGGCCCTGCGCCACCGGTTGCGGCGCGATCCGCTGGACGAAAGCGGCAGTACCGCGCGGGTGGCGCGCGTTCTGGACGAGGTCTTCGGATGACCGAGCCCACCGACCGGGCGGCCCTTGCGGCGATGGCGCTGGCGGTGCTGGCGGTCGACCCCGCCGGGCTGGGCGGGCTGTGGCTCAGGGCGCGGGCCTCGGGACTGCGCGAGGGGCTTCTGGGCGGTCTGCCCGCCATGGATCTTCCGGTCCGCCGGATCTCGCCCGCCATTGCGGATGCGCAGCTTGAGGGCACGCCCGATCTGGCGGCGCTGCTGGCCGGACGCGGGCTGCGGCCGGTGGCGGGGGTTCTGGACGCGCCCGCGCTTCTGGTCCTGCCGATGGCCGAGCGGACCCCGCCCGCGACGGCGGCGCGGCTGGCGCAGGCACTGGATGCCGGGCGCGGCCTCTGCCTTGTGGCGCTGGACGAGGGGATCGGGCCCGAGGAACGGCTGCCCCCCGCGCTGGCCGAGCGGCTGGCGCTTGTGGTCGACCTTGACGGGATCGCTTCCACCACCCTGCCCGCGCCCGACCGTGCCCGGATCGTCGCCGCGCGGGCGCGTCTGGCACAGGTTGCGACCCCGGTGGAGCTTTGCACCGCCACCGTCGCCGCGGCGGCCGCGCTGGGGATCGACAGCCTGCGCCCGCCGCAGCAGACCCTGCGCGCGGCCCGCGCCCTGGCCGCGCTGGCAGACCGCGCAACCGTGACCGCAGATGATCTGGCCCTGGCCGGCGCGCTGGTTCTGGCGGCACGGGCGACCCGCTTTCCCGACGCCGCGCCGCCGCCCGAGGCCGATGACACCCCGCCCGGCGAACCCGCCGAGGCGCAAGACCCCGGTGGCGGGCGGATGGCCGATGCGGTGCTGGCCGCCGCCCGCGCGGCCCTGC
>DAIEJF010000222.1 GCA_027351005.1 Paracoccaceae bacterium | reverse complement strand
GGCGCCAGAAGCCCGTGCAGCATGACGAACATCGCCCCCGCCACCCCGATCACCGCCGAGCCCAGCACGAAGATCTGCAGATGGCGCCGCTTCACGTCCTTGCCCATGGCTTCGGCCGCGATCTCGTTGTCGCGGATGGCGCGCATCATGCGGCCCCAGGGCGATTTCAGCGCCAGTTCCATCAGCACCAGCAGCACCAGCAGCACCACGACGAAGAGCGCGGTGAAGCAGAGCCCGACCCAGACGGTCGACAGGGTCTGCGGGTCCATCCCCAGGGCCTTCGCGCGGGCGATGAAGGCCGCGTTCTGCTGCAGTTCGACCTCGTAAGGCACCGGCCAGCGGCCGACGTTGGTGATGTTCTTCACCCCGCGGTCCAGCCAGTCCTCGTTCTTCATCACGGCGATGAGGATCTGGCCGATCCCCAGCGTCGCGATCGCCAGGTAATCCGACCGCAGCCCCAGCGCCGTCTTGGCCACGCCCCAGGCCGCCACCGCGGCCAGAAGCCCGCCCACCAGCCAGGACAGGATGACCGGCAGGCCAAGTCCGCCGATGTTGCCGGTCGCGGCGGGGGTCAGCGCCTCGACCGCGCTGACGGCGGGGTCATAGATGGCGCGGTAGAGGAAGAAGCCCCCGACCAGCAGCACCAGCATCGCCAGATTGCGCATTCGTCCGGCGGCCATGCGGTTGTAGATTTGCACTGCAGCCCAGATGACGCCTGCGCCGAGCACCAGCGACAGCAGGATGCGGGGCGTGCCCGCGGCCCAGGCGGCGGGGTCCACCGGCTGCGACACCAGCGCCACCGCCAGACCGCCCAGCGCGAAGAAGCCCGCGACCCCGATGTTGAACAGGCCCGCGTAGCCCCATTGCATGTTCACGCCCAGCGCCATGATCGCAACGATCAGGCCATCGTTCAGGATGGTGATCGCCAGGGTCCAGCTTTGCAGCAGGCCGACCAGGATGAAGGCCAGGCCAACGATGCCGAACAGCGCGACAGGAGGAAGTTTCTTCATACCGATTTCCCCTTGAGAAGGCCGGTGGGCTTGAACAGCAGCACGACGACGAGGATCGCGAAGGAGACCGCGAACTTGTAATCGGTTGACAGCAACTGCACGAGACTGTCGGGCGCAAGGCTGGTGGGCAGCAGATAGGTCAGCACCTTCTTCCAGGCATAGGTGAAGGTCACCTCGGAGAAGGCGACGACAAACCCGCCCAGGATGGCGCCCACCGGGTTGCCAAGGCCACCCACGACCGCCGAGGCGAAGATCGGCAGCAGAAGCTGGTAGTAGGTGAAGGGCTTGAACGACTTGTCGAGCCCGTAAAGCACGCCCGCCGTGGTCGCCAGCGCGGCCACAAGAAGCCAGGTGATCATCACCACCCGTTCGGGGTTGATCCCCGACAGCAGCGCCAGATCCTCGTTGTCGGAAAAGGCGCGCATCGACTTGCCCGACCGGGTCTTGTTCAGGAACCAGAACAGAGCCGCAACCACGATGACCGCGGTCACCACTGTGATGACGGTGCTGGTGCGCACGGCCAGCCCCGCGTCCAGCCCGGTCAGGTTGCGGAACTGGGTCGCGGTGATGACGAAGCGCGCGCCATCGGCGAAGTTCTGTTCCTGCACCCCGATCACGAAGCGGACAAGACCGTTCATGATGAACATGACGCCCATCGAGACGATCACCAGGATCACGGGCGCAGCCTTCTGCCGCCGGTAGAAGCGATAGACCACCCGGTCGGTGCCCAGAAGCAGCAGCGCGGTGACGGCGATGCCGAAGGGCAGGGCCAGCAGGGCCGTGGGCAGCGGGCCGAAGCCGATGCCCCAGCTCTGGAACAGCCACGTCACCAGGATGGTGATCGCGGTGCCAAAGGCCATGGTGTCGCCATGGGCGAAGTTCGAAAAGCGCAGGATGCCGTAGATCAGCGTCACCCCCAGCGCCCCCAGCGCAAGTTGCGCGCCGTAGGACGTGGCGGGAACGATCACATAGTTCAGCAGCGCCACGATGGCGTTCAGGAAATCCACCATCTCAGCCCCCCAGGAAGGTCTTGCGGACATCGGGATCGGCCATCAGCGCCTCGCCCGTGTCGGTATAGCGGTTGGCACCCTGCACCAGCACATAGCCCATGTCGGCGATGTTCAGGGCCTGGCGCGCGTTCTGTTCCACCATGAGGATCGAGATGCCGGTGCGCGCCACCTCGATGATGCGGTCGAACAGCTCGTCCATCACGATGGGCGAGACGCCCGCGGTCGGTTCGTCCAGCATCAGCACCTTGGGCTGCGTCATCAGCGCGCGGCCCACGGCGACCTGCTGGCGCTGGCCGCCCGACAGTTCGCCCGCGGGCTGGCGCCGCTTCTGCTTGAGGATGGGGAACAGGTGATAGACCTGCTCCATCGTGCCCCTGATGTCGTCGCGCCGCAGATAGGCGCCCATCTCGAGGTTTTCCTCGACCGTCATCGAGGTGAAGATGTTGTGGGTCTGGGGCACGAAGGCCATGCCCTTTGCCACCCGGTCCTGCGGCGACAGGGCGGTGATGTCCTCGCCGTCCAGCCGGACCTGGCCGCCGCGCAGCTTCAGCATCCCGAACACCGCCTTCATCGCGGTGGACTTGCCGGCGCCGTTCGGGCCCACGATCACCGCGATCTGGCCCTTGTCGACCGCCAGCGTGCAGTCGTGCAGGATGTCGACCGGGCCGTAGCCGCCGGTCATCTTTTCTCCGATCAGGAATGTCATGCGGTTGCCCCCGCCTTTGTCTTGTTCTTCAGGCCACGGCCCAGATAGGCTTCGATCACGGCCTCGTTTTCCATGATGTGGGCGGCAGAGCCCTGGGCCAGCACCTTGCCCTCGGCCATCACGATGACCGGGTCGCAAAGCCGCCCGATGAAGTCCATGTCGTGTTCGATCACGCAGAAGGTGTAGCCGCGCTCCTTGTTCAGCCGCACGATGGCATCGCCGATCGTGTTCAGCAGGGTCCGGTTCACGCCCGCGCCCACCTCGTCCAGAAAGACGATCTTGGCCTCCACCATCATGGTGCGGCCCAGTTCCAGAAGCTTCTTCTGGCCACCCGAGATCTGGCTCGCCTTCTGGTTGGCCAGATGCGAGATCGTCAGGAATTCAAGAACCTCGTCGGCCTTCTTCGCCAGCGCCCGTTCCTGTGCCGCGATCGCCCCGCGGCGGAACCAGGTGTTCCACAGCGTCTCGCCATGTTGCTGGGCGGGCACCATCATCAGGTTCTCGCGCACGGTCATCGAGCCGAACTCGTGTGCAATCTGGAAGGTCCGCAAGAGCCCCTTGTGGAACAGCTCGTGCGGCGTCAGCCCGGTGATGTCCTCGCCATCCATCAGCACCCGACCCGAGGTCGGAGGCAGGCGGCCGGCGATGACGTTGAACAGCGTGGTCTTTCCCGCCCCGTTGGGGCCGATCAGGCCGGTGATGGAGCCTTTCCTGATTTCCAGCGAGGCTCCGTCGACGGCGTGAAACCCGCCGAAATGCTTGTGCAGATCTTCGACGACGATCATCTCGTGTCTCCCGCGGGGCCCGTCATCCTTGCGCGGCGTTCGCCGTCCGTGCGGGCCTTATTGATTAAGAGAACGGCCCGGGCTGACCCGGGCCGTTCAGGTGAACACACGTCAGGCAGTCGTCACTGATAGTAGTCCGTGACGTGCTGGCCGTCCTTGATCGTGTAGATGCGATAGCTGCCCGCCGCATCGCGGCCCAGCAGGTGGACGCCGGTCGCGCCCTCGTAGTCGATCGGCTTGCCTTCGGCGATCAGCTTCAGGCCCTTGGCCAGTTCGCCGGGGAGGATCTTTTCGCCCGGGCCGTTGGCCACGCTTTCGATCTTCGACTTGAAGTCGGCGCCCTTGTCCGACTTCGCAGCCTGCATCGCCAGCATGATCAGCGCAGCCGCGTCATAGCTTTCGCCGGTGTAGGACGAGGTGCCGTCGAAGCCCGCGGCCTTCGCCATGTCGAGGAACTTCTTGTGGCCTTCCGAGTCGATGCCCGGCACGTCGCCGAACGAGCCGTCGAGCGGCTTGCCGATCGCCTTCAGCAGGCTGTCGCCATACATGCCGTCGGGCAGGTAGAAGGTCTTGAAGGCACCGGCGTCCAGCGCACCCTGGATGATGCCCTTGCCGCCCTGGTCGACATAGCCCGCCACCACGAGCACGTCGCCGCCCGCCGCCGCCAGCGCCGCGACTTCGGCCGAGTAGTCGGCCTTGCCGTCTTCATGCGCGGCTTCGATGGTCACGGTGCCGCCGGCCTTTTCGAAGGCAGCCTTGAAGCTGTCGGCCAGACCCTTGCCGTAATCGTTGTTGGTGTAGGTCAGCGCCACCTTCTTGACGCCGCGCTTCATGAGCACGTCGGCCATGATGTCGCCCTGGTGGGCATCCGACGGCGCGGTGCGGTAGAACAGATCGTCATCCGCGGCGGTCGAGAGCGCCGGCGAGGTGGCCGACGGCGAGACCATCACGATCCCGTTAGGACGCGCGACGGATTGCAGGACGGCCCCGGTCACGCCCGAGCAGTCGCCACCGACGATCGCGGCAACCTTTTCCGAGGTGACCAGCTTCTGCGCGGCGGCCGTGGCGGCTGCGGCGTCGGTGCAGGTCGAATCGGCCTTCACGCCCTCGACCGTCGCACCACCCAGCAGCGCCTTGGAATCGTTGACTTCCTTGATCGCCATCTCGGCCGACTTGTCCATCGCCGGCGTGATCGATTCCAGCGGCCCGGTAAAGCCGAACAGGATGCCGATCTTGATGTCCTGCGCCGACGCGCCACCGGCCACCAGGGCCAGCGCTGCAGAGGCGAGAAGCAGTTTCTTCATTACTATACTCCCATGTTGGATCGAAACCCGGCCCACACCCTAGTGTCAGGTTTCGGAAAAGAAAAGCCATTCGCGTGACGGCTCTTGGGCGCGAGTCGGGCACCCATCAGGCGGTGGATCAGATCGACAGCCGGGTTCCGTGGGTGCCGCGTTCGCGGTAGGGCGTCGTGTTGTAATGTGCGCGGTAGCATTTCGAAAAATGCGACGGGCTGGCGAAGCCGCAGGCCAGCGCCACATTGATAACGCTCATGTCGGTCTGCATCAGCAGGTTCCGGGCCTTCTGAAGGCGCAGTTCCATGTAGTAGCGCTTCGGACTGCGGTTCAGGTAGCGGCGGAACAGCCGTTCAAGTTGCCGGGTCGACATGCCGACATCCTCGGCCAGGTCGGCCGGGCTGATCGGCTCCTCGATCGCGGCCTCCATCATCTGGATCACCTGGCTCAGCTTGGGGTGCCGCACCCCGATCCGGGTGGGGATCGACAGCCGCTGGGTGTCCTGGTCGGTTCGAATCGACGAATAGATCAGTTGGTCGGCGACCGTGTTGGCCAGGTCTTCGCCGTGGTCGTCGGCGATCAGCTTCAGCATCAGGTCGATCGAGGCCGTGCCCCCCGCGGTCGACATCCGGTTGCCGTCGATCACAAAAACCGATTTCGTCAGCTTGACGTCCTCGAACTCTTCCAGGAAGCCATCCTGGTTTTCCCAGTGGATCGTGGCCTTCTTGCCGTCAAGCAGCCCCGCCTTTGCCAGCGCGTAGGACGCGGTGCACAGCCCGCCCAGCGTTACCCCGCGGCGTGCCTCGCGCCTCAGCCAGGACACGACATGCCGCGTGGTGGCGGCCTGCACGTCGATCCCGCCGCAGACCAGCACGATGTCGTCGCGCTCCAGCTCGTCCAGCCCCATGTCCAGCTTGAAGGCCGCGCCGTTCGAGCAGGTGACATAGTCGCCGCCATCGCCCGCCAGCCGCCAGCTGTAGATCGTGCGGCCTGCGACCCGGTTCGCGATGCGCAGCGGCTCCACCGCCCCCGCGAAGGACAGCATGGTAAAACGGTCGAGCAGAAGGAACACAAACCGCTTCGGCGCGGCACTCGTCAGTTCACCCACCGGCCTGCGCTTCGATTCGAGCATGGAGCGACCTGTTTCTGTCGTTTCCGCGCCATGGATACACCAACCAAGCCGCCCTTCAAGGGCCGGCAGCGGCCTTTCGCCTTTGCAAGCGCGCCAAGCGTTCTTTATAAGGCCCTGGTACCGCTAACCGACCCGATACCTGGAGACGATCATGACCAAGGGCTGGACCAAATCCGACTGGCGCAGCAAGCCACGGGTGCAGATGCCCGACTATCCGGACATGGTTGCCCTGCGCGAGGTCGAGGCGAAACTGGCAAAGTACCCGCCGCTGGTCTTCGCGGGCGAAGCGCGGCGGCTGAAGAAGGCGCTGGGCCAGGTGTCCGAGGGCCGCGCCTTCGTGCTGCAGGGCGGCGACTGCGCCGAAAGCTTTGCCGAATTCTCGGCCGACAACATCCGCGACACGTTCCGCGTCATGCTGCAGATGGCCGTGGTGCTGACCTATGGCGCCAAGGTGCCGGTGGTGAAGATCGGCCGCATGGCCGGGCAGTTCGCCAAGCCGCGCTCGGCGCCGATGGAAACCGTGGGCGGGGTGGAACTGCCCAGCTACCGCGGCGACATCATCAACGGCTTCGACTTCACGCCCGAGGCCCGGGTTCCCGATCCCGCGCGGATGCTTCAGGCCTATACCCAGGCCGCGGCCAGCCTGAACCTGCTGCGCGCGTTTTCGACCGGCGGTTTCGCCGACATCCACCGCGTCCACGCCTGGACGCTGGGCTTTGCCGAGAACGACAAGGCCGAACGCTATCGCGAGCTGTCGAACCGGATTTCGGACGCGCTCGACTTCATGAACGCGGCCGGGGTGAACTCGGGCACCGCGCATGAACTGGGCACGGTCGATTTCTACACCAGCCACGAGGCGCTGCTGCTGGAATACGAAGAGGCCCTGTGCCGGATCGATTCCACCACCGGCCTGCCGGTGGCGGGTTCGGGCCACATGATCTGGATCGGCGACCGCACGCGGCAAGTGGATGGCGCGCATGTGGAATTCTGCAAGGGCGTGCAGAACCCGATCGGGCTGAAATGCGGGCCGTCGCTGACCAGCGACGACCTGAAGGTGCTGATCGAGAAGCTGAACCCCGAAAACGAGGCCGGCCGTCTGACGCTGATCGCGCGCTTTGGCGCGGGCAAGGTGGGCGACCACCTGCCGCGCCTGATCCGTACCGTGAAGGAGATGGGCGCCAAGGTCGTCTGGACCTGCGATCCGATGCACGGCAACACGATCAAGTCCGCCACCGGCTACAAGACGCGCCCCTTTGACAGCGTTCTGCGCGAGGTGCGCGAGTTCTTCGACGTGCACAACGCCGAAGGCTCGATCCCCGGCGGGGTGCATTTCGAGATGACCGGCAAGGACGTGACCGAATGCACCGGCGGCGTGCGCGCGGTGACGGACGAGGATCTCAGCGACCGCTACCACACCGCCTGCGATCCGCGGCTGAACGCCAGCCAGTCGCTGGAACTGGCGTTCCTGGTGGCCGAGGAACTGTCGTCGCGGCGCGAGATGCAGCGGGCGGCGACGCTGTCCTCGCTCTGATCACTCGGCTTCCGTGATCAGCCGCAGGGCGGGGTGCGACCCGGCCTGCGGCGCATGCAGGAACGGCGCCGCGGCCTCGGCCAATGCCGACGCGGCCACCGCGACCGGCGCGACCGCGAGGGGCAGGGGCTGTATGGCCTCGATCTCCAGCCGCCGGGGCGGACGGCCGATGCCGCCTTCGACCACAAGGCAGCCCAGCAGATGCGCCACCGTGCCCTGCCGATCGGCCAGCGGCAGCAGCAGGGCATGCCCCGTCAGTGCGGGGGCGCCAAGACTCCATCGCGCCGTCAGCCGAAGCAGCGCGCCCGACCGCCCGTCGTGCACCATCCGCACCGCCTCGGCCAGACGCGGCCGGGCAGGCATGGCGAACAGGGCCGCCAGCGGCATCCCGCGCACTTCCATGCCCATCAGGTCGCACAGGTGCTGCCCGGCCACCCGAAGCCGCAGCACACCCGGCGCCACGGGGTCGGCCAGGAAGGTGTTGGCCAGTGCGGGCGCGATCTCGCGCGGGTCGATCTCGGCCCGGGTGGGGGCCGCGCGCCCAGCGCGCTTCGCCTGCCAATAGGCACGCACCTCGTCGATCAGCGGATGGCTCATCCTGTGCACTCCGTGAAAGGCGACCACGCGGCCGCCGCTCTCTGCCGTCATCCTGTTCTCCACTGTGCGGGGGCGTTGATTGCTGCGGGGAGAACATTCTGTTAACCCTACCCGCGAAATGATTACTCGCCCGTTAATATAGGGCAGGTCGGGCCGGCGCTGGAGAGGAACCTGACGCAATGGTTAACCGCGCTGGGGGCGCCAGGAGGCACAGATGGTCACCTCGATGACGGGATTTGCCGCGCGCCGTGGCGCGGGGGCGGGGGCAAGCTGGGCCTGGGATCTGCGCAGCGTCAACGGCAAGGGGCTCGATCTGCGGCTTCGGCTGCCCGATGGCGTCGACGGGCTTGAAACGGCGGTGCGGGCCGAGGTGCAGCGCAGGCTTCATCGCGGCAATGTCGCGCTGTCGCTCAGGCTCGTGCGCGAAGGCGGGGCCGCGGGGCTCAGGGTCGACCCGGTGGCGCTGGACGCGGTGATGGTGGCGCTGCGCGCGGTCGAACGCGCGGCGCTGGATGCCGATGTCTCGATCGCGCCCGCCACCGCTGCCGAGGTGATGGCACAGAAAGGCGTGCTGACCGGCGATCAGACCGAAGAGGACAGCGCCCCCCTGCTGGCGGCGCTGCTGGCCGATCTGGCGGGCCTGCTGGCCGAGTTTCACGCGGCCCGCGCGGCCGAGGGCAAGGCGCTGGGCGCGGTGCTGACGGCGCAGCTTGACCGCATCGCGGACCTTGCCGCCGAGGCGCGCGTGCTGGCCGAGACGCGCCGTGCGCAGGCCGCGGACCATCTGCGCGAGGCGGTCGGGCGTCTTCTTGCGGCGTCCGACGGGCTGGATGCGGGGCGCATCGCGCAGGAACTGGCGCTGTTGGCCATCAAGCAGGACGTGACCGAGGAACTTGACCGGCTGGCCGCCCATATCGGCGCCGCGCGCGCGCTTCTGGCCGATCCCGGCCCGGTCGGCCGCAAGTTCGACTTCCTGATGCAGGAATTCAACCGCGAGGCCAACACCCTGTGTTCCAAGGCGCAGTCGGCCGAGCTGACGCGGGTGGGTCTTGACCTCAAGGTGGTCATCGATCAGATGCGCGAGCAGGTGCAGAACGTGGAGTAACCCATGCAGCGGCGCGGGCTTCTGGTCATCCTGTCATCCCCCTCGGGGGCGGGGAAATCGACGCTGTCGCGCCGTCTGATGGCCTGGGACCCCACGCTGAAATTCTCGGTTTCCGCCACCACCCGCGCGCCGCGCCCGGGCGAGGTCGACGGGCGGGAATACTATTTCCGCAGCCGGGCCGAATTCGAGGGCATGGTGGCCGCGGGCGAGATGCTGGAACATGCCGAGGTCTTCGGCAACTTCTATGGCTCGCCCAAGGGGCCGGTGGTGGCCGCGATGGAGGCCGGGCGCGACACGCTCTTCGACATCGACTGGCAGGGCGGCCAGCAGATCCGCAATTCGGTGCTGGGGCGCGATGTGGTGTCGATCTTCATCCTGCCGCCGTCGATCGCCGAACTGGAACGCCGCCTGACGACCCGCGCGCAGGACGCCCCCGAGGTGATCTCCGCCCGGATGGAAAAAAGCCTGGCCGAGATCAGCCATTGGGCCGAATATGACTATGTGCTGGTCAACAGTGACCTCGACGCGGCCGAGCAGGAGTTGCGCACCATCCTGACCGCCGAGCGGATGCGGCGCGACCGCCAACCCTGGCTGAACGAGTTCGTGCGCGGGCTGAACAGGGAGTTCGAGGCGAGATGATCTATGCGCTGGACGGGCTCGTGCCCGAGATCGCCGCGGATTGCTGGGTGGCGCCGGATGCCAATGTGATCGGCCGCGTGGTGCTGGAGCCGGGCGCCTCGGTCTGGTTCGGGGCCACGCTGCGCGGAGATACCGAAGAGATCCGCATCGGCGCGGGCTCGAACGTGCAGGAAGCCTCGGTGCTGCACACGGATGCCGGGTTTCCGCTGGTGATCGGCGCGAATTGCACCATCGGCCACCGCGCGATGCTGCACGGCTGCTCCATCGGCGAGGGCTCGCTGATCGGCATGGGGGCCACGGTGCTGAACGGCGCGAAGATCGGCAAGGGGTGCCTGATCGGCGCCTGCGCGCTTGTCACCGAAGGCAAGGAAATCCCTGACGGCAGCCTTGTGATGGGCGCCCCGGGCAAGGTGGTGCGGGTACTGGACGAGGCCGCACGGCTGCGCCTGATCGCCAGCGCGGCACATTATCAGCAGAACATGCGCCGGTTCCGGGCGGGGCTCAGGCCGCTCTGACGGGCGCGGCCCGCGCCGGGTTGGCCCGGGGGGGCGGTCAAAGGCTGACGCGCGCGCCCGTGGTGGCGCTGTCGGCCATGGCGTGGATGATGCGCTCGAATCCAAGGGCCGCGGCGAAATCGGGATGGCAGGGCGCGCCGCCCGCGATGGCGCGCAGAAACCCCGCGCATTCGATCACCTTCAGGTCGTTGAACCCCAACTGGTGGCCCGGCGCCGGGCAGAAGGCGCCATAGGGCGCGTGCTCGGGCCCGGTCAGGATGGTGCGGAAGCCCTGTTCCGCCTTCGGCCCGCGGTTCTGGTAGATCTGCAGTTCGTTCAACCGTTCCTGGTCGAAGGTGATCATGCCCTCGGTTCCGTGCACCTCGAAGCCCAGCCGCGACTTGCGCCCCCAGGCCGCGCGCGACGAGACGAGCGTGCCCTTCGCGCCATTGGCAAAGCGCACCAGCGCGTTGGCGGCATCCTCGTTTTCTACCGCGGCGCGGCCAGAGCCGTCGGGCAGGGGGCGGGTCTGGTGGATGATCTGGGTGTCCGCCAGCACGCTGTCGATCGGCCCCATCAGCCCCGTCGCCATCGAGACCAGATGGCACATCAGGTCGCCCAGCACGCCAAGCCCGGCCTCCGACAGTGTTGCGCGCCAGCTCCAGGGCAGGTCGGGATCGGCCTGGTAATCCTCTTCGACCCAGCCGCGGAAATGCACCGGGCGGCCGATGGCGCCCCCCGTGACCAGCCGCTTGGCATGGGTGAAGGCCGGGTTGTGGATGTAGTTGTAGCCCACCATGGTGACGACACCCGCGGCCTGCGCCGCCGCCGCCATTTCTTCGGCCTGGGCAAGCGTCAGGGCCATCGGCTTTTCGCACCAGACATGCTTGCCCGCCGAGATGGCCGCCAGGGCCATCGCGTGATGCAGCCGGTTCGGCGTGGTGATCGAGACGACCTGAACCGCCGGATCGGCCATCATCGCCTGCCAGTCGGTGGTGGCGCGGGCAAAACCGAACTGCTCGGAAAAGCGGCGCGCCTGCTCTTCGGGGGTGTCGCACAGGGCGACAAGATCGACGGCGGGCAGATCGCCCATGACCGCCTTGACAGCACGCCAGGCCAATGCATGGGTCTTGCCCATGAAGCCCGTGCCGATCAGGCCCACACCGATCCGCTCCATCACCGCCTCCTCCATTGGTGTTGGAATATTTGTTCCATGTGTGCTATCGAGCGAGGCGGGCGGGGTGTCAAGGGACTTTGGATGAACGAACTGGCTGGGTCTGTCGCCCCTGGAACGGTGGAGGAGTTTCGGGAACGGCTGGCGGCGATATCCGACGGCTTGCCGAAGCGGTTGCGGCAATGTGCGGATTATGTCGCGGCCAATTCGGACCGGATCGCGGTGTCGACGGTCGCGGAACTGGCCGCGGGGGCGGATGTGCCGCCGTCTGCGCTGATGCGGTTCTGCCAGATCCTGGGGTTTTCCGGGTTCTCCGAGATGCAGCGGCTGTTCCGCGAGGCCTATGTGCCCGGCTGGCCCGATTATTCCACCCGGTTGACCAATCTGAAGGAAAGCGGCGCGGGCAGCCCGGCCGCCTTGCTGGCGGAATTCGTCGAGGCGGGGCGGCTCTCGCTCGAGGCGCTGGCGAAATCGGCCGACGAGGCCGCGCTCGACCAGGCGGTTGCGGTGCTGAAGGCGGCCGATACCGTGCATCTGGTCGGCCTGCGCCGGGCCTTTCCGGTTGCCAGCTATCTGGCCTATGCCTTTGAGAAGATGGATATTCCGGCGATGCTGCACGACGGGGTGGGCAAGCTTGACCACCGCCACGCGCTGCGTTCGGGCGATGCGCTGCTGGCCATCACCTTTTCGCCCTACAGCGAGGAAACCCTGACCCTTGCCGCCGATGCCCGCGCGCGCGGGCTACCCGTGGTGGCGATGACAGACCGGTTGACCAGCCCGCTGGCGCGGCAGGCCAGCGCGGTGCTGACCGTCCCCGAGGTGGATTTCGGTGCCTTTCGGTCGCTCTCGGCAACGCTTGCGCTGGCGATCACGCTGGCGGTTGCGGTGGGCACCGCGCGGGCAGGTGGCTAAGCGGGTGTTGCCCGGGCCAGAACCTCGCAGATAAAGCTGTTCTTCGCCAATGCGTTGCGTGTATTTTTGCGATGCAAGGCCCGGGCTGTCTGCGGATCGCGGCGGCGGCGGCGAAGAAAGGGCTTTCCTGCTGCGACGTAATAGAATAAAAATTCCAAAATTGTCGCCCGCCGACGAGTCTCGGGTGGGCGGGGCGGCTGGAGGAAGCGCATGAAAACGCTGGACGTGATCACCATAGGCCGGTCGTCGGTCGATCTTTACGGCGCCCAGGTCGGCGGTCGGCTGGAGGACATGGGGTCCTTCCAGAAATATGTCGGCGGCTCGCCCACCAACATGGCCACGGGCACGGCGCGGCTGGGGCTGAAATCGGCGCTGATCACCCGCGTCGGTGACGAACACATGGGCCGCTTCCTGCGTGAAGAGTTGCGGCGCGAGGGGGTGGATGTGCGCGGGGTCAGGACCGACCCCGAGCGGCTGACGGCGCTGGTGCTGCTGGGTATTCGCGATGACAAGCAATTTCCCCTGATCTTCTACCGGGAAAACTGCGCCGACATGGCGCTGTGCGAGGACGACATCGACGAAAGCTTCATCGCCGAGGCCCGCGCCGTTGTTGCCACCGGCACCCATCTCAGCCATCCGCGCACCGAGGCCGCGGTGCTCAAGGCGCTGCGGCTGGCGCGGGCGCATGGCGCGCGCACCGCGTTGGACATCGACTACCGGCCGAACCTCTGGGGGCTGGCGGGCCACGGCGCGGGCGAGGAGCGGTTCATCGAAAGCGCCGCCGTCACCGCCAAGCTGCAGGCGACGCTGCCGCTTTTCGACCTGATCGTGGGGACCGAGGAGGAGTTCCACATCGCGGGCGGTACCACCGACACGATCGCGGCGCTCAGGGCGGTGCGGGCGGTGACGACGGCGACGCTGGTGTGCAAGCGCGGGCCGATGGGGGCTGCGGCCTTCGCGGGCGCCATTCCCGACACGCTGGACGAAGGGCAGGCAGGCCCCGGCTTCCCGATCGAGGTCTTCAACGTGCTGGGCGCGGGCGATGGCTTCATGTCCGGCCTGCTGAAGGGCTGGCTTGATGACGAGCCCTGGCCGGTCGCCCTGACATACGCCAATGCCTGTGGGGCCTTCGCGGTCAGCCGCCACGGCTGTACCCCGGCCTATCCGAGCTGGGAGGAATTGCAGTTCTTCCTGGCCCGCGGGGTTCGCGAAAAGGCGCTGCGCAAGGACGCGGCGCTGGAGCAGATCCACTGGGCCACGAACCGGCATGGCGACTGGTCCACGATGCGTGTGTTCGCCTTCGACCACCGGATGCAACTGGAGGAGATGGCGCGCGAGGCGGGGGCGGATGCGGCGCGGATCGAGGCGTTCAAGAACCTCTGCCTTGATGCGGCCTTGCAGGTGGCGGGGGGGCGCCCCGGCCATGGCATCCTGTGCGACGGACGGTTGGGGCGGCAGGCGCTCTATCGGGCCGCGGGCACCGGGCTCTGGATCGGGCGGCCCGCCGAATGGCCGGGCTCGCGCCCGCTGACGCTGGAGCCCGATCTTGGCCCCGATTGCGGCGGGCTGGGCGAATGGCCGCTGGAACATGTGGTCAAGGTGCTGTGCTTCTACCACCCCGACGACGATGCCGCGACCCGCGCCGCGCAAGAGGAGACGGTGCAGCGCCTCTTTACCGCGGCGCGGCGCAACCGTCTGGAATTCCTGCTGGAAATCATCCCGTCGAAGGTGGGGCCCGTGGCCGATGACACCTCGGCCCGGGTGATCCAGCGGTTCTACGATCTGGGCGTCTTCCCCGACTGGTGGAAGCTCGAGCCGTTCGCCACGGATGCGGCCTGGGCGGCGGCCTGCGCGGCGATCACCCGCAACGACCCCCATACCCGCGGCGTCGTGGTTCTTGGCCTCGACGCGCCCGAGGCCGAACTGGCCGCCGCGCTTGCGCTTGCGGCGCGGCATCCGCTGGTGAAAGGGTTCGCCGTGGGCCGGACGATCTTCGCCGAGGCGGCGCGCGGTTGGCTGTCGGGGGCGCTGGACGATGCCGATGCCGTGGCGCTGATGGCGACGAACTATGGCAATCTGTGCAGGATATGGGACCGCGCGCGCGGTTCGGAGGAGAAGGCGGCATGACGATCCGGTTGACGGCGGCGCAGGCGCTGGTGCGCTGGCTTTCGGTGCAGATGACCGAGGACGGTGAACGCTTCATCGAGGGCGTCTGGGCGATCTTCGGCCACGGCAACGTGGCGGGCCTGGGCGAGGCACTGCATGGCGCGCGCGACGTGCTGCCCACTTGGCGGGGGCACAATGAACAGACCATGGCGCATAGCGCGATCGCCTATGCCAAGGCGATGAAGCGGCGCCGTGCGATGGCGGTCACCACCTCGATCGGACCGGGGGCGCTGAACCTGGTGACGGCGGCGGCGCTGGCGCATGTGAACCGGCTGCCGGTGCTCTTGCTGCCGGGCGACGTGTTCGCCAACCGCGCGCCCGACCCGGTCTTGCAGCAGGTCGAGGATTTCGGCGATGGCACCGTCAGCGCGAACGACGCCTTCCGCCCGGTCAGCCGCTATTTCGACCGGATCACCCGGCCGGAACAACTGCTGACGGCGCTGCCGCGGGCGTTGCGGGTGATGACCGACCCGGCCGATTGCGGGCCGGTGACGCTGGCCTTCTGTCAGGATGTGCAGGCCGAGGCCTTCGACTGGCCGGAAAGCTTCTTTGCGCCCAAGGTCTGGCGCATCCGGCGGCCCGAACCCGACGCGGCCGAACTGGCCGCCGCGGTGGCGGCGATCCGGGAGGCCCGCGCGCCGGTAATCGTGGCGGGGGGCGGCGTGATGCATTCGGGGGCGGAATCGACGCTCGCCGATTTTGCGACCCGGCACGGCATTCCGGTGGTGGAAACCCAGGCCGGCAAGTCGGCGCTGGCGCATGACCACCCGCTGAACTTCGGTCCCGTGGGCGTGACAGGGGCCGCCTGCGCCAATGCGGTGGCCGAGACGGCGGATCTGGTGATCGGGCTTGGCACCCGGTTCCAGGATTTCACCACCGGGTCCTGGGCCCTTTTCAAGGCGCCGGGGCGGAGGCTGCTGTCGATCAACGTGCAGCCCTATGACAGCTTCAAGCATGGCGCGCAAAGCCTTGTTTCCGATGCGAAAGTCGCGCTGGAAAAGATTGGCGCCGCACTTGGTGGGCAGCGGTTTGGCGCGCCCTCCGCGGGGCTCAACGCGGCCTGGGCGGCCGAAGTGGCCCGCGTCACGGCCGCGCCCGAGCCGGGCAATGCGCTGCCCACCGACATGCAGGTAATCGGCGCGGTCCAGCGCATGTCGCGGCCCGAGACGGTCATCATGGGGGCCGCGGGCACCATGCCGGGCGAGCTGCACAAGCTCTGGAATGCCGCTGCGGGCGGCTATCACATGGAATACGGCTTTTCCTGCATGGGCTATGAAATCGCCGGTGCGCTGGGCATCAAGATGGCGCGCCCCGATGCCGATGTCGTCTGCATGCTGGGCGACGGCAGCTACATGATGGCCAACAGCGAACTGGCCACGGCCGCGATGATGGGGCTGGCCTTCACCGTGGTGGTGACCGACAATCGGGGCTACGGCTGCATCAACCGGTTGCAGAGGGCCACGGGCGGGGCCGGGTTCAACAACCTGCTGGATGACAGCTACCATGTGAACCCTTCGGCCATCGACTTTGCCGCGCATGCGCGCTCCATGGGGGCGCATTCGGTAAAAGTGAACGACATCAGCGGGCTGGAGGCCGAACTTCAGGCGGCCAGGGGGCGTGCGGGGCCCAGCGTGATCGTGATTGACACCGATCCCGGGCCAAGTACGCAGGCGGGCGGTCACTGGTGGGATGTGGCCGTCCCCGAGGTGAGCGCGCGCGCCGAAGTGGCCGCCGCGCGCGCCGCCTATGAAAAACGGATGAAAGATCGGCAGCTTGCCGACTGATCTTGAGGAAAGACATGATCCTTTACGGAACCAACCCCATTGCCTGGACGAACGATGACGACCGGTCGCTGGGCGCCCATATCAGCCTGGCGCAGTGTCTGGACGAAACCGCCGCCATCGGCTTTGACGGGATCGAGAAGGGCCACAAGATGCCCACCACGGTCGAGGGTCTGAAGATCGAGCTGGGCGGGCGCGGCCTGCGCTTCGTGTCGGGCTGGCATTCCACGAACCTGCTGGTCAATTCCATCGAGGCGGAAAAGGCCGCGATGCAGCCGTTCCTGGACCTGCTGAAGGCGATGGGCAGCACCGTCATCATCGTCTGCGAGACCTCGAACGCGATCCATGGCAATGACGGCGTCGCGGTGAACGACCGCCCGCGGCTGTCGGATGGCGAGTGGAAGGCCTTTGGCGCGGGGATCGAGGCGCTGGCGCAGTTTGCCGCCGCACAGGGCATCCGGCTGGCCTATCACCACCACATGGGCACCATCGTCGAGGTGGAATGGGAGATCGACCGGCTGATGGCCGAGACGGGCCCCGCCACGCATCTTCTGCTCGATACCGGGCATTGCACCTTCGGCGGCGGCGATCCGGTTCGTCTGGCCCGGCGGCACATGGGGCGCGTCGCGCATATCCATGCCAAGAACGTGCGCCCCGACATCATGGCCGAGGTGCGCGAGCAGGGGCTGAGCTTCCTCGAGGGGGTGCGGCGGGGGGTCTTCACCGTGCCGGGCGACCCTGACGGCTGCGTGGATTTCCCCGCAGTGCTGAAGATCGCGGCGGGTCACGCCTATCAGGGCTGGCTGGTGATCGAGGCGGAACAGGATCCCGCGGTGCGGGTGCCGCTGACCTATCAGAGCATGGGCCTGCGCTACCTCAAGGCCGTGGCGGTTCAGGTCGGGCTTGACCGCGGCTGAGCCTGCGCGGGCGGCCCTCGGGCGGGAGCGGGGGTTTCACACCCCCGCACCCCCGTGGGATATTTGCGGACCGGAAATGAAGGGGGCGGTGCGATGGCAGGACTGCTGGTGAAGCCGAACGGCATGCGGGGCAAGGTGCATGACCTGACGCCTGAACGTGCGGGCTGGGGCTATGTGGGCTTCGCCCTCTATCGTCTTGCGGCCGGAGAGCGGGCGGCCGAGGCCACCGGCGGGCGCGAAGCGATCCTGGTCATGGTCGAGGGCAAGGCCCGGTTTGCCGCGGCCGGGCAGGACTGGGGCGTGCTGGGCGAGCGGATGGACGTGTTCGAAAAGACGCCGCCGCATTGCCTGTATGTGCCCGACCATGCCGACTGGTCCGCGGTGGCCGAGACCGATTGCACCATCGCCGTCTGCACCGCACCGGGCAAGGGCGGGCACCGGGCGCGGCGGATCGGACCGGACGGGATCGTCCTGACACAGCGCGGCATCGGCGCCAACACGCGGTTCATCAACAACATCGCGATGGAGAACGAGGATTACGCCGATTCGCTTCTGGTGACCGAGGTCTTCACCCCGCAGGGCAACTGGTCGAGCTATCCGCCCCACCGCCATGACGAGGACGACTTCCCCCGGATGACCTATCTGGAGGAGACCTATTACCATCGCCTGAACCCGGCGCAGGGCTACGGCATCCAGCGGGTCTTCACCGAAGATGGCAGCCTGGACGAGACGATGGCAGTGGCGAACCACGACCTTGTTCTGGTGCCGAAAGGCCATCACCCCTGCGGCGCGCCCTATGGCTACGAGATGTATTACCTGAACGTCATGGCAGGGCCGATCCGCAAGTGGCGCTTTGCCAACCACCCCGACCACGACTGGATCTACCGGCGCGACAATCC
>DAIEJF010000182.1 GCA_027351005.1 Paracoccaceae bacterium | reverse complement strand
ATGGCAGCGGTGTCGCGATCCGGACGCTGCGCGGTCTGGGCTATCAACTTGTCCGGGGCGAATAGGATGCGCCTGCCGGGGCTTGCCGGGGCAGAGATCGGCGTGCCGCGGCCGCGCAACGCGGCGTCCCCCGATGCGGCGCCCCCCGACGCGGCGCCCGCGGCTGCCGCGCCCCGCCGCGTGACATCGTTGACCTTGCGGCTGGCGCTGTCGGTTTCGCTGGTTCTTGCGGCGGGCGGGGCAGGGGTTGCCGTGGCGGCGCTGGCCTACGGGCGCCACGCGGCCGAGCTGGCCTATGACCGACTGCTGATCGGGGCTGCGGACCAGATCGCGGGATCGCTCAGCGTGAGCGAGGGCACGATCCGGGCCGATATTCCGATTTCGGCGTTCGAGTTGCTGGCGCTGGCACCGGCAGACCGGGTCGTCTACGCCATTCTGGCGCCCGACGGCCACCTTGTCACTGGCTACCCGGGCTTTGCGCCGCCACCAGACGGCGCGACCTTTGCGCAGGGCAGCTTTTCGGGCGAGGCGATCCGGCTGGCCACGGTGCGGCGGCAGTTCTCGGAACGGGGGTTCAGCGGGACCGTCACGGTTCTGGTCGGCCAGACCATGCGCGCGCGGTCCGACCTTGCGCGCGAGATCACCCGTTCCGCGCTGATCGTGGTCGGTGTCGTCGGGCTGCTGATGTCGGGGCTTGCCGCCTTTGCCATCCGCTCGGCGCTGGCCCCCCTGCGCCGGATCGAGCGCGGGTTGGCCCTGCGCGAGCCGCGCGACCTCACGCCGCTGGATGTCGAGGTCCCGCGGGAGATCGGGCATCTGGTCGGCGCGATCAACCGGTTCATGGAGCGGCAGGGCCGACAATTCGCGATCATGCGCAACGTGATCGCGGATGCCTCGCATCAGTTACGTACCCCGGTGGCCGGGTTGCGCGCGCAGGCAGACCTTGCGGCGGACGAGTCCGACCCCGCGCGGCAGCGCGCGATCGTGGCGCGCATTCACTCACGGGCAGTGGGCCTCAGCCGTCTGACGGACCAGTTGCTGAACCATGCGCTGATCATCCACCGCGTCGATGCCGTGCCGCGCGAGATCGTTGATCTGCGCACCATCGCCATCCGCACGGTCGAGGAAAGCGACCACGAGCTGTTCGCCTCGGACACCGAACTGCGGCTGAACCTGCCAGAAGACCCCCTGTGGTGCCGGTGCGATGCGCTGTCGCTGGTCGAGGCGTGCAAGAACCTGGTCAACAACGCCTTTCGCCACGGCGGTGCCCCCGTCACGCTCGAGGTGCGGGCCGAACCGCCGTTTCTGGTGATCGGGGTGCGCGACAGCGGCCCCGGCCTGCCCGAGGCGGACTGGGCGGATGCCGGGGCACGCTATGATCGCACCACGGGCGTGTCGCAACGCAGCGCCAGCCTTGGCCTTGCCATCGTCACTGCCGTGGCGCGGGCCCATGATGGCAGGGTGCGCTTTGGCCGGACCCCCGGCGGCGACTTCGAAGTGGCGCTGCTGTTTCCGGATCAGGTGCCGCCAGTTGCCACGACGGGGCTGGAATGAGGTCGCGGTGGCGGACCATCGGCGTGTTGCTGCTGGCGGGCCTGTTGGCCCAGTCCGCGACGGCGCAAACCAAGCCCGAAATCATCGCCCATTTCGGAAGCGATACGGCCGCCCGACGCTTGCTGGTGCGGGGCACCACGGATGTCGCCCTGTTTGCGCCCGTTCTGACCGCCTTTGTCGCCGCCACCCCCGATCTGGGGGTCGACTATGAGCAATGGGGCTCGAACGAGCTTTACGCGGTGTCGATGGCCGATTGCGGCGGGGCAGGTGTTCCGGCGGATCTGGTGATCAGTTCGGCCGTGGATCAGCAGGTCAAGCTTGTCAACGACGGCTGCGCGCAGCCCCACCGCTCGGCCCGCACCGACGCCTTGCCTGCCTCGGCAAACTGGCGCAATGAGGTGTTCGGCATCACGCTGGAACCGGCGGTCATCGTCTACAACCGGGATCTGGTTCCGGCAGCCGAGGCGCCCGCCTCGCGGTTCGATCTGATCGACCTCCTGCGCCCGGAAAAGGGCCGCTATTCGGGCAAGGTCGCCACCTATGACATCGAACAATCCGGGCTTGGCTACCTGTTCGCTTTTGCCGATTCCCAGCAGGCGACCACCTTTGGCAGCCTGATCGAGGCGTTTGGCCGGTCGGGCGCCGTCGCCACCTGCTGTTCGGTGGAACTCATCGACGGCGTGGCAGAGGGGCGCTATCTGATCGCCTACAATGTGCTGGGGTCCTATGCGCGCGAGCGCGCCGCCAAGGACCCGCGCATCGCCATCGTCACGCCCGCGGATTACACGCTGGTCCTGATGCGGGCGGCAATGATCCCCAAGGCGGCGGCCAATCCCGCGGCAGCGGCGGCGCTGATCGACTTCATGCTGTCTGATCCGGGCCGACGCGCGCTGACCGAAACGGGGTTGCAGTTTCCGTTCGAGGGCAGCGACCGGTCCGATCTGCGTCTGCCCCGCGATGACAATTCGCTGTTCAGGCCGATCCCGCTGTCGCCGGCCCTGTTGCTTGGCCTTGACCAGCAGACCCGCGCCCATTTTCTGGAGCGCTGGCGCAAGACCTTTCCGGTGAAATAGGGCTCAGGTCTTGCGCGGGCGGCGGAGCGGCAGGGTCGGTTAGGCGGCCGCCGGAAACAGCCACACGCCATCGCGCGGAATGTCGGCCCAGACCGGCCCCGATGGCAGGGCTTTGGGGCCGAAGGCCTTGGCCTGCAGGTCGCCATAGCTCAGCCGGTATTCCCAGCGGTCGCCCAGATAGAGGCAGGCGTCCAGGTGCATCGCGATCCGGCCCTCGGCGGGCGCGCCGTGAACGCCGATCTTCTCGACCCGGATCACCGCCTTGCCCTCGCCCTCGCCGGTGTCGCCGACCAGCACCCCGTCCAGCGCCCAGTTCGGCCCCCGGATGCTGGCGCCATGTACCGTGCGTTCGATCCGGCCGCTGGCCACATTGTTGGCGCCAAGAAAATCGGCGGCATAGAAACTGGCGGGCCTGGCATAGATGTCCTGTGGCGCGCCCTGCTGCACGATGGCCCCGTTGCGCAGCAACAGGATGTTGTCCGAGGCCGCCAGCGCCTCGGACTGGTCGTGGGTCACCAGCACACCGCAGATTTCCAGATCCAGCACCAGCTTGCGGATCCAGTAGCGCGCCTCTTCGCGCAATTTGGCATCGAGGTTGGACAGCGGCTCGTCCATCAGCAACACGCGGGGCTGATAGACAAGGGCCCGGCAGATCGCCACGCGCTGCTGCTGGCCGCCCGACAACTGATCGGGATAGCGGTCGGCCAGATGGCCAAGTCCGATCTTTTCCAGCGTCTCCTGCACCCGCTTGGCGGCGGTGATCTTGTCGACCCCGCGCAGTTTCAACCCGTAGGCCACATTCTCCATCACCGAGCGGTGCGGCCAAAGCGCGTAGGACTGGAACACCAGTCCGATGTTGCGCCGCTCTGGCGCGATGGTCAGGCGTTGATCGCAATCCAGCATGACCTTGCCGCCAATGCGGATGCGGCCGACCTCGGGTTGTTCCAGCCCCGCGATGCAGCGCAAGAGCGTGGTCTTGCCACTGCCCGAGGCCCCCAGCAGCGACACGATCGAACCGCGCTCGGCGGTGAACGATGCCCCTTGCAGGATATGCAGGCCGCCCAGGTATTTGTGGACATCTTCGACCACCAGTTCGGTTTTGGACGCATCAGTCATGGAGTTTGGCTCCCAAGCGAAGGGCGAGGCCAAGGCCCGCGCCGGTAAGAAGGATGCTCACGAAGGCAAGGGCGGCGATGATGTCCATCGCCCCCGATTGCAGCAGCGAGACGATGAGCGAGCCGATCACCTCGGTGCCCGCGCTCATCAGATAGACGCCGGTGGCGTAGTCGCGCAGAAAGACGATCATGATCAGCGCCCAGGCGCCGACAAGACCGGGCCGGATGATCGGGATCACCACGTCGCGCCAGGCCCGGGTGACGGTGGCGCCGGTGGTGCGCGCGGCCTCTTCCAGTTCCGGGCTGACCTGGATCAGCGTGCCTTGCAGAAGACGCAGGCCATAGGCCAGACCCATGATCAGGTAGGCGGTGAACAGGCTGACCAGTGTCGGCCGGAACGGCACCAGAAACGGCACGAACAGGAACAGCCAGAAGAAGGCGAGGCCGGTGACAAGGTTCGGCATCGCCCGCGGCAGCAGCACGATATAGTCGAGCAGGGTGCTGGCGTGATCCTTGCTGCGGTGACCGGCAAGGCCCACCAGCAGATAGATCCCCACGGCCACCGCGCCGCCGACCACCGCGATGATGACGGTGTTGAGAATGCCGTGATAGAGCCGCGGCACCTCCAGCAGATTGGCGAAGTGCTTCAGCGTCAGATGGGCGAAGGGATTGACCCCTTGGCCCCAGGCATCGACAAAGGCGCGCAGGACGATGCCGCCGATGGGCAGCGCCACCGAAAAGAACAGCCACAGCCCGATGGCCGACAGCGCGATCACCTGTCCCCTGGTGCCCAGCCGCATCGCGGTCGTGCGCCCGCCCTTGCCGCCAAGCGCCGCATACCGGCGACTGTTGCGCAAGAGGCGGCGTTGAAACCAGACCAGCGGCAGCGTCAGCAGCACCAGCAGCACCACGACCACCGCCATCAGTTGATAGGTCGGCACCCCGAACAGGGTGGTCAGCTTGTAGATGTAGGTGGTCAGCACGGTGATGCCGCTCGGGTCCCCCAGCACCAGTGGCACGCCGAACATCTCGAACCCGATCATCAGGTTCAGCACGGCGACAAAGACCAGCGCAGGCAGCACCATCGGCGCGGTCACATCCAGACCGACCCGCCACAGGGGCGCCCCGGTCGATCGCGCGGCCTCCTCGAGATCCGAGGGCAGGTTGCGCATTGCGGCCGAGACATAGAGATAGACATGCGGCACATGGCTGAGCCCGGTGACCAGCACGATGCCGCCCAGCGTGTAGAGGTTCCAGGGCACGAACCCGAAGACGCTGCGCGCCAGCATCGACACGAAACCCGACGGCCCGATCGAGACGGTATAGCCGAAGGCCAGCACGATCGCCGAGATGAACATCGGCACCAGCACAACCACTTCCAGCAGGCCGCGGAACTTCACATCGGTGCGGGTCAGCAGGAAGGCCAGCGCCGCCCCCAGCGGAACGGCAATCGCCACCATTCCGACCGCCATGATGACGGTGTTCGTCAGCGCCTCGTAAAACATCGGGTCCGTCAGGACATAGAGATAGGCGCTGAAGCCGGGCCTGCTTTTGGCGATGAAGAAGGGCCCGTCCAGAAAGCTCTGATAAAGGATCAGCCCGATCGGGGCCAAGACCGCCAGCGCCAGCAGGCCGATGACGGTGCGCCGGAAGGCCAGCGCCTCGCCCGGTCGCGGCATCGGGCGAGGCGGGCTCGACCGTCGGCCCGATGAGATTGCGATCCTGCCGCCGCTTGCCGCGCCGGAGTGTGTTTCCTGTGCCGACATCGTCGCGTCTCCTCCCCAGGAGTTCCGTCAGTTGTCTCAGGCCGCCCCGCGACGCTGGCGCCGCGGGGCGAAACCGGGCGGCATCGGTCCTACTTGGAATCGGCCCACATTTTCAGGAACTTGACGCGCTTTGCCGGCTCCATGTATTCCAGCAGGGTGTCGTCCAGCGCGATCGGCTTGAGGTTGCCGCCGACCACGGCACCGATCGTGGTCAGGTTGTAGCCGCTGTCGACATCGGTCCGCAGCGACGGCAGACCGACCGACGCAAGCGCCGTCTGGCCTTCCTTCGACAGCATGAAGTCAAGGAACAGCTTGGCCGCCTCGGGGTGCGGTGCGCCCTTGATGATGGCCGCGACCCGCGACAGCGCGGCGGTGTAGTCCGTTCCGAAGGCGACCCCCAGGCTGTCGTTGTCCTTGGCCCAGGCCAGCGCGTAAGAGCCGATGATGTTGAAGGCCAGAACGTTCTCGCCCGACATCACGGTTTCCTTCATGGCACCCGAGGCGGAATAGGTCTTGCCACCCCCGGCCCGGAAGGCCTTGGCCAGATCCCAGAAGGTGGTGGTCTGCTGGAGGTCGTTCACGTCGATCATGAAGCCCACGCCGGACTTCTCGGGATCGAAGCTTGCGACCTTGCCCGCCATTGCGGGATTGGCCACGAAGGCGATCAGATCGGCCCGCGTCTTGGGCACCTGATCGGCCTTCAGCGCGTTCTTGTTGTACAGGATTCCGATCGGTTCGACCGAGGTGGCATAGACCATGTTCTTGTAATCCGCCCATGCGGGCAGCGAGGGTTTCTCGGTCGAGGCATAGGTCGCCAGATAGCCATCCGCCGCCAGTTTCACCGTCAGGTCCATCGCCGAGGTCCAGATGATGTCACCGCCGACTTGCCCGGCCGCCGCTTCCGAGATCACCCGATTGTAGGCGCCGTTCGTGCCGACGTCGTTGTAGTTGATGGTGATGCCGGGATACTTCGCCTTGAAGGCGTCGATCAGGGCCTGGCCCTGTGCGATGTCGGTCGCGGTATAGATCGAGACCGCGCCTTCCGCCGTGGCGGCGGCGATCTGTTCGGCGGTGCCCGCAAGGGTCGGGCTCGCGGTGCCCAGCGCAAGAAGCGCGGCAAGGCCCAGGGTCTTCAGGTTCTGTTGCATGTGGTCTCCTCCCAAAATGCAGTCATTTTGCGGCGCTTCGGGGCGGGCCCCAGGGCCTGCCCCCCGTGCGCCTTGCGAACGGCTCTCAACCTGGCAAGGTGAACTGCTCCTCCGACCAGCTACGGATAAGCGGCGCGATCTGGGGCCGCCGCAGGATCGACCCGGTTCGGCCACCCGGATGGGCAAAGGCGGGGGTCTGATGGTGCATGGCGGTCCTCACGCCGATGTCGGTCCTGTGACGACTACCGCCCGAAGCTGTCGCCAACCTGTCGAATTGCAGAGGTGGCAGAGGGCGATCGGATGGACCTGGGCCGACGCCATCTCGCGGCGCTGCAATACCGGGGCCGAACACCGGCGCAGACGGTTTGACGGGCCCGGTGGCCATGACTAAACTTGCGCCCAATCAGGGTATGCGGGCGGGTGTGACATGAACGATGTGCTAGAAAGCTGCGCGCAGTTTCCCGAGATTGTCCTGCAGCCGGGCGAACGGCTCATCGTCGAGGGAGAGCGCGGCACCGCGATCTATGTGCTGGTCGATGGCACGATGGATGTCTGGCGCGGGGCCTACAGGGTCAGCCGCGTACGCGAGCCCGGCGCGCTCTTCGGCGAGATGTCGCAGCTTCTCGGGGTGCCCTACAGCGCAACCGTCAGCGCCGGGACAGAGGCGCGCCTGCGGGTGGCCGAGGATGGCATGGCGTTCCTTGCCTCCAGCCCGGCAGTGTCGCTCCATGCCGCGCGCCTGCTGGCCCAGCGCCTGCAGGACGCCACCACCTACCTTGCCGACATGAAGCGCCAGTTCGAGGGCGAGCAGGGCCACCTTGGCCTTGTCGACCGCATCCTCAGCTCGCTTCTGAACGAACAGCGCAGCGCGCCCGCGCCGGTTGAGGCGAATACGGACGATCCTAGGCTGTAAGCGGCGCGTCCGGGGCAGAGGTCACGGGCGACGGGCGATGGTCTGGCGCATCAAGCGCAAGCCGCTGCATGCCCTCGAACGACGACCACAGCGCCTCGCCGCGATCCAGATCAAGCACGATATGCGCAGGTACCGTTCCCGGTTGCTGGCCCGGATTGAACGCCCATGTGTCGCCGATGCGGTCGGCCCACGAGCCGCCACCGACGAACGGCGAGGGGTGGACATGGCCCGACAGCACGATGTCGGGCGCGCAATCGGCGATCCATGCCGAAAGCTCGCGGTCGCCAAAGTGCCTGCGGCCGTTCCAGCTGACCGGGCTGTCGGCCGGCGGGGCGTGATAGACCCAGATCCAGCGCCGGTGGGGAATGTCGCGGGCCTCGGCCAGTTGGCGCGCGATTGCAGCCTTGCCTTCCGGCCCGTCCCACCACTTGAACGCCGTGATCAGCAGGTCGCCCAGCGCCACCGACTCGCCGTCAGAGATCACACCGATATCGTCGAACCGGGCCATCCAGCCCGCGCTCCGCTCGCCTGCCGCGTCGAGAATGTCGAGATCGTGGTTGCCCGAGCAGACGATGACACGGGTCTGCTGGCGGATCTGCTCCAGATAGGTCCGCACCACGACGATCTGCGCACGCAGTTCGACCACCGAGCCCAGGTCGAGCAGGTCACCCGCAAGGATGACGGCATCATAGCCCGCGGCAACCGACAACAGCCAGTCGTATTGCCGCAGCGCGTAGTGAAGATCTGATGTGACGAGGATCCGCATGCGACCCAAGGTAGAAAGCCGATGGCAGCCTGTCTAGGGCCGTGGCGCAGCGACGGAGTTCGCCGCCGCCTGACACGTTTCTGTCATGTTCGATGTGCTAGGTGGTGGATGGCCGGGATGTTCGGCCAGGGCGATCCCAGTGGGGGTAGAGGTCTGCATGATCAAGGTGACAATGGGCGCCGCCGATGGCGAAATCGGCAAGATGAGCCTCGAAGGGACGATCGACATCGCCGGT
>DAIEJF010000167.1 GCA_027351005.1 Paracoccaceae bacterium | reverse complement strand
GGCGCGTAATAGTATTGCTGCTGCGGGTACGCGGGCTGCGGGTAATACTGCACGCGCGGCGGCGGCGGCGGGGCGTGGTTGATCCCGTTCACAAGGGCGCCGCCGATGACGGCACCGGCGATGAAGCTGCCGATCCGTCCGTTCTCGGCCTGGGCCGCGGGGGCCGAAAGGCTGGCCGCCAGCATCGCGGCGACCGCCGTTGCGGCAAGGGTGTTTCTGCGAATGGTCATCTCTGTCGTCCTCTGGTCTTCTGCTCGCAGGTGTCAGTCGGGCGCGGCTGCGCCCGGGGTCAGCGGTTCCAGTCGTTGGAATAGGGGCGCGGGCCCCAGTAGCCCTCGCTCTCATCATCGTCGCCATGCCGCCAACCGCCACGACCCCAGCCATGGTGGTCGTCGCCATGCCAGCGCGCGTAGCGTGGGGCGGGGTACCATCCATCGCGGCTGCGGTACTGGTTGTCATTGACAGCGCCCGCGATGATCGCGCCTGCCGCGGCCCCGGCCAGCAGGTTGAACAGCGCCTGATTGTCGGCGCGGGCCGGAGCGGCGGCAAAGCCCGTCACCGCGACGGCCGCGGTGGCGAGCCCGAGTGTCAGGGTTCTGGCGATACGCATTGTGAGTGTCCTTTCCCGACCGTGGCACCGGGAGTCGTGATCGCGGTGCCGTCGATAGCCGCCAGATGGGGCCGAAGGGCATGGCAGAGCAATATCGGGGCCGTGTTATGCGATAACCTCGGCCATAAATGGCTCATGTTATTGAATTGCGCTGCACGTCCGGCCATGCTCGGGGCATGAAACGCGCATCCTTCCTTCGTCTTGCACTGGCCGGCCCGCTGCTGGCCCTTGCGCTTGGGCAACCGGCCTTTGCGAATTGCTACGCCGACTACAAGGCCAAGCGCGAACACCCGCTGCGCCTGCATTACGGCGTGATCGAGTTGCAGAATGGCGCCTGCGCCGGCCCTGCCGCGGCCCGATCGGCGATTTCCGCCCGTATCGCGAAGGAGGGCTGGACCTTGCTGGCCGTCCTCTCCATTTTCGGCCCCGATGGTCTTGCCCAGAGGAAAGAGAGTGCCGGAGCCTTCTACCTCCGCTACTGACAGGCTGCGCGCGGGAAACCGCGTCGTCACGCTTGGCATCATTGCGATCGTGGCGATCCTGGCTGCGGCGGCAGTGTTCCTGTTCCTGAACCTGCCCGACGCCGATGCGTTCAACGCACGGGTCGAACAGATCTTCACCCAGAACAACGCGCTGACCTCTGCCAGCGAGATCCAGTTGCTCGAGATCCTGGCGCAATCGGGCACCGCCTTTTCGGATGTGCTGGTGTCCTATCGGGTGGTCATCTTCGTGCTGCTGGTCTTTTCCACCGCGCTCCTGATCGCTTCGCTCGTGTTTCTGGTCACCATCATCAACCAGAATCGCCGCATCTCTGCCATCCAGGCCACGGGCATCCAGGTATCCTCGCTGCTGATCAGCCGGGCGGAAAACACAGTTTACCTCAACAACCTCGAATTCAAGCTGACCGAGGCCGCGATCGAGACTCTGGCCGCGCTGGCCGAAGCGCGGCTTGACGACGAGGTGCTGTCGGGCGCCGAGTTGGAGGCGCTGATCTCGGGCAAATCCGCCGCCGAATGCGAAGAGGCGGCGGGGGCCACCCGCATCAAGCGGTTGCGCGATACGCTGGGCAACCAGATCGTCAGCGAACTCCTGGTCAAGAACATCGCCCGGCGGGGCTACATGCTGGCCATCGACAAGGATGTGATCCGCATGGTCTGACCCTAGTGCGGGTCAAGCCGGGCCAGCCAGTCGGCATGCAGCGCAGGTGTCGCGGCCAGAACGCCGCGGGTCTTTGCCGCCGCGGCATTGAACCGAAGCAGCGCGCCGACCCTGTCGGTGACCCGCGCCCCCGCGGCCTCGGCGATCAGCGTACCCGCGGCGATGTCCCATTCCCAGGTATCGTGCAGCGTGATGAGCCCGTGATGGCTGCCCTCGGCCACAAGGCACAGCCGCCACGCCAGCGAGGGGCGGAAGCTGCGCCTGAGCTCGGGCACCCCGCCCGGCCAGTATTCGGGCTTCAGCGCCCCGCTGCCGGTCAGCACCGAGGGGGGCACGCCCTCGGGTGCGGCCGCCCGGATTGGCTTGCCGTTCAGCAGGGCAGGGCCGCCCGCCTCGGCCGTGTAAAGCCGGTCCAGCGCGGGCAGGAACACGGCGGCGGCGGTCACCTGACCATCCTCGACCACCGCGAGCGCATGGGAAAAGCCGACCTCGCCCGCGATGAAGGCGCGGGTGCCGTCGATCGGGTCCACGATGAAGACACGGCGATGGGCAAGGCGGGCGGGTCCGTCCTCGGTCTCTTCCGACAGCCAGCCGTAATCCGGCCGGGCCGTGCGCAGCATCCCGGCCAGCAGGCGGTCCACGGCTAGGTCGGCTTCGGTCACCGGGCCTGCGTTGTCAGCCTTCTCCTAGGTCGCGGGCGATCGCTTCCAGAACCGCATCGCCACATCGCCCGCCGCCCGGGCCGCGCGCGTCAGCAGGGCAAGGTCACTCTCCGGCAAGGGTCAGGCCCTCGACCAGAAGCGAGGGCACGACCAGACCCACCCAGCCACGCGCATCATTGGCCGGGCGCAGCGTCCTGAGCATGTCGCGCAGGTTGCCCGCCACCGTGCATTCGTTGACCGGATAGGCGATCTCGCCGTTTTCCACCCAGTGGCCCGAGGCACCGCGCGAATAGTCGCCCGTGGTCGGGTTGATCGAACTGCCGATCATCGAGGTGATCAGCAGCCCCGTGCCCATCTCGCGCAGCAGGTCGGCGCGGCTTTGCGTGCCCTGTGTCAGCGCGACGTTCGACGGCGCAGGCGAGGGCGGCGCCGAGGTCGAGCGGGTGGCGTTGCCGGTCGACGGCAGGCCCAGCTTGCGCCCGGTGCCCAGATCCAGCGTCCAGCCGGTCAGGATGCCGTTCGCCACGATCTCGCGCCGCCGCGTGGGCAGCCCTTCGGCATCGAAGGGACGCGAGCTCATGACGCGCGGGCGGTGGGGGTCTTCGGTCAGCGTCAGGCCGGGGGGCAGCACCGCCTCGCCCAGCGCGTCGCGCAACCAGCTTGCGCCGCGGGCGATCGCCGCGCCGTTGATGGCCGACAGCAGGTGCCCGATCAGCGAGCCCGCGACCCGTTCGTCATAGACCACGGGAAAGGCCCCGGTGCGCGGCTTGCGCGCGCCCGCACGGGCAAGCGCCCGTTCGGCCGCGACCCGGCCGATGGTGTCCGCGTCGATCAGGTCGGCGGCAAAGATGCGGGAATCGGCGTGGTAGTCCCGTTCCATCCCCGTGCCGGTGCCGGTGATCGCCACGCAGGAGATCGAACGCGAGCTCAGTCCGTAGCCGCCGGAAAAGCCGTTGGTGGCCGCCAGATGCAACTGGCGGCGGCCGTAGCCCGCCCCGGCGCTGTCTACCTGGCTGATGCCCGTCACCGCGCGGGCGGCGGCCTCGGCGCGGCGGGCGTCTTCCTCCAGCGCGGCGGCGGTGGGCTCTTCGGCCGGGTCCAGCAGTTCAAGCGCCGCCACATCCCAGTTGCGCGCAAGCTGCGACGGCTCGGCCAGCCCGATGGTCGGGTCTTCGGGCGCCTCGCGCGCCATCGCCACAGCACGTTCGGCCATGGCGGCCATCGTTTCGGGGCGGGTGTCGGATGCTGACACGCAGGCCTGCCGGTGCCCGATCAGCACGCGCAGCCCGATATCCACCCCTTCTGAGCGTTCGGCCTGTTCCAGCCGGCCGTTGCGCACGTCGATCGAAATCGAGGTTCCGTCAACCGCGATGGCGTCCGCCGCCTCCGCGCCCGCCTTGCGGGCGGCATCCAGAAGGGCGTGGGCGAGGGATTCCAGCGTGTCGGACATCGGATCGGCCTTTTGCTACCAGTTCCTCGGACCTAGTCGGCGTTGCCGCGGCGTGCAAGCGGGCGGGCGTGAAAAAGGGGCCGCCCACTGCAGGCGGCCCCGTTTATGCACACAGGCGTTACCGTGGCGCGATGCCGACGCGTTACTGGATGCGCTGCCCGTTCGCCAGGATCGCGCCATCCGGCTTGAACTCGATCTGCGAGGTCAGCGTGTCCGGCCCGTCGCCCGGCTTGGCGAACATGCCCAGCATCATCCGCGCCCCCATCGCCTGGTCCTGCGGCACGACGCCCATCTGGGTCAGCTTGTCGATCAGCCCGTTGCCGCCCACCAGTTTCAGGTTCACCGCGCCTGTGGGCTTGGGCATCCCGCCGGGCGGCACCGCGCTGTTGTCGAAGGTCAGATCGCCCGTCCCCGTCAACTCGGCGCCCACCGCGGTCACCTGAAGCTGCTTCAGCGTCAGCGCGTCCAGTTCCCCCGGAACCGCGGGCGGGGTCGCCGCCTGGGCCGGATCGAAGAAGTCGAACGCCCACTTGCCCTTGCCCGCCAGGTCAAGGATCACGGTCGCCGGATCATGCGGCAGCACGCCCTTGGCATCGACCATCTTCCAGACGTCCTCGTTCACCGACAGCCCCGCCAGCTTCACCAGCAGGCTGAAATCTTGCGGGGTGTCGGATTTGGCGATCGGGGCCAGCAGGTTGAACGCCGATTCCGCGATCTTCACGGCGATCTGCGGGATCGGGCTTTCGGTCGAATTCACCGTCACATCCGCACCGGTGCTGCCGCCGCCGTACTGGATGTGCCCCTTGTCCAGCGAAACGGTCACGTTCCCGGCGGCGACGGTGCCCGCCACGCTGTCCTTCTTTGGCGCCTGGTCCAGATCGAAGGAGAACGTGGTCGGCCCGTAGGTCAGGGTGCTGTCGACCGCATAGCCCGCCGCCAGTGCCGCGGCCAGGTTCTTCATGTCGACCCCCGGCACCATCGTCATCTTGCCCGACGAGGTGATCCCGCTCATCTGCGCCTGGCCATGCAGCGTTCCGGTGCCGTCGGGGTTGGTCGCGTCGATCGTCAGGCTGACCGTGTCGATGGTGCCAGACGTGTCGGCTTCGATCGGACCGGTACCCAACAGGTGATAGCTGCCCTTCATCCGGTCGAGCCCCATTTTCATCCGCAGGTCAATCTTCTTGCCGCCCGAGGTGATGCCATCGAGCGTTGCCGTGACGACATCGGCGGCCGAGTTGTAGGTCAGATCGCCCTCCTTGCCCGTTACCACCGTCTTTGCGCCGGTCTGGGTCACGGACACCGTCAGGTCGGTTTCATCGCCCTTGTCGTTCTTCAGGTGCAGATCCAGCGGGATCGTGGCGGGCGGCGTGATGGTCACGCTGCCGTCGCCGCCCTCGGCCAGATCCAGTTCGCTGAACGAGATGGTGACCTGCCCGGTGGGCGCCGTGGACACCATCTTGACGCCCTTCAGCGCCAGGGTTCCCCCCGATTTCGTCTGGCTGTCGGCCGTGACCGTCATGTTCATCGCGGCGATGCGCTGCTGCATCGCGGCCCAGACCTGGTCGGCGGTGACCGCCGACGCCGCCGTACTGCACAGCAGACCCGCCGTCGCGGCCCCCGCAGCGAGACCCAAGAACCGTTTCATTGCAATCCTCTCTGGGCAATGCTTTCGGGGCAAAGCATCCTGCGCCACCCGGCGGCGGTCAAGGGATTCCCACGGACGCGTCGACGCGGTAACAGGCGAAGAACCGCTGAAGGAGGACGGCATGACCGCAATGACCGGAAAGGTAGTGGCAATCACGGGCGCAAGCCGCGGGATCGGGGCGGCGGCCGTGCGCGCCTTTGCCGCCGCAGGGGCGCGGGTCGCGCTCTTGTCGCGCGACGAGGCGGCGATTTCCGCGCTGGCGGCCGACGTGGGCGGGCTGGCGCTGGCTTGCGACGTGGCCTCGGCCGACCGGGTGGCGGCCGCACTGGCGCGGGTAGAGGCGGATCTGGGCCCGC